>NZ_CP126279.1:1857168-2166696 GCF_003234815.2 Curtobacterium sp. MCBD17_035 | reverse complement strand
GTCCCGACGGCACCCGGGACCGCATCCACTTCGAGGAGTGGTGGGTGCGCCATCGCGCCGCGATCCCCACGCACGGGTTCGTGCAGCAGGGCGTCGAACGGGCGTCGGTCAGTGCGGCGGCAGCGGCGGCGATCCGTGGTGCCGACGTCGTGCTCCTCGCGCCGTCGAACCCGGTGGTGTCGATCGGGACGATGCTCGGCGTGCCGGGGGTCCGCGAGGCGCTCGCCGCGGCCCGGGGTCCGGTGGTCGGCGTCGCCCCGGTGATCGGAGGTCGACCGGTGCGTGGCATGGCCGACGTCTGCTGTGCGGTGGCCGGCGTCGAGGCGACAGCCGCGGGGATCGCACGGCACTACGGCGCCCGCCGGGACGGCGGGCTGCTCGACGCCTGGCTCGTCGACGAGGTCGACGCGGACGCCGCGGCCGAGCTGCAGCGCGACGGGCTCCCGACCCGGGCCGTCCCGCTCTGGATGACCGACGACGACGCCACGGCCGACATGGCGCGGGCCGCGCTGGCGCTCGGGCTGGAGGCCCGGGGAGCGTGAGCGGAGCGGATGGTCGTCGCGGATCCGCAGCCAGCGTCATGACCTGACCGCCCGTACGATCGAGCCGGAGCCCGGACCGCGGATGCATCAGGCGCACGGGCCCCCACGACAGGAGGACGCATCCCGTGACCGGACCGACCATCGGCTACGCCGCCATGCTCGAGCAGTTCCACCCGACCGAGGCCGTCGCGCTGAGCGAGTACGCCGAGCAGCACGGGTTCTCGGGGGTGATGGCCGCCGACCACTTCCAGCCGTGGGTCCCCGCGCAGGGTCAGAGTTCGTTCGTGTGGAACGTGCTCACCGCCATCGGCGAACGGACCCGGGGGGACATGGGGCCCGGCGTCACGGCTCCGACGTTCCGCTGGCACCCGGCGATGGTGGCCCAGGCGTCCGCGACCCTCGCCGCCATGTACCCGGGCCGGCACTGGCTCGGACTCGGATCCGGCGAGGCGCTCAACGAGCACGTCGTCGGGCAGTACTGGCCCGAGACGCCGGAACGCATCAACCGCATGTTCGAGGCCATCGACGTCATGCAGAAGCTGTTCCGGGCCTCGGCCGCGGGCAAGGACGTCAAGCACTCCGGCACCTTCTTCAAGCTCGAGTCGACCCGGCTGTGGACCATGCCCGAGGTGCCGCCGGAGATCCTCGTCGCCACCGCCGGTCCCGTGACCGCCAAGCGCGCCGGGCGGACGGTCGACGGCCTCATCACGGTGGGGGCACCGCTCGAGAAGATCGCGGGCCTGTTCGCCAAGTTCGACGAGGGCGCGCGCGAGGCCGGCAAGGACCCGTCGACCATGCCCCGCGTCCTCCAGGTGCACCTGTCCTGGGCGCCGACCGACGAGGAGGCGCTCCGGAACGCGATGGTCGAGTGGCCGAACGGTGGCATGAAGTTCCCGAAGGCCGACATCCGCTCGCCGTTCGAGTTCGAGCAGATGGCCAAGCTCGTCCGCCCCGAGGACTTCGACGGCCGCATGGTCATCTCGAGCGACCCGGACGTGCACCTCCGGGCGTTGCAGCGGTACGCGGACCTCGGCTTCGACCGGATCTACCTGCACAACGTCGGGCGGAACCAGCGAGAATGGATCGATGTGTTCTCCGACGCGGTCCTGCCGAAGCTGACCAGGTGACCCGGTTCACCGTCTTCGCCATCCACGGCGTGCCCGAGGTCGTTCCGGGTGCCGACCTCGCCGCGCTCATCGGTGACGCCATCGCCGCGGACCCCGAGCAGGCGCTCGCCGACGGCGACGTCCTCGCGGTGACGAGCAAGGTCGTGTCGAAGGCCGAGGGGCGGACGGCCCCCGCCGCCGATCGTGACCGCGTGATCGCCGAGGAGACCGTCCGCGTCGTCGCCGAACGTCCCACCCCCGACGGGCGGGTCACCCGGATCGTGGAGAACCGGCTCGGCATCGTCGGTGCCGCCGCCGGGGTCGACGCCTCGAACACCGCCGACGGCACCGTCCTCCGTCTGCCGGAGGACCCGGACGCCTCCGCCCGCCGCATCCGCACGGCCCTGGAGGCCCGCTTCGGCCTCCGCCTCGGCGTGGTCGTCACCGACACGCTCGGGCGGGCGTGGCGCACCGGGCAGACCGACGTCGCGATCGGCGCGAGTGGCGTCCGGCTGCTCGTCGACCTCGCCGGGACCCTCGACGCGAGCGGACGGCCACTCGGGGTGACCGCTCCGGCGGTCGGCGACGAGATCGCCGCCGCGGCAGACCTGGCCAAGGGCAAGGCGACGGGTCTCCCGGTCGCGGTGGTCCGCGGACTCGGGCACCTGCTCGACGCCGACGCGCCCGGCGCGCGGGTGCTCCAGTACCCGGCCGAGCGCGACTGGTTCCGGCGTGGTTCCGCCGAGGCGCACCGCGACGGCTACGAGGCCGGTCTGGCCGCGGCCGCGGCCGCGGCCGAGCAGGCCCAGCAGACCCGCACCCACCGGATCCTGCCGCCCACCGAGGTGCCGTGACCCCGGACTGGACCATCGTCGTCCCGGTCAAGGGCACGGCGGGGGCCAAGACGCGACTCGCGGCCACGCCCGAGCAGGCCCTCGCCATCGCGCTCGACACGGTCGCCGTCGCCGCCACGGTCGCGCCGGTCGTGGTCGTGACCCACCCGTCGTCCGCGCCGGCCTTCCACGCCCTCGCCGTCACCGTGGTCGAGGACCCGGGCCGCGGCCTCGACGCCGCGGTGCTCGCGGGCGTCGCGACGTGCGCACACGGCCCGACCGCAGTCCTCCAGGGCGACCTGCCCGCACTCGACGCGGCGCAGCTCCGTGCCGCGCTCGCGGCGGCGGCGGCGTACCCGCGCGCGGTGCTGCCGGACGCCGACGGGACCGGCACCGTCCTGCTCACGGCACTCCACGGCCACGACCACCGCCCGCAGTTCGGACGCGGCTCCGCCCGCGCCCATCGGGCCCAGGGCTACACGGAGCTCGACCTGCCGGGCCTCACCGGCCTCCGACGTGACGTCGACACCCGCGCGCACCTGGCCGGCCTCGGGTCCGGCCTGGGGCCGCGGACGCTGGCGGCGTTCGCCCGGTCCTGATCCCGCACCACCACGACGATCCGCTGCGCACTAGGGTGAGCCCGTGCGGTGGTCCCCGGGCGAGGCGGATGGAGCACGCGCTGCTGCATCCTCTCCGGGGCTACCCCGGGGCACGCGGATCGACCAGGAACACACGCCTCAGGAGCTCGGGCGCGCTCCGCGCGCTGACGCTCCCGAACGGCACGACGAGTCGTCCGGGGACCACCAGCACGCTGGGCCGCCACCGACCTCGCGGCTCGTCGCCCCGGAGCGGTCGGCCGGTCTCGTCGAGACGGCGATCGCGCTCGCGGACGCCTTCCTGGCCGCGTCGGCGTGGCGACCCGCGGAGCTCTCGGCCGCCGGCACCACGACGGTCGGACGCCGTCCGGGTCTGGTCGAGCCCGCGGTCGCGGCCGTCCTCGCCGTGTACCCGCGCGCCCCACGGGACGCGCCGCGTCGGCTGGCCGGGGTCCTCGCGTCCGACCGCTCGTTCACCGCGGCGTTCGCACGCCTCACGGCCCGCCGGCCCGTGCGGCTCCGGGTGCGCACGGTCGCACCCGTGGTCGCGGCTCCGGTCGCGGCGCACGTTCCCGTCGTCGACGCGTTGCCCGATCTCGCGGCGCTGCTCGGTGTCACCACCGAGCGGCTGCTCTGGTTCGCCGACACCCGCGGGTGGAACCGTCGGGTCCCGGCCGGGAGTCCGCTCCACCACTACGAGCACCGGTGGGTCCAGCGCCCGGGACGGAACCCGCGGTTGCTCGAGGCGCCGCTCCACCAGCTCCGGACGATGCAGCGGGTGGTGCTCGACCAGGTGTTGGCGCCCCTCCCGCTGTCCGACGCGGTGCACGGCTTCGTGCGCGGTCGCAGCGCGCTGTCCGGTGCCGAGGTCCACGTCGGGCACGACGTCGTCGTGAGTGCCGACCTCGTGTCCTTCTTCGCGGCCGTCCCGGCCTCCCGCGTGTACGGGATCTTCCGCCGGGTCGGGTACGCCGAACCGGTGGCGCACGTGCTCACCGGACTGTGCACGCACGTCGTGCCGGACGCGGTGCTCCGCGCGATGCCGCCGGGCGGGGACCTCGACGAGCGGTGGGCGCTCCGCCAGGCCCTCGCCACGCCACACCTGCCGCAGGGGGCGCCGTCATCGCCGGCGCTGGCGAACCTGTCGCTCCGCCGACTCGACGCCCGGCTCGCCGGGTGGGCGCAGGCCGCGGACGCCGTCTACACGCGGTACGCGGACGACCTGGCGTTCAGCGGCGACGGCGCGATCGCCGCGCGACCCGACGCGTTCCTGCGCGGCGTCGACCGGATCGTCGCCGACGAGGGGCACGCGCTGAACCCCCGGAAGACGCGCGTGCGGCGGCAGGGGGTCCGCCAGTCGGTCACGGGCGTGGTCGTGAACGCGGTGCCCGGCGTCGGCCGACGCGAGCTCGACCGCCTCCGAGCGGTCCTGCACAACTGCGTGCGGTACGGACCGGCGTCGCAGGACCGCGGCGACCACGCCGACTTCCGCGCCCATCTGGAGGGACGGGTCGGCTGGGTGGAGCAGGTGCACCCGGCGCGCGGAGCGGCATTGCGAGCAGAGTTCGAACGGATCGCGTGGTGAGCGCGCGATGCATCTCAGGCCGGTCGTCGGGGGAGCGGCTGGGTGGCCAACCGCTCGAGGGTCCGCCGGAACGCGCGCGCCGTCCCCGGCCAGAGCAGGGTGAGCCGGCCGCTCCGCTCGTCGACGTACCAGCTGCGGCACCCGCCGGTCAGCCAGACCGTGCCCGCGGCCATCGCGTCGAGGTCCGCGGTCCATCGGCGCTCGGCGTCGGCGTCCACCTCGACCGTGCGCGCACCGTCGGCCCGCGCGCGTCGCAGGACCGCGACGACGAACCGTGCCTGCGTCTCGATCATGTCGACGGCGCTGTTGTGGCCGAGCGCCGCGTTGGGCCCGTCGACGACGAACAGGTCGGGGAACCCGGCCACCAGGGTCGTCGCCCAGGCCGTCATCCCGCCGCCCCAGTGGTCGGCGAGCAACAGGCCGTCGCGGCCCCGCACGCGTCGGGCGACGGGCGGGTCGGTGGCGGCGAAGCCCGTCGCGAGCACGATCACGTCGACCGGGTGCCGGCGCCCCGAGTCGGCGACGGCCTCCGTGTCGTCCACCGCGACGAGCGCCGACGACTCGAGCACGGCGCGACCGGACGCCAGCGCCGGGTAGTAGTCGTCCGAGAGCAGGACCCGCTTGCACCCGATCTCGTGGTCCGGGGTGAGCGCGCGTCGCATCGCCGGGTCGGGCACCTGCGCGGCGAGGTGGTCGAGCGCGAGCCGACGCAGGGCGTCGCGGGCGGCGCCGGGAGCGCGGCGGGCGACGTGCCCAGCCTCGGCCTGGTCGAACAGCGTGGCGCGCTCGCGCGCGAGGAACGCCGGGTCGGCCGCGGCGTGCTCGCGCTCCGTCGTCGGCACCGCCTCGTCGTTCCGCGGGACGACGTAGGGCGCCGAGCGTTGGAACACGACCGTCCGTGCCGCCTCGACCGCCACGTGCGGCACGAGCTGCACCGCCGATGCACCGGTACCGATCACCGCGACCCGCGCGCCCGCCACCGACGTCGTCGGGTCCCACGCGCTGCTGTGGACGACGGTGCCGGGGAACCGATCGAGCCCCGGCACGGCCGGCAGCCGGGGTTCCGACAGCCGGCCGGCCGCGAGGACCAGCGAGCGGCACCGGACCACCCCGCGGCTCGTGGTGAGGACCCAGCCGGCCGCGTCCTCGGGTCCCTCGTGCCACCGCGCGTCGAGCAGTTCGGTGCCGAAGCGCACGTGGGGCGTCACGCCCTCGGCGCGGGCCACGCCCTGCAGGTATGCCTGGATCTCCGCGCCGGGCGCGAACCGGCGGCTCCAGTCGGGGTTCGGGCGGAACGAGAACGCGTAGAGACGGGCGGGGATGTCGCATGCCACGCCGGGGTAGACGTTGTCACGCCACGTCCCGCCGACGTCGTCCGCGCGCTCGAGGACGACGAGGTCCCGGTGTCCCGCCCGCAACAGGCCCGACGCCACCGCGATCCCGCCGATGCCGGCCCCGACCACGACCGTGTCGACCACGGCGGGCAGGGTGTGCGAGGGCGACGGTGCGACCGGCCCGGTCACGCGGGGGAGCCCTCGCCCTCGCGCGCCACGGCCCCGTAGTCCGTCCGTCGCTCCCGCAGGGGACGTCCCGCGGCTGCCGCGAGGGCCTCGAGGTCCCGCCGTTCGAGCACGAGGCCCGCCTCCGGGCCGGCTGACGGTCGGAGCGCGCCGTCGAGCAGGACGCCGCCGACGTCGTCCGCGCCACCTCGGAGCACGTCGGCCGCCGTCGCGAGCCCGAGCTTCGTCCACGCCGCCTGCACGTGGTCGATCCGCCCCGCGAGCAGCAGCCGTGCGACTGCGATGACCGCGCGGGACTCCGACGGTGTCGGACCGGGCCCGGCGACCGCCGCGACCGCGGCGGGTGCGTCCGCCGGGACGAAGGGCATCGGGATGAACTCGGTGAACCCGCCGGTGCGGTCCTGCACGCGCGCGATCGTCCGGAGGTGCGCGACGACCTGTTCTGGCGTCTCGACGTGCCCGTAGACCAGGGTCGCGGTCGAGGGCAGACCGGCCGCGTGCGCGGCGCTGATCGTCTCGGACCAGGTCGTCGCCGGTGGGTCCTGCCCCTCGCTGAGCACGGCGCGCACGTCGTCGTCGAGGACACGGGCGGCCGTGCCGGGCACGCTCGTCACGCCGGCGTCCCGGAGCATCCGGAGGAACCCGGGCAGGTCGACCCCCGCACGGGCCGCGCCGTCGACGAGCTCGGGTGGCCGGAAGGCGTGCACCGACAGGGCGGGGGCCGCGCGACGGACCGCGCGGACGACGTCGGTGTACACGGCGGCCGGGAGGCTCGGATCGGGTCGTCCCTGCAGGCACACCTCCGTGGCGCCGAGCGCCGCCGCCTCCGCGGCCAGGGCGGCGACGTCCTCGACGGTCAGACCGTCCCCCTTCCCGGCCTCGTGGTCGTCCCCGACGAGCCGCGCGGTGTCGATGTTGCGGTTCACGACGTGGGTCACGGCGTCGAGTCCCGCCGCGGCCCGCACGCGGTCGGCGAGCTCGGCGAGCGCGTCGAGCTGCGCGCCACGGACGGTGAGCAGCACGGCGGCGTCCTCGTCCGTGATCGCGGACGGGTCGGTCCCGACGGCGACGGTCGCCGCGGCGAGTGCGGCGTCGACCCGGGGATCGCCGACGGGCGGTGCCGCCGCGTCGCGCCCGAGTCGCACCGGCGCGCCGTCGTCGCGGGTGGCGGACCGACCGCGGACGGGTGCCTGCTCGTCCGCGAGCCGGGTGACGGGGTCCTGCAGGGCCTCCAGAGCGGGTCGGACGGCGTCGTCGAGCCAGCGGTCGGCGTCGGCCAGGTACCGCGGGTGGGCGGTGAGCCGTTCGCGGAGCGTGTACCCGGACCGGGCGGTGAGGTCCGCGAGCGTGTCGAGTTCCGGCCACGGCCGCTCCGGGTTGACGTGGTCGGCGGTGAGCGGACTGACGCCGCCCCAGTCGTCGACGCCCGCGCGGACGAGCAGGTCGAGCTCGGCCGCGTCGGTGAGGTTCGGCGGCGCCTGCACGGTGGTGTCCGGCCCCATCACGACGCGCGCGACGGCCACGGCGGCGACGTACTCGACGAGGCCGAGGTCCGGTTCGTTCTGCATCGCCGTCCGGGGCTTCGCGCGGAAGTTCTGGACGATGGTCTCCTGCACGTGCCCGTACCGCTCGTGCAGCCCGCGGATGGCGAACAGGGCCTCGGCGCGGTCGTGGTGGTCCTCGCCGATCCCGAGCAGGACGCCCGTGGTGAACGGGATGCGGGAGCGTCCGGCGTCCTCGATGACCCGGAGCCGCAGCGCAGGGTCCTTGTCGGGGGACCCGTGGTGCACGCCGCCGGGTTCGGACCACAGCCGCGTCGCGGTCGTCTCGAGCATCATCCCCATGGAGCCCGCGACCGGGCGGAGGCGCTGCATCTCGGCCCAGGACATCACGCCCGGGTTGAGGTGCGGGACCAGCCCGGTCTCCTCGCGGACGAGCCGCGCCATGGCGTGCACGTAGTCGAGCGTCGAGTCGTACCCGTGGTCCGCGAGCCACGTGCGCGCCGCACGCCAGCGGTCCTCCGGGCGGTCGCCGAGCGTGAACAGGGCCTCCTTGCAGCCCATCGCCGCACCCGCACGGGCGATCGCGAGGATCGCCTCCGGCTCCATGTACGTCGGGATGCCGCGCGTGGCGAGGCCCCCGGGGGTGTCGACGAAGACGCAGTAGTGGCAGCGATCGCGGCACAGCTGCGTGATCGGCAGGAACACCTTCTTCGAGTAGGTGATGACGCCGGCGCGTCCGGCACGCTCGAGTCCGGCGTCCCGGATCCGGGAGGCCACGGCGAGCAGGCGGTCGAGGTCGCGACCGCGGGCTCCGAGCAGGGCGGTGGCGTCGTCCACGTCGATGGGCTCGTCCGACTCGGCGCGATCGAGGGCCCGGTCGAGCGCCGGGGAACCGGGGGCGTGCCGGTCCGGGATCGGGACGGCGGTGGGGACGGGCACGGATGTGGGCACGGTCATGGCGGGCTCCCGGACGGCGTGGGCGGCGGACCGGTGCTCGACGGAGCACCCCGGACCCAAATCGAGGCCCGATCGGTGACTCCACCGATGCTAGCCGGGCCGGCGGGCGCCGCCGTCCGCCGGGCCGGCGGGCGCCGCCGTCCGCCGGGCCGTCAGGTCGCCGAGGTGAGGTGCCGCCCGAGGAAGGCGACGTGGTCGGGTGCCAGGCGCCTCCAGAACGCCATGTCGTGGCCGCCGGCCTCGAACCCACCGGCCGGACGACGGGTGAATCCGTCGACGTACGTCCGGACCGCCGGTTCGAATCCGTCGCCGGTGCCGCAGTCGATCCGCACCGGGATGCCGTCGAGCGCGCGCTGCCGGCCCGTCACCGTGTTCGCGGCGAAGTCGGTCGGGTCGTCGAACGCACCGCGGGCGGTGGCGCCGGCGGTGGTCCACAGCGCGGGGGACAGCGCGGAGACGACACGGACGCGGTGGCGCCCGAGCACTCCCGCGAAGTGCAGTGCGCCGTACCCGCCCATCGAGTACCCGGTGAACCCGAGGCGGCCCGTGTCGAGTCCCTGCCGCGCGAGCAGGGGGAGGAACTCGTCGAGCACCATCGACGCGGGGTCGTCACCGTCGGCCCGCCGGTGCCAGTAGCGGTCGCCCCCGTCGACCGCGGCGATCGCGAAGGGCGCACCACCGTGGTCGACGTGCTCGGCGAGGAACCGGTCGAGGCCGAGCCGGTGCCCGAACAGGTCCGCGTGGTCGTCCCCGTATCCGTGGAGCGCGACGACGACGGGGAGCGCGTGGTCCGACGTCGGCGCCGCGACCGTCCAGCCCACCCGTCGACCGCGTCGTGCGCGCGAGGTGAACGAGCCCGAGCGCGTCGGGACGGGACGGACGTCCGGGATGCGCCCGGCGTGGCCGTCCAGGCCGAGCACCCGGTACAGGGTGGACCGCCCGGGGAGCGCCCGGACGTCGACGGCGGCACCGAGGGCACCGACCGCGGCGACGCCGACCGCCCCGACGACGAGTGACCGGCGCGTCACGACGGCGCGGCGGGATCCGGAGGGTGCGGCCATGGGGACGATCAGGCTCCGGTGTCCGGCGGCGCGACGTGGCGGGCGTGGTGCTCCGCCGGGACCCGTGTGCCACCGGCGTCCGTCGGGGCCCCCGATGCGAGGTGGGCCGGTGTGTGGTCGTGATGCTGCGTGGGCTGGGCGGGGGCCGTGTGGTCGGCGGCGGCCGTGTGCTCGTCGTGCGGCGTGGGCTCGGTCTGCGCGTCCTGCCCGGGCTGCTGCCCCCGTCCGGGCTGCTGCCCCCGTCCGGGCTGCTGCCCCTGGCCGGGCTGCTGTCCCCGTCCGGGCTGCTGCCCCCGCGGGAGCACGAACACGAGCAGGAACGCGAGCAGCGCGAACGCCGCGCTGACGAGCATGGCGTGGGCCGCGGCGTCGCCGAACCCGGTGGCGAGCGCGGCCTTCGAGCGGCCGGACACCGTCAGCGTCCCGAACAGCACCGACCCGATCACCGCGATGCCGATGGCTGCGCCGACCCGCTGGATCGCGTTGACGACCGCGCTCGCGGCGCCGGCCTCGGCGGGGTCGACGGTCGCGACGATGATCTGCACGTTCGGGGCGATGAAGAACCCGTTGCCGACGCCGGCGATGAACAGCGGCGCCAGGAACTCCCAGTTCGTCAGGTCGGACGCGTCCGTGAGCTGCAGGACGAGCCAGGACCACACGAGACCGATCGTGACGAGCGCCGTGCCGAGCACGAGGACGTTGCGTCCGAGCCGGCCCACGAGCCGGGCGCTCTGCGACGAGCCGGCGATCGAGCCCACGGCGAACGGGGTCGCGACGAGCCCGGACTCGAGCGCGGTGTGGCCGAGGCCGCTCTGCCAGAGGAGCGAGATCGTGAAGAAGATGCTCGTGAACGCGGCGAAGTACACCAGGGCGAGGATGACGCCGCCCGTGAACGCCCCGTGGCTGAACAGGTGCGGTGGGACGAGCGGTGCCGCGCCCCGGCGGCTGATCCGGAGCTCCCACAGCGCGAACAGGGCGATGAGCACGACACCGGCCGCGAGCGTCAGGTAGGTCCACAGCGGCCACCCCTCGTCCTGGCCCTGGATGAGCGGGACGAGCAGCGCGACGAGGCCCGCGGAGACGAGCAGGAGTCCGACGAGGTCGACGCCCTTCGCGCCCTCGCGGACGTCGAGGTCGCGTCGGGCCGGCAGGAGCGCGACGGCCGCGATGAGGGTCGCGATCCCGATCGGCACGTTGACGTAGAACACGGTGCGCCATCCGTCGGTGTCCCCGAACGCCTGGATGAGCAGACCACCGAGGATCGGCCCGAGCGCCGTGGACACCCCGATGACGGCACCCATGATCGCGAACGCACGTCCGCGCGTCCGCGGCGGGAACAGCAGCTGGATGAGGGCGGTGACCGCGGGCACGAAGATGCCGCCCGCGAGCCCCTGGACCACGCGGAACACGACGAGCCAGACGGCGTCCGAGGCGATGCCGCACGCGAAGCTCGCGGCGGTGAACAGCGCGAGCCCCGAGAAGAACACCCACTTGTGCCCGATGCGGTCGCCGACCCGTCCGGCCGGGATCAGCGTCAGCCCGAACGCGAGCGCGTACCCCGAGATGATCCACGACAGCGTCGCCTCGGACGCGTCGAGCGACTGGCGGATCGTCGGCAGGGCGACGTTCACGATGGTGGTGTCGAGCAGTGCGATGAACATGCCCGCGAGGAGCACGATCATCGCCTGCCAGGCGCGGCGGGGCACGGCGTCGGCGGACGGCTGCCGGGTGGTCGGTTCGGTCACGGGTCGCTCTCGGATCGAGGATGGGCGGTGCGCACCCGGCCCGGAGGGCGGGCGGTGCGGGGTCAGTCGGCGAAGATCTGCCCGACGGGCTCGCGCTTCTCGGCCTGGAAGCGGTCCTCGGCGCGACCCAGCGCCCAGTATGCCGACAGGGACATCGCGCGGCGCTCGATTCCCCAGCCGTCCTGCAGGATCGCTCGGATCGCCTGCATGGCGCCGCGCTCACCGTGCGCGAACACCGCGACCGGCCGGGAGGGCCGCGACAGTCCGCGAACGGCGTCCGTGAGCAGCGCCCCGGCTCCGGCGACGGCTCCGTCGGGCCCACGGCGGTGGAGCCACCGCACCACGACCCCGTCCGGGGCCGCGAGCGGGAGTTCGTCCTCGGGGCCGTCCACCTCGACGAACGCGCGTCCCGAGGCGGCGGCGGGCAGGGCCTCCAGGACGGCGGCCACGGCGGGCAAGGCGGAGTCGTCGGCCACGAGGAGGTGCCAGGTCGCCGGGTCGGCGGTGGGGGAGTAGCCGCCTCCGGGCCCGGAGAGCGCGAGGGTGTCGCCCGGCCGTGCGGACGCGGCCCAGACGCCGGCGACGCCCGCGTCGCCGTGCACGACGAAGTCGATCGTGATGGTGCGAGCGACCGGGTCGACGGCGCGGACGGTGTAGGTCCGGCGCACCGGCATGTCCTCGGGCGCGAGTCGGCCGCGGAGCGCGTCGAGGTCGTACGGCGGGGTGAGGCCGAGGTCCGGACGCGCGAACAGGAGCTTGACGTACTTGTCGGCGGCGCCGAGCCGGTCGGGCGACGCCCCGGCGACGAAGTCGTCGAACGCGGGGCCGCCGAGGTGCACGCGGACCAGGTGCGGGCCGAGGCGCTCGGTCCGGTCGACCACGAACACGTGCTGGGCTCGGGCTGGCCGCGGCTGGGGTCCGGCGGCAGCGGGTGCGGGGGGAGTCGTCATCACCTGCAGTCTCCCAGCACATCCGCGGTGTGACCGGGCATTTCTCGGTCGATTCTCGGAGCCGCCGTGCGCGGGTACGGCCACTGAGGCGAACCCGCGTGTTCTCACAACCCGCCCCCGGCCCGCTCATGGGATCGACACAGCCTGAGGCCGTTCGATCATCCCACGACCACCGGCAGGGTGCTGGCGTCGCAGCGGATCGGAGACCCCATGGCGATCGGGACGGTTGGGCGGGCAGCGCCCACACGGCGCCCCACCGAGCGGCAGCTCCGCCGGCGGCACCGGACGCGCCAGGTCGCCGTCGACCTGCTCGTCGTCGCGGTGTGGGTGTCGGCCGCCATGGCGCTCGCGCTCTGGCTCACGGCGGTCCCGGTGCGGTGGGACGGCATCGGTGTCGTCGTCACCGACCTCGGGATCGCGGCTGGCCTCGTCGGGACCGACCTCGTGCTCGTGATGATCGTGCTCGCGGCCCGCATCCCGTGGATCGACCGCGTGGTGGGACACGACAGCGCGATGGCCGTGCACCGGTCCCTCGGCAAGCCGTCCCTGTACCTGTTGCTGGCCCACGCGGTGCTGCTCGTCGTCGGGTACGCGCTCGCGGCGCACGTCGATGTCCTCGCCGAGGGGTGGGCGCTCGTCACCACGTACGACGTCTTCCTCTCGCTGCTCGCGATCCTGGCGATGATCGCGGTGGTCGTGACGAGCGTCGTCGCGGTCCGGCGGTACCTGCCGTACGAGGGCTGGCACGCTGTCCACCTCCTCAGCTACGTCGCGGTGCTCATCGCTCTGCCACACCAGCTGTCGCTCGGCGGCATGCTCGCGCACGGCTCGTGGCAGCGCACGTACTGGATCCTCCTGTACGCGACGGCGATCGGCGCGATCGGCTGGTTCCGGTTCACCGTGCCCGCGATCCGGAGCGTCCGGCACCGCATGGTGGTCGAGCACGTCGAGCGCATCGCGCCCGACGTCGTGTCGCTCTGGATCCGCGGACGTCGGCTCGACCGACTCGGGGCGCGTGGCGGACAGTTCCTCATCTGGCGGTTCTGGTCCGGCGAGACCTGGTGGCACGCCCATCCGCTGTCGCTGTCGGCGGCTCCGTCGAGCACGCGGCTGCGGATCACCGTCCGGTCCCTCGGTGCCGGGAGCGGTCGACTCGCGACGCTCCCGCCCGGAACGCGCGTGTCGTTCGCCGGACCGTACGGTGTCTTCACCGACCGCGTCCGGGCAGGCGACCGGATCGCCGTCGCTGCCTCCGGCATCGGCGTCACCCCGATCCGCGCGTTCCTCGACCACCTCGACGTGCCCCGGGGCGCCGTGACGATCCTCCTCCGCGCCCGGAGCGAGCGCGAGACCTACCTGTGGGACGAGGTATTCCAGTGGGCGACCGACCACGGCGCCCGCGTGTACACGAGCATCGGACCGCGTGGTCCGGGTCCGAACGGGTGGCTCGCCGCCGCTGACACGGCGCGCGGGGTCAGTGCGGGCACCGTCTGGCCGGGCATCGCGGACAGTGACCTGTACATCTGCGGACCGGACGGCTGGTCGGACCTCGTCGAGGCGGACGCCCGACGCGCGGGTCTGCCCGCGGACCGGCTGCACCGCGAACGATTCGACTGGTGAGGAGAGGGTGGTCATGAGGAAACGGGCACTCATCGGCGGGGTCCTCGCGTCGGTCGCCGTGGTCCTGGGGTCCTGGGAGGTCGGGCAGCCACACACGACGACCACCACGACCACCCCGGCGGCCAGTGGCGACGACGGTGGTTCGTCCTCCGGCTCGTCGTCGTCCGGTTCGTCGTCGTCCGGTTCGTCGTCGTCCGGTTCGTCGTTGTTCGGCTCGACGTCGTCCGGCTCGACGAGCACGGCGACGTTCACCGACGGGACCTTCACCGGCTCCACGGTGTCGACCCAGTACGGCGACGTCCAGGTGCAGGTCACGGTGTCGGGCGGCAAGATCACGGCCGTGACACCCCTCCACCTCACCGACGCCGAGCAGCGCTCCGTCATGATCAGTGAGCAGGCGGCACCGCTCCTCGAGGACGAGGTCCTCAGTGCCCAGTCCGCCGACGTCGACACCATCAGCGGCGCGACCTACACGAGCGACGCGTACCTGCAGTCACTGCAGGCGGCGCTCGACCAGGCGCGATGACGTCGATCGGGTCGGTGACACCGACAGGGGACCGCGCCGGCGTCAGACGCATCGACGCGCCCGACGGCGTGCGACTCGTCGTGCCGACGATGGGCACGATGGCGTCGATCCGGGTGGACGGACCCCGCGGCGACACCCGCGGCTTGGAGGGCCGGATCACCGCCGTCGTCGACCGGCTCGACCGCGAGTTCAGTCGCTGGGACCCACGCTCCCCGGCGAGCGCCGTCGCCCACGGCCGACTCCGCCTCGGCGACACGAGCGCGGAGCACCGAGCCGTGTACGCGCTCGCGATCGACTGGCGGAACCGCTCGGGAGGCGCGTTCGATCCCCATCGACCCGACGGCACCGTGGACCTCGCGGGCATCGTGAAGGCGCTCGCGATCGAGCGGGTCGGCGCCGTGCTCGACGACCTCGACGCCGTGGGGTGGGTGTGCAACATCGGTGGTGAC
Organism: Curtobacterium sp. MCBD17_035; assembly: GCF_003234815.2. Lineage (NCBI taxonomy): Bacteria > Bacillati > Actinomycetota > Actinomycetes > Micrococcales > Microbacteriaceae > Curtobacterium > Curtobacterium sp. MCBD17_035. Next base: position 2,151,704 of record NZ_CP126279.1, on the reverse strand, counting down.
GTCCTCGTCGCCGGCACGACCATGACCGGGCGCCCCTGGACCGCGGGGATCGTCGACCCCGCCGACCGATCGTCGCTCATCCGTCGCGTGCGGCTCCTCGCCCGGCACCGCGCCGTCGCGACCTCGGGGACCGCGGAGCGTGGCGCGCACATCTGGTCTCCGCTCGACGACCAGCCGACGAGCGAGCCGTTCGTCCAGGCGAGCGTGGTCGCGGCCGACATCGTGACCGCGGACGTCCTCGCCACGGCCGTGATGGCCGGTGGTGCGACCGCCGCCGCGCTCGCCGCGTCCGAGCACGGGTGCGTGGTCCTCGCGGTGCGGCCCGACGGCACGACCGCGACGTGGGGGCTCGACCGACAGCTGCAGACCCGGCGCGGTGCCCACGCCGTCTAAGGGGGTACCGGGCGCGAGCACCGCGCGGGCGTCGCTTCCGCTGAAGGAGGGGCGACGGGAACGATCCTGTTCGTCCCGGACCAAGGAACCGCCAAGGAACCGAGCGGCGCCCGTTCCGGCAGGTCGTGCTCTCGGAGCGGACGCACCGAGCCGTCATACGGGTGCCACAGGCGGGAGCGGTGTCATCGATCCGAGCGCTTCGCGGCGCTGCACACGCCCGGAGGTCCGGGAGCACCACGATCAGGAAGACCAGCCATGACGAGCACGAACGACACGGACCGACGCCCCGACTGGGAGCACACGCCCGCTCCCGGGGTGGACCAGCGCCCGGCGCCCGATGCGATGTCCCGGGTGTCCGGCGGGGAGCGGCGTGGCGGCGTCCCGGGATGGAGCGAGGTGCCGTCGGTGCGCGTGCCGCCCGTGATGTTGCCGCCGACCTCGGTCAGGTCGTCGCGGCGCTGGTTCTGGCCGGCCGTCGTCGCTGCGGTCGCGGTCGTGGCCCTGTTCGTCGGTGGCGTCGGCGGGTACGTCATCGGGCATCGGTCGTCCGGCACGACGACGCAGCAGTTCCCGAGCGGCGGGACCGGCGGGTACGGCTCGCCGGGCGGTGGGACGGGGGAGCTCCCGGGCGGGACCGGGTCGGGTAGCGGCACCGGCACCGGAACCGGAACCGGCACGGGCACGGGCACGGGCACCGGAACTGGAACGGGTGCCGACGCCGGTGACGCCGGCACGTCCTCCTGACCGCGCCGGCGGCCGCCTCGGGTCAGACGACCGACCAGCCGCCGTCGCTCGGCAGGACCGCGCCGTTCACGTTCGCGGCGTCGTCGCTCAGCAGCCAGGTGATCGCAGCCGCGAGCCGCTCCGCCTCGGCGGGCTGGGGCACGGCGACCTGCATGATCGGACCGATGCGGCCGGCGGCGAAGTCCGATCGCATCGGGGCCTCGATGTTCGTCACGACCGCTCCGGGCGCGACGGCGTTCGCGCGGACGCCGCTCGGGCCGTAGAAGAACGCGACGCTCTTCGTGAGGCCGACGACGGCGTGCTTCGACGTCGTGTAGGCGACGCCGGCGGCCGAACCGCGGAACGCCGCCTCCGATGCCACGTTGACGATCGAGCCCGCGCCGGCGGGGATCATGAGCCCGAGCACCGCGCGCGTCAGACGCATGGGCCCCGTCACGTTGACGCCCATGACGCGGTCCCACGTCGCGTCGTCGACCTCGGCCGGCGGCAGGAACGCGTCCATGATCCCGGCGACGTTCGCCAGGCCGTCCACGGTCCCGTCGGCGGCCGCGATGACGGCGTCGATCGTCGCGGCCTGCGCCACGTCGCCGACCACGGTGACGACGTCGTGCCCGACCAGCTCGCCGCGCAGGGCGTCGAGTCGGTCGGCGACCACGTCGGCGGCGACGACGCGGGCGCCCTCCTGCACCAGCCGGGTGGCGGTGGCCCGGCCGATGCCGGAACCGGCGCCGGTCACGATGACGGTCCTCCCGTCGAATCGCTTCGGGGTGATGGTCTGCGTCATGATTGCTCCTCGTCGAACGGGGCCGCGGGCCGGCCCGGAAGCAGTTATAGCACTCAGTGCCAAAAGGAGGCCTGGTGGCAGCAGCGAGGACGGGCCGCCCCGTCGAGGTGGACCCCGACCACGTCGCCGAGGTCGCGCTCCGGTTGTTCGCCGAGCGCGGCTTCGATGCGGTGACCATGGACGACGTCGCGGTGGCGGCTGGCGTCAGTCGCCGCACTCTCTTCCGGGTGTTCCGGACCAAGGACGACCTCGTCTGGGGCGGGACCGCCGAGGCGGCCGACCGGATCGCCGCCGAGCTCGCCGCGCTGCCGGACAGGGCCGACCCCTACGAGGCGATGCGGACGGCCCACGTGGCCGCGCTCACCTTCCCGTCGTCGCTCATCCCCGTGACGCGGGCCCGACTGCGTCTCATCGCGGACCACGAGCGATTGTCGGCCGGTGCCGTGACCCGGCTCGGCGCGGGCCGTGACCTCGTCGTCGGGGAGCTGCGCCGGCGGCTCGGACCGGACGCGTCGCCGCTGCTCCTCGAGGTCCGCACCAGCGCGATGGCCGCCGCGGTGTTCGCCGCGATGACCTTCTGGGCCCGACAGGACGGCGGCGATCCCGCGACCGTCGTGGACCGCGCCCTCGCCGGTCTCGTCCGGGACTGGTCGGCGGACGGCTGACGCCGCGAGGCCGGCGTTCGGGCGGCCCGGGTCCGCCGTCATCGGGCCGATCGACGTCGTCGACACGGGCGTGACCGAGTCGGCCGGGAGGACCGGGACCGGCTCGCGCAGGCCGGTCCCGTCCTCGAGCGGCTCGCCGCGGCTGCTGCCGACTAGGAGCGGTCCTCGCGGCGGCGGACCTGTGCGCGCGGGTCGCGTCCCGTGACCGGGTACGGACCGGTAACGCCCTCCCGGAGCGACGCGATGCGGAGGATCCGGTCGCGCTGGAGGAACCACCCGACCACGAGCAACGGGATGATCACCACGAGCGACGCGATCGTGAGCGTGCCGATCGGCCAGTCGATCGCCATGAGCACGAGCACGGACACCAGGAACGCGAGCGTCAGCCAGGACGTCACCGGGGCGCCGGGGAGCCGGAAGGTCGGCTCCTTCGCCAGGCCCTGCTTCGCCCAGACCCGGAGTCGCATCTGGCAGAGCATGATCGTGCCCCACGCGGTGACGATCCCGAGCGCCGACACGTTGAGGACGATCTCGAACGCCTGACTCGGCACGAACAGGTTGAGCACGACACCGGCGAGCGTGAAGCAGGCCGTGAGCAGGATGCCCGCGAACGGCACCCCGCCCTTCGACATCTTCGTCGTCCACTTCGGCGCGGAGCCGTTCATGCCCATCGAGTGCAGCGCCCGGCCCGTGGAGTACAGCCCGGCGTTCAGAGACGACAGCGCTGCGGTGAGCACGACGAAGTTCATGACGGATCCGACGACGTGCCCGACCTGCGGGTTGCCGATGGACGAGAAGAACGTGACGAAGGGGCTGACGCCCTCCTTGTAGGACGTGTACGGCAGGAGCAGCGACAGCAGGATGATCGAGCCGACGTAGAACAGCGCGATCCGGAGCACGACCGAGTTGATCGCCCGGGGGATCACCTTCTCGGTGTCCTGCGTCTCGCCGGACGCCGTCCCGACGAGCTCGATCGCAGCGTAGGCGAACACGACGCCCTGCACGACGAGCACCGCGGGCAGGAGCCCGGTCGGGAACAGGCCGCCGTGGTCGCCCCAGATCGAGAAGCCGGTGTGGACGCTCGCGCCGCCGGTCTGCACCGGGAACGCGAAGAACAGCCAGATGAGTGCGATCACGAGGAACGCCACGAGCGCAGCGACCTTGATGAGCGCGAACCAGAACTCGAGTTCGCCGAACACCTTGACCGCCACGAGGTTCGCGGCGAGCACGACGAGCAGGGCCACCAGGGCGAGCGCCCACTGCGGGATCGCGCGCGTGCCCGCCCAGTAGTGCAGGTACAGGGCGACGGCGGTGGTGTCGACGATCGACGTCATGGCCCAGTTGAGGAAGTACATCCACCCGGCCGCGTACGCGAACTTCTCGCCGTAGAACTCGCGCGCGTACGAGATGAACGAGCCGGACGACGGACGGTGCAGCACGAGCTCGCCGAGCGCGCGGAGGATGAAGAACGCGAAGATCCCCGCGATCAGGTAGACGACCGCCAGCGCGGGTCCGGCGGAGTGCAGCCGACCGCCGGCGCCGAGGAACAGACCCGTGCCGATCGCTCCGCCGATGGCGATCATCTGGAGCTGCCGGGGCTTCAGGCCGTGCTGGAACCCCTCCTGCTCGTGGGCGAAGTCGTTGCCGGACGCCCGTCCGGTGTCGTTCGCTGGTGGCCGTCCGGTGTCGCTGTGGTCCTGCGCGGTCATCCCGCCACCGTACCGAGGAGCTGCCGGACGTGCTCCCGGACCCGGTGGGAGGAGCGACGGTTGCGCGACGGTCGTCGTCCAGCCGTCACCACGTGTCAGCGTGGTTCCATGGACGGATGGCACCGCTCATCCGTCTCCTCGTCGCCGTCGGGTTCGCGCTGCTCCTGACCGCGGCGACGGCGCTCGTCCTCCACCTGGTGTTCCGAGCCCTCGCACGCCGAGGCCGATGGGCGGCCGTGCTGTCGCGCCGCACGAAGCACCCGACCCGGACGGTGCTGCTCGTCGCGTTCCTCTGGACCGCGTTCGCGTCCTCCATCCGGCCGGACGCCCGGCTCTACCCGTGGCGGGACGACGTCACCCACGGGTTCCTCATCGTGACCATCGCGGCGGGTGCCTGGCTGGCGTGCGAGCTCGCGATCTTCCTCGAGGACCTCGGTCTGCACCGCTACCGCGTGGACGTCCCCGACAACCGCGTCGCGCGGCGGATCCGCACGCAGGTGCTCATCATCCGGCGGCTCACCGTCGTCGTGGTCGTCGTCATCGCCGTCGGCTCCATCCTCCTGACGTTCCGGGGGATCGAGGCGGCCGGCGCGAGCGTGCTCGCGAGCGCGGGCCTCATCAGCGTCATCGCCGGCATCGCGGCGCAGTCCACCCTCGGCAACGTGTTCGCGGGCATGCAGCTCGCGTTCTCGGGCGCGGTCCGGGTCGACGACGTCGTGGTGGTCGAGCAGCAGTGGGGCCGGATCGAGGAGATCACGCTCACCTACGTCGTCGTGCACCTGTGGGACGACCGGCGCTTCATGCTGCCCTCGACGTACTTCACGACGACGCCGTTCGAGAACTGGACCAGGACGAGCAGCGAGCTCCTCGGGAGCGTCGACTTCGACCTCGACTGGCGGGTGAGCCCCGGCCAGATGCGGACCGAGCTCGACCGGATCCTGGTGACGACGGACCTCTGGGACGGGCGCACCAAGGTCCTGCAGGTCACCGACGCCGTGAACGGGCTCGTGCACGTGCGGATCCTCGTGACGGCGCACGACGCACCCGGCCTGTTCGACCTCCGCTGCTACGTCCGCGAGGAGATGATCGCCTGGATCCAGCGCACGCACCCCGATGCGCTGCCGCTGCAACGGGTCATGATGGTCGACCCGACACCGGACCGACCGCGCTCGCGGCGCGAGCCGTCCACCGCCACGAGCTCGGCGCTGTTCGGGGGCGACGAGGGCAGCGACCGCGCCGCGCTCTTCACGGGACCGATCCAGACCTCCGGCATCCGGCCGGACCAGATCCCGCCCGCCGACGCCGCGTGGCAGCGCACCCGCCGGGCGCCCCACGACCCGCGGGACGCTAGCGGACCTGCTGCCGGCCCTTGATCATCCGGTCGTCCTCGATGACGGTGCCGACCGCGACGATCGTCGTGGCGAGCCACGCGATCCACGTCAGAGCGAGGCGCCAGTCGCGCGGTCCCTTCCGCGTCGTCTGCAGGACGCTCCACCCGCTGAAGAGCGCGCTGAGCACCGATCCGTTGAACAAGAACTTCCGCACGTGTGCCTCCTGGTGTCGTTCCAGGCCACGCTACCCGTGGGTATGGTGGAGCGCCGTCCGCAGCGGACGGTGATCAGGACGAACCAGGAGGCCCCGTGCGTCAGGCCGCGGTCGGGGCGCTGCTCCTCGTCGCCGGAGCGGTGTGCGTCGTGGTCGGTGTCCTGCCCGTCCCCACGCTCCTCGCGCTGGCCGACCGGGTGGTCCCGGTCCTGGCGTTCGTGCTGGGCCTCACGATCGTCGCCGAACTCGCCGCGGACGCGGGTGTGTTCGACCGGCTGGCCGACCTCGCGGCCCGGGTCGGGCGTGGCCGGACCCTCGGGCTCTGGGCAGCCGTCGTCGTGCTCGCGGTCGTGTGCACGGTGTTCCTCTCGATCGACACGACCGCGGTGCTCCTGACGCCCATCGTCATCGCCCTCGCTCGGCGGGTCCAGCTGCCGCCGATGCCCTTCGCGCTCACGACCGTGTGGCTGGCGAACACCGCGTCGTTGCTCCTACCGGTGTCGAACCTCACGAACCTGCTCGCCGTCTCGCGCATCGGACTGGCGGGGCCGCCGGCGTTCGCGGGGCTCATGGCGCTGCCGGCGCTCGCGGGGGTCCTCGTGCCGTGCGTCGTGCTGCTCGTCGTGTTCCGTCACCGGCTGCGCGGCGGGTACGCGCCCCCGCCCGTGCGTCGACCGGAGGACCGCGTGTTCTTCGTCGCGGCCTCCGCGGTCCTCGCGGCCCTCGTCGTGGCGCTGACCGCCGGCGTCACCGTGTGGGTCGCGGCGCTCGCCGCGGCCGCGGTCCTCGTCGTGGTCGCCGCCGTGCGCCGACCCGACGTGCTCCGCCCCGCTCGTGTTCCGTGGCAGCCGCTCGTCCTCGCAGCGGGGTTGTTCGTCGCCGTCGAGACCCTGCATGCAGTCGGCTCCACCGATCCGCTCGTCCGGGCGCTGCACGGCGGTGACGGCTTCGGGTCCCTGCTGGGGCTCGCGGGCGCGGGCGCGCTCGCGGCGAACGGGATCGACAACCTCCCCGCGTACCTCGTGCTCGAGCCGGCGGCAGGCAACGCGGCCGTACGGTACGCGGCGCTCCTCGTCGGGGTGAACGCCGGGTGCCTCGTGACGCCGTGGGCGTCGCTCGCCACGCTGCTCTGGCACGCACGGCTCCGCGCCGAGGGCATCGCGCTGTCGTGGGGTCGCTACGCGGCGCTCGGGTGCGTCGTCGCCCCGCTCACCGTCGTGGCGGGCGTCGCGGCGGTCCTCGTCGCCCGCTGAGCACCGGTGGCACCCCCGGCGTGGGCCGGTCGTGCCGTCGTCGGCGTCAGAGCCAGTCGCGCCGACGGAACACGGTGTACAGCGCGACCGAGGACACGACGATGAGCACGGCGGACGCGACGAGCCCGGACCAGGCGCCCTCGCCGGGGAACTTGATGTTCTGCCCGAACCACCCGGTGATGGCGGTCGGGATCGCGATGATCGCCGCCCAACTCGTCACCTTCTTCATGACCAGGTTCATGCGGTTCGACGCGAGGTTGAGGTTCGTCTCGAGCACGCTCGACACCGACTCACGGAGCTGGTCGACCTGCTCCGTGGCCGACGTGATGTGGTCTGCCACGTCGCGGTAGTACGGTCGCAGTCCGTCGCTGACCTGCGTCGCGTCATCACGGACGAGGGTCTGGATCACCTCGCGCTGCGGCCCGACGAGCCGCCGCAGGGTCCCGAGCGCCTTCCGCAGCGCGAACGACCGCCGCTGGATGTGGGACGTCTGCGCGGACACCTCGAACAGGTCGTCCTCCAGGTGGTCGATGAGGTCCTCGAGCTGTTCGACCGTCGCGGTGGCGTGGTCCGCGAGCACGTCGAGGACGCCCCACACGAGGAACGCGGCACCGTGGCCGGCCAGGTCGTCGTTGGCGTCCCAGCGGCGCACGAACTCCTGCGCGTCGAAGCCCGGCGCGTGCATGGTGACGACTGCGCGTTCGGTGACGAACGCCTTGACCTCGTGCGTCACCAGGTCGGTGCCGCCGCGCGAGCACGTCACGTCGTACGCCACCAGGAACAGGGCGCCGTGGTACCGGTCGAGCTTCGGCCGTTGCCCCGGCTCGAGTGCGTCCTCACTCGCGAGCGCGTGGATGCCGAGTTCGTCCTCGATGCGCGCCAGCTCGTCGGCCGTCGGGTCCGTGAAGTCGACCCACACGACCTCGTCAGGACGCTCGAGGTGGTCGGACACGTCCTCCACCGGGAAGTCCTCGGCCGCGACCGTCCCGTTCCGCCACATCCGCGTCCGCACCATGCCGGTCATCGTACTGAGGCCCACGTGCGGCCCGGTGCCTGGCGCGTCCGGGCCCACGGCGAGACCCGTGTCGACCGGGAGGCCCGCGTCGGTCGCCGGGACGGGCCAGACTGGGCGCATGGCGGTGTTCACGAAACGGCGGTCCGACGCTCCCGACGGCTTCTTCGCGGCGGAGGCGGCGGGACTGACGTGGCTCGGTGCCGCTGGCGGCGTCGCGGTCGCGGCCGTGCTCGACGTCGGACGGCGCCACATCGACCTCGAGGAGCTGTCCGACGTCCGGCCCACGCCCGGTGCTGCTCGCCGGTTCGGCCACGACCTCGCCCGCACGCACGACGCCGGCGCCGCTGCGTTCGGTGCGCCGCCCGAGGGGTGGGACGGCCCGACCTTCATCGGCAAGCGGCCGCAGTCCTGCCGGCCGTCGTCGTCGTGGGGGCGTTTCTACGCGGAGCAGCGCGTTGCACCGTTCCTCGACCTGGCACGCGCGGCGGGCAGTGTCACGGATGACGAGCACGCCGCCGTCGGCAGGGTGCTCGAGGCCGTCGCGGACGGGGCGCTCGACGACGACGACGTGCCCGCGCGACTGCACGGCGACCTCTGGAACGGCAACATCGTCTTCACGCCGGGCGGTGTCGTGCTCATCGACCCCGCGGCGCACGGCGGTCACCGCGAGACCGACCTCGCGATGCTCGACCTCTTCGGCTGCCCGTACCTCGACGAGGTCGTGGCGGGGTACCAGGAGCACCGGCCCCTCCGTCCCGGCTGGCGGGAGCGGATCCCGCTGCACCAGCTGCACCCGCTCGCGGTGCACGCGGCCGGCTACGGGCGGTCGTACGGGCACGCGCTCGTCGACGCCGCGCGGCGGACGGCCGCGCTGCTGCGGTGACCTCCCTCGCCCCTCGTCCACCCCGCCGCCGCCCCGGCTCCATCGGCCCGACGTCCGCCCCGGGCAGCCTGGATGCCCGCTGCTAGCCTGGACCGGCCCGCCGCCGCGACGGGTGCCGAGCGCCTCCCGCGCCCGTGCGACGTCCGGCGCCTCCCGTCGCCGGTCGGCGGGACCAGAACGGAGAGCCCGCACCAATGTCCGCAGTCCCCCCGGAAGCCGAGCCCACCGACACGACGCCGACCCCCGACCGGACGGCCTCGACGGACCGGTTCGGCTTCGTCGTGGTGTCGAACCGCCTCCCCGTGGACCGCGTGGTCGACGAGGACGGGACCGAGGGGTGGCGGCACTCGCCGGGCGGGCTCGTCACCGCGCTCGAACCGGTGATGCGCGCGAACGACGGCGCGTGGGTCGGTTGGGCGGGCCAGCCCGACGTCGACCTCGACCCCTTCGAGAACGACGGCATCCACATCGTGCCGGTGCCGCTGTCCGACGCCGAGATCGAGGAGTACTACGAGGGCTTCAGCAACGACACCCTCTGGCCGCTGTACCACGACGTCATCGAGCAGCCGACGTACCACCGCGACTGGTGGAACGCGTACCGGCGGGTGAACCAGCGGTTCGCCGAGGCCGCGGCGGCGGTCGCCGACCAGGACGCCGTCGTGTGGGTGCAGGACTACCAGCTGCAGCTCGTCCCGCAGCTCATCCGCGAACTCCGTCCCGACGTCACGATCGGCTTCTTCAACCACATCCCGTTCCCGCCGGTCGGGATCTACGCGCAGCTGCCCTGGCGGTCGCAGATCATCGACGGCCTGCTCGGCGCCGACGTCATCGGGTTCCAGCGGTACGACGACGCCTCGAACTTCCTCCGCGCCGTGCGCCACATCAAGGGCCACACGACCAAGGGTGCGATCGTCGACGTCCCGGTGGACGACCCGGACGCCCCGCGCTCGCGACGGGGCATCACCGTCCGGCACGTCGAGGCACGGCACTTCCCGATCTCGATCGACGCCGAGAGCTACGAGGACATCGCCCGACGGCCCGAGGTCCAGGCCCGTGCCCGCGAGATCCGCGAAGGACTCGGCAACCCGAAGACGGTCCTGCTCGGGGTCGACCGACTCGACTACACCAAGGGCATCGGACACCGCATCAAGGCCTTCGGCGAACTCCTCGAGGACGGCCGCATCGACGTCGAGGACGCCACCCTCGTGCAGGTCGCGAGCCCGAGCCGCGAGCGCGTCGACACCTACAAGGCACTCCGCGACGAGATCGAGCTCACGGTCGGGCGCATCAACGGCGACCTCGGCACGATCAGCCACCAGCCGATCAGCTACCTCCACCACGGCTACCCGCGCGAGGAGATGGTGGCGCTCTACCTCGCCGCCGACGTCATGCTCGTCACGGCGCTCCGCGACGGCATGAACCTGGTCGCCAAGGAGTACGTGGCGAGCCGGTTCGACAACCAGGGCGTGCTCATCCTGTCCGAGTTCGCCGGTGCCGCCGACGAGCTCCGCCAGGCCCTGCTCGTCAACCCGCACGACATCGGCGCGCTCAAGGACGCCATCGTGCGCGCGATGCAGATGCCACAGCGCGAGCGCGCGACCCGCATGCGCGCCCTGCGCAAGCGCGTGCGGGACAATGACGTCGCGCGGTGGTCGCGGTCCTTCATCGAGGCACTCGACCGGCACGCGCCGGGCGGTGGCATCGACCCCGAGGCGACCGACCCCGGTGACGAGCACGTCGACGAACTCGCGCAGACCACGCCGGTGGAGGCGCGTGATGCCTGAGGCCCCCTCGCTCGACAGCGCGATCGAGCGGCTGGGTGGGGCGCGGTCACTGCTCGTCGCCCTCGACTTCGACGGCACCCTCGCGCCCTTCGCGGACGATCCGGCAGCGGTGGCGGCGCTGCCAGGCTCCTGGGCCGCGGCGCTCACCCTCGACCGCGCACGCGACACCCACGTCGTCCTCGTCTCGGGCCGCCCGCTCGCGGGGTTGGCGCGGGTGACGCACGCTCCCGACGGCATGTCCCTCGTCGGGTCGCACGGCGTCGAGTGGCGGGTGGACGGCCACGACGAGGCCGCGCTGTCGCCCGACGAACTCGCGGCCGTGGATCGGATCGGCGCGCTCCTCGATGCGGTCGCCGAACGCCATCCCGGTGTCCACATCGAGCACAAGCCCGCGGGCCTCGGGGTGCACACGCGTCGCGTCGGTCCGGCCGAGGCCCGAGCGGCCGTGGAGGACGCCCGGGCGACGGTGCTCGCGGCGTTCCCCGACGTCCACGTGCGCGACGGTAAGGACATCCTCGAGTTCGCGGTGCGCGACGTCACGAAGGGCGACGCCGTCGAGCGGCTGCGTGCGCTCCTCGACGCCGACCGCGTCCTGTTCGCGGGCGACGACGTCACCGACGAGGACGGCTTCCGGGCGCTCGACCAGGACGCCGGTGACGTCGGCATCAAGGTCGGTCCGGGGGAGACCCGCGCGGCGCACCGCGTCGCCGACCCTGCTGCCCTGACGCCCGTGCTGCAGGCGCTGGCGCGCGCCCGCGCCTTCCGCTGACGCTCCCGTCCGCTCGCGCACGGCCCCGCGTCCGGTTGGTGTACCAACTGCATCTAGACTCGCTCCATGCCTGATATCGACGTCAAGCCCCGCAGCCGTGCTGTCACCGACGGGATCGAAGCCACCACCTCGCGTGGCATGCTCCGGGCGGTCGGCATGGGCGACGCGGACTGGGACAAGCCCCAGATCGGCATCGCCTCGTCCTGGAACGAGATCACCCCCTGCAACCTCTCCCTCGACCGTCTGGCGCAGGGGGCGAAGGAGGGCGTGCACGGCGGCGGCGGGTACCCGCTGCAGTTCGGCACGATCTCGGTGTCCGACGGCATCTCGATGGGCCACGAGGGCATGCACTTCTCGCTCGTCTCGCGCGAGGTCATCGCCGACAGCGTCGAGACCGTGGTGAACGCGGAGCGCCTCGACGGCACGGTCCTCCTCGCCGGCTGCGACAAGTCGCTCCCCGGCATGCTCATGGCGGCGGCCCGGCTCGACCTGGCGAGCGTGTTCCTCTACGCCGGTTCCGTCATGCCCGGCTACGTCAAGCAGGCCGACGGCTCGGAGAAGCAGGTCACGATCATCGACTCCTTCGAGGGTGTGGGGGCCTGCAAGGCGGGCACCATGACCGAGGAAGAGCTGAAGAAGATCGAGTGTGCGATCGTCCCGGGCGAGGGCGCCTGTGGCGGGATGTACACCGCCAACACGATGGCGTCCCTCGCCGAGGCCCTCGGCATGAGCCTCCCCGGGTCGGCTGCGCCGCCGTCGGCCGACCGTCGTCGGGACTACTACGCGCACCGCTCCGGCGAGGCCGTGGTCGAGATGCTCCGCCTCGGCATCACCGCACGGCAGATCCTCACCCGTGAGGCCTTCGAGAACGCGATCACCGTGCTCATGGCGCTCGGCGGCTCGACGAACGCCGTCCTGCACCTGCTCGCGATCGCGCACGAGGCCGAGGTCGAGCTGACCCTCGACGACTTCAACCGCATCGGCGCGAATGTCCCGCACATCGCCGACATGAAGCCCTTCGGCCAGTACGTCATGGTGGACGTCGACCGCAACGGCGGCATCCCCGTCGTGATGAAGGCGCTCCTCGACGCGGGTCTGCTGCACGGGGACTGCCTGACGGTCACGGGGAAGACCCTCGCCGAGAACCTCGCCGAGATCGATCCGCCGGAGCTCGACGGCAAGGTCATGCGCAAGCTCGACGACCCGATCCACGCCACGGGTGGCCTGACGATCCTCCAGGGCTCGTTCGCGCCCGAGGGCGCGGTCGTCAAGACGGCCGGCTTCGACGCCGAGGTCTTCCAGGGCCCCGCCCGCGTGTTCGACCGAGAGCGGGCCGCCATGGACGCCCTGACCGAGGGCCGGATCGGCAAGGGCGACGTCGTCGTCATCCGCTACGAGGGCCCGAAGGGCGGCCCGGGCATGCGCGAGATGCTCGCGATCACCGCCGCCATCAAGGGCGCGGGCCTCGGCAAGGATGTACTACTCTTGACCGACGGACGATTCTCGGGCGGCACAACCGGCCTGTGCATCGGCCACATTGCACCGGAGGCAGTGGACGCAGGTCCCATCGCCTTCGTGCGCGATGGCGACCAGATCCGCGTCGACATCGCCGCTCGCACGCTCGACCTACTGGTCGACCCTGCCGAGCTGGAGGCCCGCCACGACGGCTGGGCACCGCTTCCCCCGCGGTACACCCGCGGTGTCCTCGCGAAGTACGCGAAGCTCGTCCGGTCCGCCGCCCAGGGCGCGGTCACGGGCTGAGCGCCGACCTCCACCCTCGCACCACGACGGCGGCGCCGTCCCCGCGGACCGCGCCGCTCCACACCAGAGGAAGTGCCATGCCCACGGAAGCCACTCCGCTCTCCGCCGCGGGGACGCGGCGCGCACCCGAGGTCCTGACCGGCTCCGGCGCGGTCCTGCGGTCCCTCGAACACCTCGGCATCACCGACGTCTTCGGGCTGCCGGGCGGCGCGATCATCCCGTTCTACGACGAGCTCATGGCCTCGACGGCCATCCGCCACGTCCTCGTCCGCCACGAGCAGGGCGCCGGCCACGCGGCCGAGGGCTACGCGGCGGCGTCCGGGAGGGTCGGGGTCGCGATCGCGACGTCGGGTCCGGGCGCGACGAACCTCGTCACCGCCATCGCGGACGCCTACATGGACTCCGTTCCGTTCATCGCGATCACCGGTCAGGTGTTCTCGACGCTCATGGGGACGGACGCCTTCCAGGAGGCCGACATCGTCGGCATCACGATGCCGATCACGAAGCACTCGTTCCTCGTCACGAAGCCCGAGGACATCCCGAGCACGCTGGCGGCGGCGTACCAGATCGCGACGACGGGACGTCCCGGTCCGGTGCTCGTCGACATCACGAAGGACGCCCAGCAGAACTCGGCGCCGTTCGTCTGGCCCCCGCGGGTCGACCTGCCGGGGTACCGCCCGGTGACCAAGGCGCACGGCAAGCAGATCGCGGCCGCGGCGCAGCTCATCGCCGAGTCGAGCAAGCCCGTGTTCTACGTGGGCGGCGGCGTCATCCGGTCCGGTGCGTCGGCGGAGTTGCTGCGACTCGCCGAGGCCACGCACGTCCCGGTGGTCACGACCCTCATGGCTCGCGGGGCGTTCCCCGATTCCCACCCGCAGCACCTCGGGATGCCGGGCATGCACGGCACCGTGCCGGCCGTGCTCGGACTGCAGGAGAGCGACCTCATCGTCGCGCTGGGCGCCCGGTTCGACGACCGGGTGACCGGCAAGATCGACGAGTTCGCGCCGGACGCCAAGGTGGTGCACGTCGACATCGACCCCGCCGAGATCTCGAAGATCCGGTTCGCCGACGTCCCGATCGTGGGCGACGCGAAAGAGGTCCTCACCGACCTCCTGGCGGCGTGGCAGGACGTCCCCGTCGCCGACCGCGCGTCCCTCGACGCCTGGTGGGAGCGCCTCGGACGGCTCCGTGAGCAGTTCCCGCTCGGGTACGCCGCCCCGCAGGACGGCCTCCTCGCGCCACAGGCCGTCATCCGCCGCATCGGCGAGCTCACCGGGCCGGAAGGCGTGTACGTGGCCGGGGTCGGTCAGCACCAGATGTGGTCGGCGCAGTTCATCCAGTACGAGCGCCCCCACGCCTGGCTCAACTCGGGCGGCGCGGGGACGATGGGCTACTCGGTCCCCGCCGCCATGGGCGCGAAGGTCTCGCAGCCCGACCGCGTCGTGTGGGCGATCGACGGCGACGGCTGTTTCCAGATGACGAACCAGGAACTCGCGACCTGCGTCATCAACGACATCCCGATCAAGGTCGCGATCATCAACAACTCGTCGCTCGGCATGGTGCGACAGTGGCAGACGCTGTTCTACGACGGCCGGCACTCCTTCACCGACCTCGAGACGGGGCACGCGTCCCGACGGGTACCGGACTTCGTCAAGCTCGCCGACGCCTACGGTGCGCTCGGCATCCGCGTCGAGCGCGAGGACGAGATCGACGACGCGATCCGGCTCGCCCTCGCCACGAACGACCGGCCCGTGGTCATCGACTTCGTCGTCAGCCGCGACTCCATGGTGTGGCCTATGGTGCCGCAGGGGGTCAGCAACTCCGCGATCCAGCACGCACGCGACCTCGCCCCGAGCTGGGACGACGAGGACGCCGACATGACCGGGAGGCCCGCATGAGCCACGTCCTGTCCCTCCTCGTCGAGGACAAGCCGGGTCTGCTCACGCGCGTCGCCGGCCTGTTCGCGCGGCGCGGGTTCAACATCGAGTCCCTCGCGGTGGGATCTACCGAGGTCGAGGGGTTGTCCCGCATCACCGTCGTGGTCGACGTCGAGGACCTGCCGCTCGAACAGGTGACGAAGCAGTTGAACAAGCTCGTCAACGTCATCAAGATCGTCGAGCTCGAGTTCTCGCAGTCCGTGCAGCGGGAGCACATGCTCGTCAAGGTCCGGGTGGACAACCAGACGCGCTCCCAGGTACTCGAGGCCGTCAACCTGTTCCGGGCGCGCGTCGTCGACGTCGCGACCGATTCCCTGGTGATCGAGGTCACGGGTGACCCCGGCAAGATCCAGGCGATCCTGCGCGTGCTGGAGCCGTACGGCATCAAGGAGCTCGCGCGGGCGGGCCTCCTCGGCATGGGCCGAGGCCCGAAGAGCATCACCGACCGCGTCCCCCGCGCGTAGTCGACATGACCCCGGGGCGGCACACCGCGGACCCCCGGACCGGACACACCGAACCGACAAGGAGAACCACCACCGTGACTGACATCGTCTACGACGCCGACGCCGACCTCTCGCTCATCCAGGGCAAGAAGGTCGCGGTCATCGGCTACGGCTCGCAGGGCCACGCGCACGCGCTCAACCTCCGCGACTCGGGCGTCGAGGTCGTCATCGGCCTGCAGGAGGGCTCCAAGAGCCGCAGCAAGGCCGAGGAGGCCGGGTTCACCGTGCACACCCCGGCCGAGGCGACCGCCTGGGGCGACGTCATCGTCATCCTGACGCCGGACCAGGTGCAGCGGCACGTGTACGCGGACGAGATCCAGCCGAACCTGACCGACGGCAAGGCGCTCGTGTTCGGGCACGGCTTCAACATCCGCTTCGGCTACATCCAGGCGCCCGAGGGCGTCGACGTCGTGCTCGTCGCGCCGAAGGGCCCGGGCCACACGGTGCGCCGTGAGTACGAGGCCGGCCGGGGCGTGCCCGTGATCGTCGCGGTCGAGGTCGACGCCTCGGGCCAGGCGTGGGACCTCGCCTGGAGCTACAGCAAGGCCATCGGCGGTCTGCGGTCCGGCGGCATCAAGACGACGTTCACGGAGGAGACCGAGACCGACCTGTTCGGCGAACAGGCCGTCCTCTGCGGTGGCACGTCGCAGCTCATCCAGTACGGGTTCGAGACCCTCGTCGAGGCGGGCTACCAGCCCCAGATCGCCTACTTCGAGGTCCTGCACGAACTCAAGCTCATCGTCGACCTCATCTGGGAGGGCGGGCTCACCAAGCAGCGCTGGTCCATCTCGGACACGGCCGAGTTCGGGGACTACGTCTCGGGCCCGCGCGTGATCGACCCGCACGTCAAGGAGAACATGAAGGCGGTCCTCGCCGACATCCAGGACGGCACCTTCGCCAAGCGCTTCATCGAGGACCAGGACGCCGGTGCGCCGGAGTTCACGGCGCTGCGCGAGAAGGGCGAGGGGCACCCGATCGAGGCGACCGGTCGCGAGCTGCGCAAGCTCTTCGCGTGGAAGCAGACCGACAGCGACTACGTCGACGGCTCGGCCGCCCGCTAGGCTCCTGCCAGCACTCGACGAGGAGGCGACGGTGCGCACCAAGCGCACCGTCGCCTCGCGACGTGACCCGAACGACATGCAGCTCCTCTCCTCCAGCACCCCCGCGCACGCCGCCCTCCGGCCGGCGTCCTCGGCGCACCGATCGCACCTGCTGGGTCGTCCGTCGTGGTCGGTCGCGGCCTCCCGGCATGGGAAGATGCTCGAATGGCGGTGACGAGACGTGCGGTCCACATCGGCGCCGGCAAGATCGGGCGCGGTTTCGTGGGCCAGTTCCTCGCAGCCAGCGGGTACGACCTCACCTTCGTCGACGTCGACGACCGCGTCGTCCGCGCCCTGAACGAGTCCGGCCGCTTCGTCGTCCACGAGGTCGGTGACGACCCCATCGACCGCGTGGTCGAGGGCTTCGCCGCCCTCAACAGCAAGCGCGAGCGCGACCGCGTGGTCGAGGCGATCGCCGGCGCGGACGTCGTCACGACCGCGGTCGGCGCGCGGACACTGCCCCTCGTGGCGCCGTTCATCGCCGAGGGACTGGCCGCGCGGCCGGCCGGAGCGGGCGTGGTCACCGTCGTGGCATGCGAGAACGCCATCAACGCCACCGACTCGTTGCACGCGAGCGTCCGGCGATCGCCCGCCCTCGAGGACCACGACATCGACGCGGTGTTCGCGAACTGCGCGATCGACCGCATCGTGCCGGAGCAGACCGGCGTGCTCGGACAGTCCGGCGGCCTCGACGTCGTCCTCGAGCCCTTCTACGAGTGGGTCATCGAGCGGACGCCGTTCTCCGGCGTCGACGCCGAGCCCCCGGCGATCCAGGGCGTCACGTGGGTGGACGACCTGCAGCCGTTCGTGGAGCGCAAGCTCTACACGGTGAACACCGCCCACGCGACCGCGGCCTACCACGGCTTCGTCCGGGGGATCCGGCTCATCCGCGAGGCCCTCGAGGACGACCTGGTCCGGGCCGAGGTCGACGGCGTCCTCGACGAGACCACCGCGTTGCTCGTCGCGAAGCACGGTTTCGACCCGGAGGAGCACCGCCGGTACGTCCAGGCGAACCTCGTCCGCATCGCCAACCCGCTCCTCCCGGACACGACGGCGCGGGTCGGACGGAACCCGCTCCGCAAACTCGGTCGTCGTGAGCGCTTCATCGGTCCCGCCGCGCAGCTCGCGGAACGCGGCATGCCGGTCGACCACCTGCTCGGCGCCGTCCGGGTCGCCCTCGAGTTCGACGACCCCGACGACCCGGAGTCGTTCGAGCTGCACGCGCTGCTGCGGTCCGGGGCGACCGCCCACGCCCTCACCGAGATCCTCACGGGACTCATGGAGAGCCACCCCCTGTTCCCGGCGGTCCGTTCGGTGGTCGCTTCTACACTGGAGTCATGACCACCCCGAAGGACGTCGGGTCCCCGCCGGACGGCGGTGCGGACCACGACGACGCCGAGGCCCTGAGCTGGGGTGCGGAGCAGGACGCCACCTACGTCGACGCACCGGCCAACGAACTCCGCGCACCGAGGGCGCCGCGGGCCCGCACCGGTGACGAGCCCCTCGCGTCCGGATCGCTCGTCGGTCTGGGCGTCCTCGGTGGGGTGTACCTGCTGTACACGGTGGCGTGGCTCGTCAGCGCGGGCGCGTTGCCGGTCGATCCCGGCACGTCCGCGGCGGCCGTCTTCTCCGCGGGCCTCCGGGTCCTCGCGATCATGGCCCCGGCCCTGTGGTTCGCGGCCACCCTGTGGCTCGGGCAGGGCCGGCGCCCGCGGACGCGGGTCCTCTGGCTCGTCGCGGGGGCGCTCGTGCTGTTCCCGTGGCCGTTCGTCCTGACGAGGAGCTTCGGGTGAGCGCGGTGCCCTCGGACGACACGTCGTCGTCGGCCGTTCCCGACACCACGGGCGTGACGCTCGGCAAGGTCGTGGTGTGGGTCGTCGCCGCCGTCCTGTTCGCGTACGTGCTGTGGCAGGCGATCGGCAACTTCGTCGGCGTGACGACCACCCTCTCGGCGAACAACGCGTTCCTCCGGCGCAACGGGGGCGATGCACTGCAGACGAGCGTGCCCTGGGTGGCCCTCGTCATCGACGTCGCCATCGCACCCGTCCTGTACGCGGTGGCGTGGTTCGTCGCTCGGCGCACGGACCTCGTCCGGACGGTCGTCGTGTTCCTCGCGGCGTTCTGCGCGGTCGCGGCGCTCTGGTTCGACGTCCTCCAGTACGTCTCCGCGACGCTGCGCGTGGGCGGCTGACACCCGTCGTAACGCGTTCGGCCCGTCGATAGCATGGGATGCGCGTCGTCCCGCGTCGCGACCCCACCGCCCCCTCCCCGAAGGAACCCACCTGTGGCAAAGCCGGTCGTCCTGATCGCCGAAGAACTCTCACCAGCGACCGTCGAGGCTCTCGGGCCCGACTTCGACGTCCGGAACGTGGACGGCACCGACCGCCCCGCGCTCCTCGCCGCGCTGGCCGACGCGAACGCGATCCTCGTCCGATCCGCCACCAAGGTCGACGCCGAGGCGATCGCTGCTGCGCCGCACCTGCAGGTCGTCGCCCGCGCCGGGGTGGGCCTCGACAACGTCGACATCAAGGCCGCCACGGCTGCCGGGGTCATGGTGGTGAACGCGCCGACGTCGAACATCATCTCGGCGGCCGAGCTCACGGTCGGTCACATCCTCAGCCTCGCCCGGCACATCCCAGCGGCCCACGCATCGCTGTCGCAGGGGGCGTGGAAGCGTTCCGCCTACACGGGTGTCGAGCTCTACGAGAAGACCGTCGGCATCATCGGCCTCGGTCGCATCGGCGCCCTCATCACCGCACGGCTGCAGGCCTTCGGCGTCTCCGTGATCGCGTACGACCCGTACGTCACCCCGGCCCGCGCGCAGCAGCTCGGCGTCGAGCTCGTGTCGCTCGAGGACCTCCTCCGCCGGAGCGACTTCGTCACGATCCACATGCCGAAGACCCCCGAGACCGTCGGGATGATCTCGGACGACCAGCTCGCCCTCATGAAGCCGACCGCGTTCGTCGTCAACGTCGCCCGCGGCGGCCTGATCGACGAGGCCGCCCTGCGGCGCGCGCTCACCGCGAACACCATCGCCGGCGCTGGCCTCGACGTCTTCGTCACCGAGCCGCCGACCGACGACGCCCTGACCGCGCTGCCGAACGTCGTCGTCACACCGCACCTCGGGGCCTCGACGGACGAGGCCCAGGAGAAGGCGGGCGTCTCGGTGGCGAAGAGCGTCCGACTCGCACTCGGCGGCGAGCTGGTGCCGGACGCGGTCAACGTCGCCGGCGGTGTCATCGACCCCTACGTGCGACCCGGCATCCCACTCGTGGAGCAGCTCGGGCAGGTGTTCGCGAGCCTCGCCGACACCTCGATCACGAGTGTCGACGTCGAGGTGCACGGCGAGCTCGCCGGGTTCGACGTGAGCGTCCTCCGGCTCGCGGCGCTCAAGGGCATCTTCACGAACATCGTCAGCGAGCAGGTGAGCTACGTGAACGCGCCGCTCCTCGCCGAGCAGCGCGGGATCACGGTGCGGCTCATCACGGACCCCGCCACCGCCGAGTACCGCAACGTGCTGACCATCCGCGGCGCCCAGTCCGACGGTCCGACGATCAGCGTCTCGGGGACCCTGACGGGTCCGAAGCAAGTGGCCAAGCTCGTCGAGGTCAACGGCTACGACATCGAGGTCCCGCTCGCGCAGCACCACGTCGTCATGGTCTACACGGACCGTCCGGGGATCGTCGCGGTGTACGGCAAGGAGTTCGGGGACGCGGGCATCAACATCGCTGCGATGCAGATCGCCCGGCGTGCCGCTGGCGGCCAGGCGCTGAGCGTCCTCACCGTGGACTCGCCCGTGCCGAGCCCGATCCTCGAGCGCGTCCGCGCCGCGATCGACGCCGAGTCGCTGCGCGAGATCGACATCACCCTGTGACCGCGGTCGCACGACCAGGAGGCCCCGCATGACGGACACCATCGACCTCGCCGTGATCCGTGGCGACGGCATCGGCCCCGAGGTCGTCGAGGAGGCCCTCAAGGTCCTCGACGCCGTGGTCGGGCCCGACGCGATCCGACGGACCGAGTACACCCTCGGGGCCGGGCACTACCTCGAGACGGGGGAGGTCCTGACCGACGACGACCTCGCCGCGATCGCCCGGCACGACGCGATCCTGCTCGGCGCGGTCGGGGGTGACCCCCGCGATCCGCGGCTCGCGGGCGGGATCATCGAGCGCGGTCTCCTCCTGCGCCTCCGGTTCGCCTTCGACCACTACGTGAACCTCCGACCGACGCGCGTCTACCCGGACGTCGCCTCCCCCCTCGCCGATCCCGGCGAGGTCGACTTCGTCGTGGTCCGCGAGGGCACCGAGGGGCCGTACGTCGGCAACGGCGGGGTGATCCGCAAGGGCACCCCGGCCGAGATCGCGACCGAGGTGAGCCTCAACACCGCGTTCGGCGTGGAGCGCGTCGTGCGGTATGCGTTCGACCTCGCCCGTCGTCGCCCTCGCCACCACCTGACGCTCGTGCACAAGAGCAACGTCCTCGTGCACGCGGGCGACCTCTGGCAGCGGACCGTGGCCTCCGTCGGAGCCGAGTACCCCGAGGTCACCGTGGACTACCAGCACGTCGACGCCGTGACCATCCACATGGTCCAGCGGCCCGGTGTGTTCGACGTCATCGTCACGGACAACCTCTTCGGCGACATCATCACCGACCTCGCCGGCGCGATCAGCGGCGGCATCGGTCTGGCGGCCTCGGGCAACATCAACCCGGACGGCACCTTCCCCAGCATGTTCGAACCGGTCCACGGGTCCGCGCCCGACATCGCGGGTCAGCAGCGGGCCGACCCCACGGCCGCGATCCTGTCCGTCGCGTTGCTGCTCGACCACCACGGTCGGACGGCCGAGGCCGAGACCATCACGCGGGCGGTCGAGGCGGACATCGCGGGCCGCGGCGCCACGTCGCGCTCCACGGCCGAGATCGGCGACGCGATCGCCGCGGCCGTCGCGCGTACCACCGCGGCCTGACCCCGGCGTCCGCCGAACCGACCGCTCCGTCCCCAGGAGACACCATGACCAGCACGACACCCACCAGCACCGACACGGCGTTCACGACGGCGT
The DNA here is from genome assembly GCF_003234815.2 of Curtobacterium sp. MCBD17_035. Lineage (NCBI taxonomy): Bacteria > Bacillati > Actinomycetota > Actinomycetes > Micrococcales > Microbacteriaceae > Curtobacterium > Curtobacterium sp. MCBD17_035. The sequence goes on along the minus strand of NZ_CP126279.1, from coordinate 2,129,802 downwards.
TCCGGACGGTCCCCTCCGCCGACCGCCGCGCGGCGGCCGAACGGGAGGCCATCCTCGCCGACCCGGGGTTCGGCAAGTTCTTCACGGACCACATGGCGACCATCCACTGGTCGGTGGAGTCCGGCTGGCACGACGCGAGCGTCCATCCGTACGGGCCCCTCGTGCTCGACCCGAGCGCGAGCGTGCTCCACTACGCGCAAGAGATCTTCGAGGGCCTCAAGGCGTACCGGCACGCCGACGGTTCCGTCTGGGGGTTCCGACCCGAGGCGAACGCTCGTCGGTTCCAGCGGTCCGCCGAACGCCTGGCGCTGCCGGAACTCCCGGTCGAGGACTTCGTGTCGGCCATCCGGCACCTCGTCGCGACGGACGTCGAGTGGGTGCCGTCGGCGGACGAGACGAGCCTGTACCTCCGGCCGTTCATGATCGCGACCGAGGCCTTCCTCGGGGTGCGCGCCGCGCAGCAGGTGGAATTCCACGTGATCGCCTCGCCGGCCGGGGCGTACTTCACCTCGGGTCCCAAGCCGGTCTCGATCTGGCTGTCGACGCAGTACGGCCGCGCGGGCAAGGGCGGCACGGGAGCGGCGAAGACCGGTGGGAACTACGCGTCGTCGCTCCTGCCGCAGCAAGAGGCCTACGCGCACGGCTGTCAGCAGGTGATGTTCCTGGACTCGGTCGAGGGGCGGTACCTCGAGGAACTCGGCGGGATGAACGTCGTGCTCGTCCGGTCCGACGGCACGCTCGTCACCCCGGACTCCGACAGCATCCTCGAGGGCATCACGCGGGACTCGATCCTGCACCTCGCGGAGGACCGCGGCCTGCGCGTCGAGCGCCGTCGCGTCGCCCTCGACGAGTGGCGCGACGGGGTCGCCGACGGCACGATCACCGAGGCCTTCGCGTGCGGAACGGCTGCCGTCGTGACCCCGATCGCCGAGTTGCGGGGCGAGGACATCACGATCGGGTCCCCGACCCAGGGTGCCGGCGAGCTCACGATGTCCCTGCGACAGGAGCTCACCGACATCCAGTACGGGCGACGCCCCGACCCGCACGGGTGGATGGTGCAGCTCACCGAACCGGGCGCGGCGTCCGTCGGCGACGCGGGCGACGATGCCCTCCGCTCCGCGGAGTCCGGGACCGACGAGGCAGCGGCTCAGTAGGGTCGACACGTGAAGATCGCACGGTTCAGCACTCCGGGGGAGGACCCCCGTTACGGCATCCTCGACGAGCGAGCGCTCGTGGTCCTGGCGGGCGACCCGCTGTACCAGGGGTTCGAGACGACGGGGGAGCGGGTGGACCTGCGGACCGCGACGCTCCTCGCTCCGGTGATCCCGAGGTCGAAGGTCATCGGGGTCGGGCTCAACTACGCCGAGCACGTGTCCGAGATGGATGAGCGCGCGGGGGAGGACCCGATCGTGTTCCTCAAGCCGAACACGGCCATCATCGGTCCGAACGACCAGATCCGCTTGCCGCAGGACGTGGGGCGGGTCGACCACGAGGGCGAACTCGCCGTCGTGATCGGGTCCCTGGCGAAGAACGTCCGTCGCGAGGACTTCGCGGACGTCGTGCTCGGGTACACCGTGGCCAACGACGTGACCGCCCGTGATCTCCAAGCCCGCGACGGACAGTGGACCCGGGCGAAGGGCTTCGACACGTTCTGCCCGATCGGCCCGGTCATCGAGACGGACCTCGATCCGTCCGACGTCCGGTTGGAGACCCGCGTGGACGGCGACATCCGGCAGGCGGCGTCCACCTCGGAGATGATCCACGACATCCCGAGTCTCATCGAGTTCGTGTCCTCGATCTGGACCCTGCTGCCCGGGGACCTCATCCTCACCGGGACCCCGGCGGGCGTGGGCCCGATCAACGACGGCGAGATCGTCGAGGTCACGGTGTCCGGCATCGGCTCGCTGACCAACCCGGTCGTCGCGCGACGCTGACCCGACGCCGCCGAACCGAGCACCGACGCCGCCGAACCGAGCCCCGACGTCGCCGAACCGAGCTCCGACGCCGCCGAACCGAGCCCCGACGCCGGCCGACCCGGCCCTCGACCCCGACACCGCCACGGTGCCGGGGTCGCGGCGTTCGCGGCTCCGCAGACCACGATCGGGGCGCGGAACCAGGAGCGGACAGCCCGGCGGTTGCATGGGACAACTTCGCGACACGCCCGGGATGTGGGGTGGTTTGCTGGGTGGTGGGGTGGTGCGTAAAGTAATCACTCGTCACCCCAAAGGTGCGGCGGAGCGGCCGGGACAGTGTCCCGGAGCGAGCCGGCCTCAAGCGGGACCGTCCTCCACCGAGGTTCTGATCGGGACTTGCGCCTGATCGCTTCGACGCTTAGGATGTGAAACCTGCAACTGGTCCTCTCCTTCGGGATGAGCCATCCACCTCGTGTAGGGGGATGCACATCGGTTGCACAACCAAGAACACAGCTTCGTTGCTGATGTCCGGGGGTTCCCGGGTGGATGAGCGGATGCGTCTGGTCCTTGAGAACTCAACAGCGTGCACATTGTCAATGCCAATTTATTGACCCCGTGCGTGTCGGCCTTCGGGTTGGCGCGTTCGTGGACAATTCCTTTGGATTGAATGATTGTCAGTAGACAGTCTTTTCAGTCAGCATCAAATTCGCCTTCTGCTCTTCGGAGTGGTTGGGAACGTTTTTTACGGAGAGTTTGATCCTGGCTCAGGACGAACGCTGGCGGCGTGCTTAACACATGCAAGTCGAACGATGATGCCCAGCTTGCTGGGCGGATTAGTGGCGAACGGGTGAGTAACACGTGAGTAACCTGCCCCTGACTCTGGGATAAGCGTTGGAAACGACGTCTAATACTGGATATGACGGCCGATCGCATGGTCTGGTCGTGGAAAGAATTTTGGTTGGGGATGGACTCGCGGCCTATCAGGTAGTTGGTGAGGTAATGGCTCACCAAGCCGACGACGGGTAGCCGGCCTGAGAGGGTGACCGGCCACACTGGGACTGAGACACGGCCCAGACTCCTACGGGAGGCAGCAGTGGGGAATATTGCACAATGGGCGAAAGCCTGATGCAGCAACGCCGCGTGAGGGATGACGGCCTTCGGGTTGTAAACCTCTTTTAGTAGGGAAGAAGCGAAAGTGACGGTACCTGCAGAAAAAGCACCGGCTAACTACGTGCCAGCAGCCGCGGTAATACGTAGGGTGCAAGCGTTGTCCGGAATTATTGGGCGTAAAGAGCTCGTAGGCGGTTTGTCGCGTCTGCTGTGAAATCCCGAGGCTCAACCTCGGGCTTGCAGTGGGTACGGGCAGACTAGAGTGCGGTAGGGGAGATTGGAACTCCTGGTGTAGCGGTGGAATGCGCAGATATCAGGAAGAACACCGATGGCGAAGGCAGATCTCTGGGCCGTAACTGACGCTGAGGAGCGAAAGCGTGGGGAGCGAACAGGATTAGATACCCTGGTAGTCCACGCCGTAAACGTTGGGCGCTAGATGTAGGGACCTTTCCACGGTTTCTGTGTCGTAGCTAACGCATTAAGCGCCCCGCCTGGGGAGTACGGCCGCAAGGCTAAAACTCAAAGGAATTGACGGGGGCCCGCACAAGCGGCGGAGCATGCGGATTAATTCGATGCAACGCGAAGAACCTTACCAAGGCTTGACATACACCGGAAACGGCCAGAGATGGTCGCCCCCTTGTGGTCGGTGTACAGGTGGTGCATGGTTGTCGTCAGCTCGTGTCGTGAGATGTTGGGTTAAGTCCCGCAACGAGCGCAACCCTCGTTCTATGTTGCCAGCGGTTCGGCCGGGGACTCATAGGAGACTGCCGGGGTCAACTCGGAGGAAGGTGGGGATGACGTCAAATCATCATGCCCCTTATGTCTTGGGCTTCACGCATGCTACAATGGCCGGTACAAAGGGCTGCGATACCGTAAGGTGGAGCGAATCCCAAAAAGCCGGTCTCAGTTCGGATTGAGGTCTGCAACTCGACCTCATGAAGTCGGAGTCGCTAGTAATCGCAGATCAGCAACGCTGCGGTGAATACGTTCCCGGGCCTTGTACACACCGCCCGTCAAGTCATGAAAGTCGGTAACACCCGAAGCCGGTGGCCTAACCCTTGTGGAAGGAGCCGTCGAAGGTGGGATCGGTGATTAGGACTAAGTCGTAACAAGGTAGCCGTACCGGAAGGTGCGGCTGGATCACCTCCTTTCTAAGGAGCATCTGGCACTGCTGGCCTGGCCCGTTCGGGTTGGGGGTGGTGTCCAGGCGCCGGATCGAGACGAATGTTCTCGCCGGTAGCTCATGGGTGGAACATTGACAGTGGGTCCGGATGGATCTCGTGGATGCTAGTACGTCGGTTTCGGCCGGTTGGAACGGGTCTGTGGGTGAGGTTCGGGCCGTGCACGTTGTTGGGTCCTGAGGGACCAGGCTTCCCTGCTGCCTGTGTGGTGGTGGGGGTTGGGGCTTGATGCCCCCTCGTTGGGCCAGTGCCAAGTCGACCGGTTGGTCGGGGCGGGCTGGTGCCGATCGTATGTTGAGAACTACACAGTGGACGCGAGCATCTTAGACGCTTGCTGATTCGTCGCCGGCTTTCGTGGTTGGTGGTGGGTCGGCTGGTGTCACAAGAGTGCGATTCGCTCCTGACGTCGTTTGGCGTTGGGACGAGTCAACACTGAGGCCGTGCATCGTTTTCGGTGCGCGGCAATCTTTGTGGTCAAGTTTCTAAGAGCAAACGGTGGATGCCTTGGCATCTGGAGCCGAAGAAGGACGTAGAAATCTGCGATAAGCCTCGGGGAGCTGATAATCGAGCTGTGAGCCGAGGATTTCCGAATGGGGAAACCCCGCCAGGCGTTTTGCGACCTGGTGACTCCCGCCTGAATGTATAGGGCGGGTAGAGGGAACGTGGGGAAGTGAAACATCTCAGTACCCACAGGAAGAGAAAACAACATGTGATTCCGTGAGTAGTGGCGAGCGAAAGCGGATGAGGCTAAACCGATCATGTGTGATAGCCGGCGGGCGTTGCATGGTCGGGGTTGTGGGACACGTCGCTCAGTTCTGCCGGACTGGGGCGGTTACAGCGCATCATAGTCGAACCGGTTTGAAAGCCGGGCCGTAGTGGGTGCCAGCCCCGTAGACGAAATGGTGTTATGGCCGGATGTGTATCCCAAGTAGCACGGGGCCCGAGAAATCCCGTGTGAATCTGTCAGGACCACCTGATAAGCCTAAATACTCCCAGATGACCGATAGCGGACAAGTACCGTGAGGGAAAGGTGAAAAGTACCCCGGGAGGGGAGTGAAATAGTACCTGAAACCGTTTGCTTACAAACCGTTGGAGCCTCCTTGTTGGGGTGACAGCGTGCCTTTTGAAGAATGAGCCTGCGAGTTAGCGATATGTGGCGAGGTTAACCCGTGTGGGGTAGCCGTAGCGAAAGCGAGTCTGAATAGGGCGATTCAGTCGCATGTCCTAGACCCGAAGCGAAGTGATCTATCCATGGCCAGGGTGAAGCGACGGTAAGACGTCGTGGAGGCCCGAACCCACTTCAGTTGAAAATGGAGGGGATGAGCTGTGGATAGGGGTGAAAGGCCAATCAAACTTCGTGATAGCTGGTTCTCTCCGAAATGCATTTAGGTGCAGCGTTGCGTGTTTCTTGCCGGAGGTAGAGCTACTGGATGGCCGATGGGCCCTACAAGGTTACTGACGTCAGCCAAACTCCGAATGCCGGTAAGTGAGAGCGCAGCAGTGAGACGGTGGGGGATAAGCTTCATCGTCGAGAGGGAAACAACCCAGACTACCAACTAAGGCCCCTAAGCGTGTGCTAAGTGGGAAAGGATGTGGAGTTGCACAGACAACCAGGAGGTTGGCTTAGAAGCAGCCACCCTTGAAAGAGTGCGTAATAGCTCACTGGTCAAGTGATTCCGCGCCGACAATGTAACGGGGCTCAAGCACACCGCCGAAGTTGTAGATTTCGTACCCAGACAAGCCTTCGTGGTTCAGTCGTACGGAGTGGTAGGAGAGCGTCGTGTGGCGAGTGAAGCGGCGGAGTGATCCAGCCGTGGACGCCACACGAGTGAGAATGCAGGCATGAGTAGCGAAAGACGGGTGAGAAACCCGTCCTCCGAAAGACCAAGGGTTCCAGGGCCAGGCTAATCCGCCCTGGGTAAGTCGGGACCTAAGGCGAGGCCGACAGGCGTAGTCGATGGACAACGGGTTGATATTCCCGTACCGGCGAACAACCGTCCCAGTCAATCCAGTGGTGCTAAGAGTCCTAACCCGGCTCGATCCTGATCCCTTCGGGGTGATGGACGTCCGGTCTAACGCTCGACCCCATGCTGGTGCGGCTAGCGTATTAACAGGTGTGACGCAGGAAGGTAGCTGAGCCAGGCGATGGTATCCGTAAGGTGAACCTGGTGTAAGGATGTAGGGCTGACGATAGGCAAATCCGTCGTCTGTATGCCTGAGATCCGATGCATACCCGTCATGGGGAATTCAGTGATCCTATGCTGCCGAGAAAAGCATCGACGCGAGGTTGCAGCTGCCCGTACCCGAAACCGACTCAGGTGGTCAGGTAGAGAATACCAAGGAGATCGAGAGAATCGTGGTTAAGGAACTCGGCAAAATGCCCCCGTAACTTCGGGAGAAGGGGGGCCGGAACCGTGAACGGACTTGCTCCGGGAGCGGGGAAGGCCGCAGAGACCAGTGGGAAGCGACTGTTTACTAAAAACACAGGTCCGTGCGAAGTCGCAAGACGATGTATACGGACTGACGCCTGCCCGGTGCTGGAAGGTTAAGAGGAAGGGTTAGCCTCACGGCGAAGCTCAGAATTTAAGCCCCAGTAAACGGCGGTGGTAACTATAACCATCCTAAGGTAGCGAAATTCCTTGTCGGGTAAGTTCCGACCTGCACGAATGGCGTAACGACTTCCCAGCTGTCTCAACCGCGAACTCGGCGAAATTGCACTACGAGTAAAGATGCTCGTTACGCGCAGCAGGACGGAAAGACCCCGTGACCTTTACTACAGCTTGGTATTGGTGTTCGGTGTGGCTTGTGTAGGATAGGTGGGAGACTGTGAAGCGGGCACGCCAGTGTTCGTGGAGTCGTTGTTGAAATACCACTCTGGTCACTCTGGATGTCTAACGTAGGACCCTGATCGGGTTCATGGACAGTGCCTGGTGGGTAGTTTAACTGGGGCGGTTGCCTCCCAAAAAGTAACGGAGGCGCCCAAAGGTTCCCTCAACCTGGTTGGCAATCAGGTGTCGAGTGTAAGTGCACAAGGGAGCTTGACTGTGAGACTGACAAGTCGAGCAGGGACGAAAGTCGGGACTAGTGATCCGGCAGTGGCTTGTGGAAGCGCTGTCGCTCAACGGATAAAAGGTACCTCGGGGATAACAGGCTGATCTTGCCCAAGAGTCCATATCGACGGCATGGTTTGGCACCTCGATGTCGGCTCGTCGCATCCTGGGGCTGGAGTAGGTCCCAAGGGTTGGGCTGTTCGCCCATTAAAGCGGTACGCGAGCTGGGTTTAGAACGTCGTGAGACAGTTCGGTCCCTATCCGCTGCGCGCGTAGGAAATTTGAGAAGATCTATCCCTAGTACGAGAGGACCGGGATGGACGAACCTCTGGTGTGTCAGTTGTTCTGCCAAGGGCACCGCTGATTAGCTACGTTCGGACCGGATAACCGCTGAAAGCATCTAAGCGGGAAGCCGTCTTCGAGATGAGATTTCCATGCCCCTTGTGGGTGAGAGGCTCCCAGTAGACGACTGGGTTGATAGGCCGGATGTGGAAGCGGGGACTAACGACCCGTGGAGCTGACCGGTACTAATAAGCCGATGACTTGATTACACTTCCCACCCGTTCGGGTGGGGCTCGCGTCCACTTTGTGGTTCCCGATATGCGATCGGGGATCATCCGCAGCAACTGCGGAACATGATCGTGAATATCGATGGTGTTCCGGTGGTCATAGCGAGAGGGAAACGCCCGGTCACATTCCGAACCCGGAAGCTAAGCCTCTCAGCGCCGATGGTACTGCAAGGGGGACCTTGTGGGAGAGTAGGACACCGCCGGACTCAACGTCAGGGAAGCCCCTGATCACTCGCTCGAGGAGCGTGCTGATCAGGGGCTTTTCGTCGTATCCGGTCGGTGTCGACGGGCGTCACGGTAGGATCGGGGCGTCATGACAGCGCCATTCACCACCGCCTCCGGCTCCGACGTCCGAGTTCGTTTCTGCCCGTCCCCGACCGGGACGCCCCACGTCGGACTGATCCGGACGGCCCTTTTCAACTGGGCCTACGCGCGGCACACCGGCGGGACCTTCGTGTTCCGGATCGAGGACACCGACGCGGCTCGCGACAGCGAGGAGAGCTACGAGCAGATCCTCGACGCGCTCCGCTGGCTGCGGTTGGACTGGGACGAGGGCATCGACGTCGGCGGTCCGCACGGCCCCTACCGGCAGTCCGAGCGGTCGGACATCTACGTGGACGTCATCGAGCGCCTCAAGGCCGAGGGGCTCGTCTACGAGTCGTTCGTGACCCCGGAGGAGATGGAGGCCCGGAACCTCGCGAACGGCCGTGATCCGAAGCAGGGGTACGACAACTTCGAGCGCGACCTCACCGAGGCCGAGCGTGCGGGGTACCGGGCCGAGGGTCGGCAGCCGGCGCTCCGTCTCCGGGTCCCGGACCGCGATCTCGGGTTCGCTGATCTCGTCCGGGGCGACATCACGTTCCCCGCCGGATCGTTCTCGGACTTCGTGGTCGTCCGACCGAACGGCAAGCCGTTGTACACCTTCGTGAACCCGGTCGACGACGCGCTCATGGGGATCACGCACGTCCTCCGCGGCGAGGACCTGCTCTCGTCGACGCCACGGCAGATCGCGCTGTACGAGGCCCTGGTGCAGATCGGCGTGACCTCGTTCGTGCCGCGGTTCGGGCATCTGCCCTACGTGATGGGCGAGGGCAACAAGAAGCTGTCCAAGCGCGACCCGGAGTCGAACCTGTTCCACCACCGGGCGAACGGGTTCATCCCCGAGGGGCTGGTGAACTACCTCGCGCTGCTCGGCTGGTCGCTGCGGGCGGACCAGGACGTGTTCTCCCTCGACGAGATGGTGGCGGCGTTCGACGTCGTGGACGTCAACCCGAACCCGGCGCGGTTCGACCCCAAGAAGGCCGAGTCGATCAACGGCGACCACATCCGACTCCTCGCCGTCGACGACTTCACGGACCGTCTGGTCCCGTACCTCGACGGCGTGCTGAGCGACCCGGTGACGGCGGACGAGCGGTCCGTGCTGCAGCGCGCGGCGCCGCTCGTGCAGGAGCGCATGAACGTCCTGAGCGATGCGCGGGGCATGCTCGGTTTCCTCTTCGTCGCGGACGACGACCTCACGATGGAGGACGACGCGCTCGCCACCCTCAAGGAGGACGCGCGGACCGTGCTCGACGCCTCCATCGACGCCCTCGAGGCGACCGAGGACTTCCGCGCGGAGCCCATCGAGTCGGCGCTCCGCGCTGCGCTCATCGACGGGCTCGGCCTGAAGCCCCGGGTCGCCTTCGGTCCGCTGCGGGTCGCGGTCTCCGGGCGACGGGTGAGTCCGCCGCTGTTCGAGTCGATGGAGATCCTTGGAAAGCCGTCGACGCTCACCCGGCTCCGCCGGCTCCGCGACCGGTGACGGATTCGTCCGGAGCGGGAGCGGTGCCCCCGCGCAGCGCCCGTGCGGCGCCGCACGGCCACGACGTGCCCCCCGCGGACGACTACGACGTCGTCGTGATCGGGGCCGGCCCTGCCGGGCTCAGCGCCGCGCTCAACCTCGTGCGCGCGCGCAGGCGGGTGCTGCTCGTGGACGCCAACCGCCCGCGGAACGCGGCGACGCTGCGGTCGCACGGGTTCCTCACCCGTGACGGTGTGTCGCCCCTCGAGCTCCGGAAGCTCGGTCGCGAGGAGGTCGAGGCCTACCCCGAGGCGACGGTCACGCAGGCGGTGGTGGATGAGGTCCACGCGGACGCTGGCGGCTGGGTGGTCTCGGGCGCCTGGCGGGGAACGCCCCTCGCGGCGCGTGGTGCGGCCGTCGTCGTGGCGACGGGACTCCGCGAGAGCTTCCCGAGCCTCCCGAGCCTCCGTGCGTACTACGGGACGAGCGTGCACAGCTGCGTGGAGTGCGACGCGTACGAGAAGGCCGGGCAGCCGCTGGCGTTGATCGGGGAGACCGACGACCTGGCGGAGCGCGCGCTCGTGTTGGCGGCGTGGACGGACGACCTCGTCGTGTTCACGAACGGCGTGGGCCGTCTGTCGGAGGACGACCGCGCTCGCCTCCATGCCGCCGGGGTGGGTGTGGAGGACCGGGCGATCGCCGACCTCGAGGGCGGACGTGATGGACTGACGGGCGTCCGGCTCGTCGACGGCGTCGTGGTCCCGCGCGTCGCCGGCTTCGTGCGACCCCGGTGGCACGTCGACCTCGACTTCCTCGACACGCGGCTGGACCACGACGAGGACGGGTTCGTCGTGGTCGACCGGCACGGCCGGACGGGTGTCCCGGGACTGTACGCCGTGGGCGATGTCACCCCGCCCGGCCCCGAGCAGCTCATCGTCGCGGCTGGCGCCGGCGCCGTGACGGCCGCTGCCGTCCATCGTGACCTCGTCCGTGGTCTTCGGCCTGCTCGGGATGCTGTACAGTAGACACTCGGTTCCGGACACCACGGAACCAGGGTCCGAGGCTGCCTCGTGACCAGTGGGGTATGGTGTAATTGGCAACACGGCTGATTCTGGTTCAGTTGTTCTTGGTTCGAGTCCAGGTACCCCAGCAGCGAGCAGGCCCCCGAGCGATCGGGGGCCTGCTGCTTTTCCGGGGAACAGTCGCGAGCGCCCGGCGGGCGTGCCGGCCCGTCGACGGCACGATCTCCTGGGGCGAGCGGGAGGGACGGTGCCGCCACCGTCCCTCCCGCGCCGGGCGTCGCGCTCGGCCGTTCCGGTCAGCGGTACGTCGCACCCTGTCCGTAGAGGCTCTGCGTGAGTGCTGACACGTACGCGCTGTCGTCACCGTCGGGCAGGTCGTACGTCATGAACACGCCGTAGTGCTCAGCCTCGGTCCGTCGTGCGAGCGCCTGCGCGGTCGCGATCGGGGTGCTCTGGATGTCGACGGCGGCGGGGGAGAGCCGCGACTTCGGCAGGCCGGGTGTCGCCGGGGCGCTGTAGGTGCCGTAGTAGGGGTTCCAGGCGTAGTCGAGCTTCGAGCCGATGCGCGGGCTCGAAGCGTCGAGGCTGGTCGATGCCGGGCCGATGTCGTAGAACGAGAGCAGCTTGTGCGGCAGGTCCGCCCGGAGCGCCGAGATGAGCCAGCCGATCGACTGCGCGTTGGGCTGCGGCGTGCCGTTCACGCCGTAGTCCGAGTACTCGTCGTCGAGGTCGATGCCGTCGAGCCGGTACTTCGTGACGACGTCGCGGACCTGCCGTGCGAAGTCCGCGGCGGCGGCGGGTGTGGAGAAGTTCGCGATGCCGGCGCCCTCGTGGTTGCCGAGGATGGACAGCTCGACCTTGATCCCCTTCGCCTGCAGGGGCCGGATCTGCGTGGCGGCCTGGTCGAGCGTCGCCTGCACGTTGGCGTTGAGCGACAGCTGCGCCTTCGTGCCGTCGTCGTCGATGTTCGCGGCGAAGATGATCCCGATGTCGAACGCGTTCGCCCCGTCGGCGAGCGTGTAGCGGCCGACGTTCGCGAGCTGGTCGTTGTTGACCTCGACGTACGCGACGCTGGTCGGGCCGTGCTTGACGGCGTGGTGCTGCTGATGTCCGTGGTCCGGACGGCCTGCCGTCGCCGCGTCCGCAGCGGACGGTGCGAGCGGCACGGCCGCAAGCGTGATGGCGGCCGCGGCCCCGATGCACCATCGCCTGGTGCTCCTGGGGGTGACGGTCCCGCGGGTCCCGGTGGTGGTGGTGGTCCTGCGCATGGCACTCCTCGTCGAGTGGGGTGGGTGGCGGTGTTCTTCGCCGTGGACCGAGCGTGGATGACTGAAGCGCTTCAGTCAACCCCGCACCAGCCTCGTCCTCGGAGTCGGGCCGGCGTCCAGCGGGTTGATAACGATGTGGTGTCGCGACGCCCCGAGCGGGTGCGCGCCTCCCCCTTCCGGGGGTACCGTCCCGAACCAGCGGGCAATGAGGCCTGCTCAGGCGTGTCGCCTGCGATCTCAACGAGGAGACGACAGTGGACAGGACACGAGGGAAGCTGCGCATCGTCTGTGCGGCCGGCGTCGCGGTGATCGGACTGACGTTGGCCGGGTGTTCGAGCGGCGGTTCCGGCTCGAGTTCGGGTGGCGGCGACGCGGCCTCGGGCCAGACCAGCCGCGGGCCGATCACGTACGTGCAGGGCAAGGACAACTCGAACGTCGTCCGCCCGCTCATCGCCAAGTGGAATGCCGCGCACCCGGACGAGAAGGTGACGTTCAAGGAGCAGTCCGACCAGGCCGACCAGCAGCACGACGACCTGGTGCAGCACTTCCAGGCGAAGGACTCGGGGTACGACGTCGTCGACGTCGACGTCGTGTGGACGGCCGAGTTCGCGGCGAAGGGCTGGCTGACGCCGCTCACGGGGAAGATGCGGATCGACACCTCGAAGCTGCTCGCACCGACGGTGAAGACGGCGACGTACAACAACACGCTGTACGCCGCACCGCAGACATCGGACGGCGCGCTCCTGTACTACCGCAAGGACCTCGTGACGACGCCGCCGACGACGTGGTCGGCCATGATGCAGGACTGCTCGATCGCCGAGCGGGCCGGGATCGGGTGCTACGCGGGTCAGTTCGCCAAGTACGAGGGTCTCACGGTGAACACCTCCGAGGCGATCAACGGTGCCGGTGGATCGGTGCTCGCGAAGGACGGTTCGACACCGACGCTCGACACCGCGAAGGCCCGGGCAGGCCTGCAGAACCTCGTCACCGCGTTCAAGGACGGCGACATCCCCGCCGAGGCGATCACGTACCAGGAGGAACAGGGACGCCAGGCGTTCGAGTCCGGCAAGCTGCTGTTCCTGCGCAACTGGCCGTACGTGTACAACCTCGCGAAGACCGATGGTTCGTCGACGGTCAAGGACACGTTCGGGATCGCGCCGATCCCGGGCGCGGACGGCATCGGATCGTCGACGCTCGGTGGTCACAACGCCGCGATCAGCGTGTACTCGAAGCACAAGGCGACCGCGCATGACTTCCTCGAGTTCCTCGAGTCGAACGAGACCCAGAAGTTCTTCGCGACGCAGGGGTCCCTCGCGCCCGTCGTCGGGAGCCTCTACACGGATCCGGCCCTGACGTCGAAGCTGCCGTACCTGCCCACGCTGCTCACCTCGATCAAGAGCGCCGAACCCCGTCCGGTGACGCCGTACTACCCCGCGGTCACGAAGGCGATCCAGGACAACGCGTACGCCGCGCTCAAGGGCTCGAAGTCGGTGCAGCAGGCACTCAAGGACATGCAGGCCGCGGTCAAGTCGGCGTCGAACTCGAACTGACCCTCCAGGTCCTCCCGACCGACGGACGGGAGGCGCGGTGACGGAGCCGCGCCGCGCCTCCCGTGCGTTCCGTCCGGAGACCGGTACGAAGCGACACCAGGCGAGGAGGCCATCGTGTCAGCAGCAACAGAGATCCCGGCCGCGATCCCGGCCCCGTCGGGCATGGAACCACGACGTCGGGGACGGAGCGGTCTCAACGCCGCGCACGGCCGGTGGGCCGTCTGGCTCATCGGCCCGACCCTGCTCCTGCTCGCGATCGTCATCGGGTACCCGGTGGTGAGCGCGATCGTGCAGTCGTTCCAGAACGACGCCGGCCTGGACAAGGCGACCGGGATGTTCGTCAGCGGCGGCTTCGCCGGTGTCGCCAACTACGTGCACTGGCTCGGACAGCGGTGCGGCACCGGTGGGAGCGCGGTCGCGTGTCCGCCCGGCAGCCTCGGCGCGACGTTCTGGACGTCGTTCGGCAACACGTTCTTCTTCACCGCGGTGACGGTCGTATTCGAGACCGTGATCGGGGTGTGGATGGCGATCATCATGAACCGACCGTTCACCGGGCGGGCGCTGGTCCGGGCCGCGGTGCTCGTTCCGTGGGCGATCCCGACCGCCGTGACGGCCAAGCTCTGGTACTTCATCTTCGACGTCAACGGCGTTCTCAACCAGGTACTCGGGACCCACGTGCTTTGGACGAGCGGGGAGTGGTCGTCGCGGTTCGCGATCGTCATCGCCGACACGTGGAAGACGACCCCGTTCATGGCGCTGCTCATCCTCGCGGGCCTGCAGCTCATCCCCGAGGAGGTCTACGAGGCCGGCAAGGTGGACGGTGCCACGACGGTCCAGCGGTTCCTCCACATCACGCTGCCCCTCGTCCGCCCGGCCCTCATGGTGGCCGTGCTGTTCCGGGTGCTCGACGCGCTGCGCCTGTACGACCTCCCGGCGATCCTCACGGGCGGCGGCGGGGGATCGGGGAACGCCACCACGACGCTCTCGATCCTCGTCGTCGAGCAGATCCGACAGGGGTTCAACTCCGCGTCGGCCCTGTCGACGATCACGTTCCTCGTGATCTTCGCCGTGGCGTTCCTGTTCGTCCGCTTCCTCGGTGCGAACGTCGTGCAGACGCAGGCCGCGCAGCAGAAGGGTGAACTCCGATGACCATCGCAGCGCCACGGGCCCGCGCCGCCGTCCGCGATCGCGACACGACCACCTCGACCATCCGGGTCGAGCGGCACCGAGGTCCTGCGATCCGGACGGGCATCAGCGCCGCCGTGATCGTCATCTGGTGCCTCCTGCCCTTCTACTGGATGGTCGTCACGTCGTTCCGCGACGTCGGCTTCACGTTCGACGCGACGCCGTGGCCCACCCACGTGACGCTGGAGAACTACCGGACGGCGTTCTCCACCGGACTCGGCAACCACCTGGGACGCGCCCTCGGCAACAGCCTCGTCATCGGTGGGACCGTGACGGTGATCGCGTTGCTCGTCGGGACGAGTGCCGGCTACGCGTTGGCCCGACTCGAGTTCCGCGGCAAGTCGGTGATCGCCGGCGCGATCCTGGCCGCGTCCATGTTCCCCGGCGTGGCGCTCATCTCGCCCCTGTTCCAGCTGTTCACGGACCTCGGTTGGATGGGCACCTACCAGGCCCTGATCCTGCCGAGCATCTCGTTCGTGCTGCCGCTGACGGTCTACACGCTCACCTCGTTCTTCCGCGAGATGCCGTGGGACCTCGAGGAGGCTGCGCGGATCGACGGCTGCACGCGGATCCAGGCGTTCCGACGGGTCATCCTGCCGCTCGCCGCTCCCGCGGTCTTCACGACGGCGATCCTGGCGTTCATCTCGTCGTGGAACGAGTACCTCATCTCGAGTCAGCTCTCGAGCGACCGGACACAGCCGGTGACGGTGGCGATCGCGAGCTTCGCCGGCAGCCAGCCCCACCAGGAGCCGTACACGGCGGTCATGGCCGCGGGCACGATCGTCACGATCCCGCTCGTGATCCTCGTGCTCGTCTTCCAGCGTCGGATCGTCGCCGGTCTGACGGCCGGTGGCGTCAAGGGCTGATCGTGGCGCGCATGCGGCCGCCGCGGCCCACGGACACGACCGACACGTTGATCGGGTTCAGTGGGTTCTTCGGCGCGGTCCTCCTCGTCGTGACGATCACATGCGAGCTCACCGGGCGGTCCGCGCTCGGATGGGCGCTCGCGTTGCTCGTCGTCGTCGCGCTCGTCGCGGCTCTGCTGCATCGGCGCGCGGCGCTCGTCCGCCGGACCGGCGGGCACGACGGACGGGAGGCCTCCCATGACGTCGGCGGGAGCGGCTGACGGATCGCGACCGCGCGCGGTCAGGACCCGAGGGTGCCGCCGGGCCGGTGCGGTGCCTCCCGGCTGACCGCACCCCGCGCAGCGAGCGCCGCGTCGAGCGCCAACGCGTCCCAGGGTGCGTGGCGCTCGGCGTCGTTGTCGAAGTAGACGAACGTGTCCCGCCCGGCGAGGAGGTGTTCCTCGACCCGGTGCGCCCACTGCCCGGTCGCGTGCTCGTCGTAGCCGCTGTGGTAGACCTCTGGACTGCCGTGCAGGCGCAGGTACGCGAAGTCGGTCGTCGGCTCGTCGAAGCGGGGCCAGGCCGTACCGGCGTCGCTGTCCACCAACGCCACCCGGTGCCGGCGGAGCACCGCGAGGTGGTCCGGCGTCACGGCGGCGGGGGCGCGGACCTCGAGCGCGTGACGGATGACCCGCTCGCCCGGCGTGCCGTCCCCGGATCGACCGTCACCGTCGCCGTCGGAACCGAGCACGCTGTCCGACGCGCGCACCTTCGCGTCGTGGTCGTCGGCGAGCGCCCGTGCGGCGTCGAAGGTCGTGGGCAGCTGGTCGAGGAATGCGTCGAGGACGTCGGGGGTGGGGGCGAAGGCCGCGGGGAGCTGCCAGAGGATGGGCCCGAGCCGGTCCTCGAGCTCGAGGACGCCCGACGCCATGAAGTTCGCGAGCGCCGTGTGCACGTTCCGCAGGTGCAGCATGTGGGTGAGGTAGCGCCCGCCCTTCACGGCGAAGACGAAGCCGTCGGGGACGGCGTGCCGCCACGCCTGGTACCGCTCGGGGCGCTGCAGCGAGTAGAACGAGCCGTTGAGCTCCACGGTCGGGAACCGATCGCCGACGTACTCGAGCCAGCGGCGCTTGGCGAGGCGCTGCGGGTAGAAGTCGCCCCGCCAGCCGTCGTACTGCCACCCGGAGAGCCCGACGCGGGCGACGGCGCCCGTCGGAGGGGCGCCGGCGGACCGGGCGAGCGCGCGACGGTCGGTGCCCCCGATGATGGCGGCGCCCCCGATGCGCCCTTCGCCCTCGATGGACTCGGCGCGGTCGTCGGGGTCGGGCATCGCCCCACGGTATGCCCCGGCGCCGGGCCGACACACCGACGGCCGCTCGTTTTGCGTCGTGACCCGGACCTGTGTCATACTCTTCTGGTTGCCGGAACGGCCCCATCGTATAGTGGCCTAGTACGCCGCCCTCTCACGGCGGTAACGCGGGTTCGAATCCCGCTGGGGTCACGCGCACAGTGACTGCAGAACCAGCACGGCAGCCGCATGGAATCCCTCGCCCGCGGGCGGGGGATTCCGTCGTTCCGGCTTGGTACGCTCCAGGGGTCTCCGACCCGGCAGTGGGGCCTGCCGGACCCGAACCTCGCCGACCGGCCGGTCGAGCGACGACGGTCCCTGTCTCCGATCGCGCGTCCTCGACGCGCCCAGCAGATGGGAGCACCATGACCAACGCGTCCGGCGGACCGAGCGCCGCCCCCGCGTCGAGCGGTGGCAGCCTGCCGTCCGACCCTGACGTCGAGGTCGACGACACCGCGAGCGGTGCGCCGACCCGTCCGCCGCATCTCCGCTGGCCGTCCATCGGCCTCGTGGCGCTCGGCGGAGCGGTCGGGACGGCTGCGCGAGCGCTGATCACCTCGGCCCTGCCGTCCGGTCCCGCCTCGTGGCCGGTCCTCGGCATCAACGTCCTCGGCGCGTTCTGCCTCGGGCTCCTGCTCGAGGCGTTGACGCGCCGCGGTTCCGACGAGGGGCGCCGCCGATCCCTACGGCTCCTGTTCGGGACGGGCGTGCTCGGGGGCTTCACGACCTACAGCACGCTCGCGGTCGACGCGGCCACGCTGCTCCGGACCGGCCACGCGGGCACCGCGGTGGGGTACGGCCTCCTCTCGGTCGTCGCGGGGCTCGTCGCGGTCGTCGTGGGTCTGGTGGTCGCGGCGGTGACGCGCCCCGACGCCAGGGGAGCACGTCGGTGAGCACGGTCGAACTCGTGCTCGTCGCGGCCGGCGGTGGCGTCGGCGCCGTGCTCCGCTTCGTCCTCGACGGCGCCGTCAGAGCGCATTGGCCGCGCTCACTTCCCCTCGGGACGATCGTCATCAACGTGAGCGGATCGCTCGTCCTCGGGTACGTCACCGGACTCGGAACGGCCGGGCTGCTCCCGAGCCTGGTCGTCGCGACGCTCGGGACGGGCATGATGGGCGGGTACACGACGTTCTCGACGGCGAGTGTCGAGACGGTCCAGCTCGTGCGTGCCGGTCATCCGTGGCTCGCGCTGCTGAACGGGATCGGCATGCTCGTCGTCTCGGTCGGCGCCGCAGCGCTCGGCCTCCTCCTCGGAAGGAACACATGACCTCGGAACGCCCCGGTGAACTCGTCCTCGTCCGCCACGGAGAGACCGCGTGGTCGAAGAGCGGCCAGCACACCGGTAGGACGGACATCCCCCTGACGGAGAACGGCATCGAACAGGCGAAGCGCGCGGGGCGGTTCCTCGCCGATCGCGACTTCGCCCTCGCGCTGTCGAGCCCGCTCGAGCGAGCGCGCGAGACCGCGCGGCTCGTCGGCGTCGACGCCGAGCCGGACGAGGACCTGTTCGAGTGGGACTACGGCGCGTACGAGGGACTGACCACGCCGCAGATCAAGGTGCAGCGGCACGGGCCCTGGGACCTCTGGACCGACGGCGTCCCCGCCGGCGACACCCCTGGTGAGAACGCCGCCGAGGTCCGGGTCCGGGCCGAACGGGTGCTCGACCGGGCGCGACCGGTGCTCGCCGAGGGGCAGGACGCGATCTTCGTCGCGCACGGGCACGTGCTCCGCGCGATCGGTGCGGCCTGGATCCGACTCGCGCCGCAGGACGGCGCAGTCCTCGCGCTCTCGACCGCCTCGGTCAGCGTGCTCGGCTACGAACACGGCCGCCCGGTGATCGACCACTGGAACGTCCAGCCGGGATAGGCCCGACGGCCGGGAGGGACGGAGCGGACCGTCCCTCCCGGCCGTCGAACCGTCGGCCCCGGTGCCGGGAGTGCCGCGCTGTCGTTCCCCGGCCCTCCCAGCCGTCGGACGGCTCCCGGCCGTCAGACGGTGCGGATCGCGCTCGTCGCACCGAGGGGCCGGCCACGGCGACGCTCGACGGCGCGCCCGGCCAGGAGCAGGAGGACGCTCACGGCCGCCCCGAGCGCGGTCTGCACGATCCGCTCGACCGCGAGACGCTCGGGTGCCTCGGGGAGGCTGAGCCACGAGACGGCGAGGGCGAGCGGCGTGAGGAACAGCAGGCAGACCGCGTAGTTCCGCGCGACGAAGATCTCGGCCCAGAACTGGCCGAGCACCGCGATGAGGACGATCCACCAGTCCGTCGGGTGCAGGAGCAGGACGCCGACGGCGACCACGGTGCCGCCGATGGTGCCGACCACCCGCTGCACAGCGCGCTGGATCGTGTGCCGCTGCCGGAGCGCGGGGAGCGTCGACACGACCGCCACCACCGCCCAGTACGGGTGTCCCAGCCCCGTTGCCTCGCCGACCGCGCCGGCGACGAGCGCGCCGACCAGGTTGAGGCCGACGGTCTCCCACAGGGCGGGATTCCGCAGCACGGCGAAGGACCGGCGTCGTGGCTCGACGAAGGGTCGGAACAGGTGGCGCATCGACTCGCCCCACACGGCCCGGGCGAGGAACCCGCCCATCGACACCACCCAGGCGAACGCCACGGCGCCGAGGACGATCCCGACCACGCCCGGCAGCTGGGCCGGGGTCACCGGTACGAGCGAGCAGACGACGAACGCGAACACGGGGAAGATGGGCTGCGCGGGGATCGCCTGGAGGACCGAGAGCGTGCCGACGGCCACCACGAGGACGACCGCGAGTCCGACCGCGTCGGCCCAGAGCGGCGCCCCGGTCATGCTCATCGCGACGCCGGCGAGCATGCACGCGGCCTGCAGCAGGCCCGCGGTGGTGACGGTGACGACGCGTCGTCCGTAGGGCTCCCGCGCGCCCGGGATCGCGGCGAACCCGGCGAAGAGCGCGAAGGCGGCGTAGCCCGACAGACCGGAACCGATGAGCACGGCGAGCGGGACCCCGCCGGCCACGGCGGCCCGTGCCGCTCCCTCGATGTTGATCGTGCGGGCGGAGTGGGGCGGTCGTTCGGTCGTCGTCATGTCCTGTCCATCATCCCACCGGGCGTGCTGGGGGAGGACGGCCGGACGACGCGCGAGACGGAGAAGAACGACAGGTGTCGTCCTGCTGGTATACCACTCCGCGCCAGCATGCGGATCGGACCGGGAATGGACGTTCGAGGCCCGTGGTTGCGGGCATCCACGGGCCTCGGAGGGCCCGGACGCGAGCGTAGACTCGCTGGACCCGGCGCCCGCCGGGCCCGCGACACGCGGGACGCGCACCTCGCTCGGGGTGCGCGGACGACCCGGTCGCCGTCCGACAGGACAGGCGACCACACGCATGGGAGGCACGAGGTCATGGGCAGGACGCTCGCCGAGAAGGTGTGGGACGACCACGTCGTGGTCAAGGGCGAGGACGGCACCCCCGACCTCCTCTACATCGACCTCCACCTCGTGCACGAGGTCACGAGTCCGCAGGCGTTCGACGGCCTCCGCCAAGCCGGGAGGCCCGTCCGCCGCCCCGACCTCACCATCGCCACCGAGGACCACAACACGCCGACGCTCGCGATCGACCGTCCGATCGCCGACCCGACGAGCCGGACGCAGATCGAGACCCTGCGGCGCAACTGCGCGGAGTTCGGTGTCCGGCTGCACCCGCTCGGGGACGCCGAGCAGGGGATCGTGCACGTCGTCGGACCGCAGCTCGGCCTCACCATGCCCGGCATCACCGTCGTGTGCGGCGACTCGCACACCTCGACCCACGGCGCCTTCGGGGCCATGGCGTTCGGGATCGGCACGAGCGAGGTCGAGCACGTCCTCGCCACCCAGACGCTGCCGCTCAAGCCCTTCAAGACCATGGCGATCACCGTCGAGGGGACGCTGCGCCCCGGTGTCACGGCGAAGGACGTCATCCTCGCCGTGATCGCGCAGATCGGCACCGGCGGTGGTCAGGGCTACGTCCTCGAGTACCGCGGCAGCGCGATCCGGGCGCTCTCGATGGAAGGCCGGATGACGATCTGCAACATGTCGATCGAAGCCGGTGCACGCGCCGGGATGGTCGCACCCGACCAGACGACCTACGACTACCTCCGCGGACGGGCGCACGCCCCGAGCGGGCAGGACTGGGACGACGCCGTCGCCTACTGGGACACGCTGGCGACGGACGACGACGCCGTGTTCGACGCCGAGGTGTTCATCGACGCCGACGAGCTCGAGCCGTTCGTGACGTGGGGGACGAACCCCGGTCAGGGCGTCTCGCTGTCGGCGACCGTGCCCTCGCCGGCCGACTTCGCCGACGCCAACGCCCGTGCAGGCGCCGAACGGGCGCTCGAGTACATGGACCTCACCCCCGGCACCCCGATGAAGGCGATCCCCGTCGACGCGGTGTTCATGGGCTCCTGCACGAACTCGCGCATCGAGGACCTCCGCGCGTTCGCCTCGATCGTCCGCGGTCGGACCAAGGCCGAGGGCGTCCGGGTCATGGTGGTGCCGGGGTCCGCGCGGGTCCGCCTCGAGGCCGAGGCCGAGGGCCTCGACCAGGTGTTCCTCGACTTCGGCGCGGAGTGGCGGTTCGCCGGCTGCTCCATGTGTCTCGGCATGAACCCCGACCAGCTCGCCCCCGGCGAGCGATGTGCGTCCACGTCGAACCGCAACTTCGAGGGGCGCCAGGGCAAGGGCGGCCGGACACACCTCGTGTCACCGCTCGTCGCCGCGGCCACCGCCGTCCGGGGCACGCTGTCGAGCCCGTGGGACCTCGAGGAGGACGACGCGCGGCGTGCCGTGGACGAGGTCACGCCGGTCGGTGTCGCCGCTGGCCGCACGACCGTCGCCGACGCCGAGGCCGGCGTCGCGCAGCCCGAGGAGGAACACTGATGGACAAGCTCTCGGTCGTGACCGGCGTGGCGGCACCGCTGCGTCGGGCGAACGTCGACACCGACCAGATCATCCCGGCCGTCTACCTCAAGCGGGTGACGAAGACGGGCTTCGAGGACGCCCTGTTCGCCGCCTGGCGGCAGGATCCCGAGTTCGTCATCAACCGTCCCGAGTACCAGGGTGCGTCCGTGCTCGTCGCCGGTCCGGACTTCGGCACGGGGTCGAGCCGGGAGCACGCGGTGTGGGCGCTCCGGGACTTCGGGTTCCGGGTGGTCGTCTCGCCGCGGTTCGCGGACATCTTCCGCGGCAACGCCGGCAAACAGGGGCTGCTGACCGCCGTGGTCACCGAGTCCGACGTCGAGCGGATCTGGGCGGCGATCGATGCCGCGCCCGGAGTCGAGGCGACGGTCGACCTCGTCGCGCAGCGCGTGTCGGTGGGTGATGTGGACGTCCCGTTCGAGATCGACGCATACACTCGATGGCGGTTGATGGAAGGGCTCGACGACATCGGGCTCACCCTCCGCGACGAACCGTCGATCACGGAGTTCGAATCCCGCCGCGCCTCGTGGCGGCCCGAGACATTGCCGGTGAAGTAAGTGAACTCTCTCGTACAGGACGCAGCGGCTGCAGGCGCTCGCGTCGGTCTCAAGTCGGACGAGATCGTCATCCGCGGCGGCAAGCCGCTCGTGGGACGCATCGAGGTCCGCGGCGCGAAGAACCTCGCGACCAAGGCGATGGTGGCCGCGCTGCTGGGCGACACACCCTCGATCCTCCGCGACGTGCCGGACATCAGCGACGTCAAGGTCGTCCGGGGCCTGCTCGAGGTGCACGGCGTCCGGATCAGCGATCCTGCCCGTGGCGAGCTCATCCTCGACCCCTCGAACGTCGAGAGCGCGCACTTCGCCGAGATCGACGCCCACGCCGGGTCGAGCCGCATCCCGATCCTGTTCTGCGGTCCGCTGCTCCACAAGCTCGGCGAGGCGTTCATCCCCGACCTCGGCGGTTGCCGCATCGGCGACCGCCCGATCGACTTCCACCTCGACGCGCTCCGCGCGATGGGCGCCGTCGTGGACAAGCAGGTCGCCGGCATCCACCTCGAGGCACCGAACGGTCTCAAGGGCGCGAACATCGAACTGCCGTACCCGAGCGTCGGCGCGACCGAGCAGGTGCTCCTCAGCGCCGTGCTGGCCGAGGGTGTCACCGAGCTGCGGAACGCCGCGATCGAGCCCGAGATCATGGACCTCATCGCGATCCTGCAGAAGATGGGCGCCGTCGTCTCCGTCGAGCCGAACCGGACGATCTTCATCGAGGGCGTCGAGAAGCTGCGCGGGTACACGCACCGGGCGATCAACGACCGCAACGAGGCCGCCAGCTGGGCCGCCGCCGCACTCGCCACGAACGGTGACATCTTCGTCGAGGGTGCCAAGCAGCAGGACCTCATGACCTTCCTCAACGTCTTCCGCAAGGTGGGCGGCGGGTTCGACATCCAGGAGGACGGCATCCGCTTCTACCGCGAGGTCGAGGTGCTCAAGCCCGTCGTCATCGAGACCGACGTCCACCCCGGGTTCATGACGGACTGGCAGCAGCCGCTCGTCGTGGCACTGACGCAGGCCGAGGGCCGCAGCGTGGTGCACGAGACCGTGTACGAGAACCGGTTCGGGTTCACGGACGCGCTCAACGAGATGGGTGCGGACATCGTCGTGCACAAAGAGGGACTGCCCGGCCACGACCGTCGAGTCGCTCGTCGTCCCTTCGAGCAGGCCGCGGTGATCACCGGACCCACGCCGCTGCACGGCGCGAACGTGCGCGTGCCCGACCTCCGGGGCGGGTTCAGCCACCTCATCGCCGCGCTCACCGCCAGCGGTGAGTCGCACATCACGAACGTCGGCATCATCAGCCGTGGGTACGAGCACTTCATCCCGAAGCTCCGCAAGCTCGGCGCGGACTTCGACTTTGCCGGGTGAGGGCGCGGTGCCGGACAACGGCACGGGGTCGACGAGCGGGCAGCAGGGCGGCGGGCGCGAGGTCGTCACCGCCGGCCTGCCCACCCCGGGACGGCGGTTCCACCGGGGCGACCTGAACGGTGCGTTCCGGGTCGTCGCGTCGATCGTCATCCCGATGATCCGGGTCGCTGCGCGGTTCCGGTGGCACGGGAGCACGCGGCTGCCGGCCGAGGGCCCGTTCATCGTCGCGCCGAACCACTACACGAACATCGACCCGCTCGTCGTCGGCACGGTCGTGTGGCTGCACCGTCGACTCCCGCAGTACCTCGCGAAGGCCTCGCTGTTCCGGGTCCCGGTGCTCGGGTATTTCATGCGCGGCATGGGCAACGTCCCCGTCGAGCGCTCCGGGCGGACCCGCGGCAGCGACCCGCTCACCGGTGGTCGTGCCCTCGTGGCGGGCGGCGGCGGTCTCATCGTCTACCCCGAGGGCACGCTCACGCGCGACCCGGACCTCTGGCCCATGCGCGGGAAGACCGGCGCGGTCCGACTCGCGCTCGAGAACGACGTCCCGCTCATCCCCATGGCGCACTGGGGCACCCAGCGCATCATGCCGCGGTACGGGCGCACGCTCCGGCTCTTCCCGCCGTCGCGCGTGGACGTCGCGATCGGCGAGCCGCTCGACCTCTCCGCGTACCGGGGACGTCCGCTCGACCAGCACCTGTTGCAGCAGGCGACCGCCGAGCTCATGCAGGCGATCACCGCGCTCGTCGAGGAGCTGCGCGGCGAGCGTGCACCCGCCGAGCGGTGGGACCCGGCAGCGAACAACCAGAAGGAGACCGGCCGCTTTGCCTGACGCGCCCGACCATCCAGGCCGCGGCGCGGTCGACACCGCCGCCATCAACGTCGTCCTCCGTCGCGCCGAGTCGCGACGGGTCGCCGTGCTGGGCGCGGGGAGCTGGGGCACCACGTTCGCCAAGGTGCTCGCGGAGGGCGGGGCCGACGTCGTGCTCTGGGCGCGTCGACCCGAGGTCGCGCGCGAGATCACCGAGACGAAGCGGAACTCCGACTACCTGCCCGGCATCAACCTCCCGCGCACGCTGACCGCCTCGGACCACCTCGACCGCGTGCTCGACGGCGCCGAGCAGGTCTACGTGTCGGTGCCCAGTCAGAGCCTGCGCGCGAACCTCGAGGCGGTCCGGACACTGCTGCCCGTCGAGGCGCCCGTCGTGAGCCTCATGAAGGGCGTCGAGAAGGGCACGGGCCTCCGGATGAGCGAGGTCCTCCAGCAGGGCCTCGACATCGATCCGGATCGGATCGCGGTGGCGTCCGGCCCGAACCTCGCACTCGAGATCGCACGACGACAGCCGACGGCGGCCGTCGTGTCGTCGACGAGCACCGACACCGCGACCGCCGTCGCGGCGACCGCCACGAACCCGTACTTCCGGTCGTTCATCAACACCGACGTCATCGGCACCGAGTTCGGCGGCGTGCTCAAGAACCTCATCGCGGTGGCCATCGGCATCGTCGACGGTGTCGGCTACGGCGAGAACACGAAGGCGTCGATCATCACCCGCGGCCTCGCGGAGATGACCGGGTTCGCGGTCGCCAACGGTGCGCGCCCCGAGACGCTCGCCGGTCTCGCCGGGCTCGGCGACCTCATCGCGACGTGCCAGTCACCCCTGTCGCGGAACAACACCGCGGGCCGACTGCTCGGCCAGGGCTACCGATACGACGAGGTCGTCCGGCAGATGAACCAGACCGCCGAGGGTCTGGCGTCGGTCGCTCCGATCCTGGCGCTCGCCGCCGACCACGGCGTCGACATGCCCATCGTCAGCCAGGTGGGCGAGGTGCTCGCCGGTAGGCTCGACCCGCGGAACATCGCGCCGCACCTGACCGAGACCGACGAACCCCAGGGCGAGTGATCCCATGACGCAGACGACCGCCATCGACGCCCGGCCGGCCGGAGCCGGGGCTCGGACCCGTGTCGTGGTCCTGTTCGGCGGCCGCTCGAGCGAGCACGCGATCAGCTGCGTGACCGCGGGCGGGATCATGGCCGCGATGGACCGCTCGCTGTTCGACGTCGTGCCGGTCGGCATCACCCGTGCGGGCGCGTTCACGTTGCAGTCGGACGACCCGGGCGCTTGGGCCCTGCGCGGCTCCGACCTCCCCTCGGTCCCGGACAACGGCACCCGCGTGCGCTGGCCGGACTCGGTCGACTCCCGCGCCCTCGCGGTGGTGCAGGCCGACGGATCCATCACCGCGCTCGGCGACGTCGACGTCGTGTTCCCGATCCTCCACGGCCCGTTCGGCGAGGACGGCACGGTCCAGGGCCTCCTCGAGTTGGTGGGGCTGCCCTACGTGGGCGACGGCGTCCTCGCGAGCGCGGTCGGCATGGACAAGCACCTGTCGAAGGTCGTGCTCGAGCACGCCGGTCTCCGGGTGGCGCCCTGGACGACGGTCCTCCGCCGTGAATGGGACGCCGACGAGGCCGACGTCCTCGAGCGAGCGGCCGCGCACGGGTGGCCGCTGTTCGTGAAGCCCGCGCGTGCCGGGTCGAGCATGGGGGTCTCGCGGGTCGACGAGCCGGGGCAGCTCCCGGCGGCGTTCGCGACCGCGTTCGAGCACGACAGCAAGGTCATCGTCGAGCCACGCATCGTCGGGCGCGAGATCGAGGTCGCGGTGCTCGAGGGTCGCGATGGCACCCCGCGCACGAGCCTCCCGGGCGAGATCGTCGTCGACGAAGCGGGGTTCTACGACTTCGAGGCGAAGTACCTCGGCGGCGACGAGCAGCTCCGGTGTCCCGCCCCGCTGTCCCAGGACGAGACCGACGAGGTCCGTTCCATCGCCGCCCGCGCCTTCGAGGCGATCGCCGGTTCGGGCCTCGCACGGGTCGACTGCTTCCTCACGGACGACGGGTTCGTCGTCAACGAGGTCAACACCATGCCCGGGTTCACCCCGTTCTCGATGTACCCCCGATGCTGGGCCGCGTCCGGGCTGCCCTACCCGGACCTCGTCCGCGAACTCGTCGAGCTCGGGGCGGTCGCCGTCCGCTGACCGGTCGTGGCGGGTCAGCCCGCCGGGGTGGCGCTCGCCGACGGCGTGGCGGGCGCGGAGGGCGTTGCCACGTCCGAGGGGTCGAGGCACGCGTGGCCGTCCTTCGGCAGGGTCGACACGGCATCCCCGATGTCCTGCAGCACGTCGCTCGTCGCCGCCGTCGGATCGAGCGCGACCTGCACGGCGGGCGAGCGTCCGAACGTCGTGTAGACGATGGAGTCCTTCCGGGCGTCCCGGATCCAGTCGACCGATCCGAGGGTGAAGCACGGCAGGTCGGACACGGTCGGCACGGGCACGCCGCAGTGCAGGACCACGGCTGCCGGGGTGCCCCAGACGGCCGTGGACTGCGCGTTCGTGGCTCGGATCGCGAGCTTCGACTCGACGGTGGTCGGCAGGCGCACCTGGACCGCGGCGCAGGCCACGGAGTTCGCCGCCGGCGCCGGTGTCAGCGCGACGGCGTCAGCACAGCCCTCGAGGGCCGCGACGAGGCCGACCGCCAGGGCGATCGCCCCGAGTGCCCGGGGGAGTCGGCGCGAGGAGTGCATCGCCATCAGGCTACCCGAGCGGGCGGTACGGTCGGAGAGTGCACGACAGCGACGACACGGTGGGCAGCGTCGGCGAACTCGGCGTGCTCGCTCGGATCACCCGTCGGCTCCCGTCCGCCGCATCCGCCCTGCTCGGCCCGGGCGACGACTGCGCGGTCGTCACCGCGCCGGACGGACGCTTCGTCGTGACGACGGACATGATGGTGCACGGCCCGGACTTCCGGTGGGCGTGGTCCTCGCCGACGGACGTCGGTTGGAAGGCGGCCGCGACGAACCTGTCCGACGTCGCCGCGATGGGGGCGCGCCCGACCGCGTTGCTCGTGGCGTTGGCCGTGCCGCCGCAGACCCCGGTGGGCGTGCTCGAGGCCATCGCCGACGGGTTCGCGGCGGCGTGCGCCACCCTCGCCCCCGGTTGCGGCGTGGTCGGCGGCGACCTGTCGACGTCGGCGACCGCGACGGTGACGGTCACGGCGTTCGGGGACCTGGAGGGCCGGGCGCCGGTGCTCCGGTCGGGCGCACGAGCGGGTGACCAGGTCGCGGTCGCGGGTGAACTCGGCGTCGCGGCCCGGGGACTCGCGCGGCTGTTCGCGGAGGGGGTCGACGACCGCGGCGAACCGGACGCCGAACGGACCGCGGCGTTCCTGGCGGCCTCGCCCGGGGGGACGGACCCGGGCGTCGAGCGGCAGCGTCGCCCCCGTCCGCCGGTCGCCGCGGGGGTCCTCGCCGCCCAGGCCGGGGCGACCGCGATGCTCGACCTGTCCGACGGGCTGGCGATCGATGCCGGTCGCGTGGCCCGGGCCAGCGGTGTCACGATCGACCTCGACCCGTCGGTGGTCCCGGAGGGGCCGGCCCTGCACGGCGGTGAGGACCACGGACTGTTCGCGACGTTCCCACGCGGGTCGGGCCTCCCGGCCGGGTTCCGGCGGATCGGGACGGTCGTGTCGGCGGCCGGTGCGCCGGGCGTGACGCGCGGGGGCGTCCCGGTGTCGACGCAGGGGTGGGACCCGTACGTGGGCTGGGACGGCGCCGTCGGCTGACGCCAGGACGAGCGCGGTGGGCGCCGGGGTCAGTCCGTGATGTCGGGCGCGGCCTCCCACGCGACGGTGTCGCCGTACGTGCGCTTGCTCCAGGCCTGGAGCCCGTCGGGCCAGGTCGGCTGCGGCGACCTGGTGCTGCGTTCCACGACCACGAGCGCCTCCGGCCCGAGCCGGGGGACGAGGGCCGCGAGCACGGCCTGGATCTCGTCCTCGTCCACCTCGTACGGCGGGTCGATGAACACCAGGTCGAAGCGGCGACCGGTGGATCGGAGGTACCCGAGCGCGGACTGTGCGTGGACGTCGATGTGGGTGGCGCCGCCGGTCCGCCGCTGGACCGACCGGGCGTTCTCGCGGCAGGCGGCTGCCGCGGGTGCTGCGCGGTCGACGAGCACGACCTCGACCGCGCCGCGCGACGCCGCCTCGAGGCCCAGAGCGCCCGTGCCGGCGTAGAGGTCGAGCACCGCCGCGCCGGCGACGAGTCCCCGCGCGTCGAGCGAGGAGAACAGGGCCTCGCGCACACGGTCGCTCGTGGGTCGCGTGCCGGCCCGCGGCACGCGCAGCGTCGTGGAGCCAGCGGCCCCCGCGATGATCCGGGTCACGCACGACACCGTATCGGCACCAGCGGACGTCGTGCACGGCCGGGAGGCCCGGTGCATGTCGGCGGGAGCGACTACCGTTGCGACGTGGTCACCGCCAGTCCCGCGTCCGCGTCGTCCCCGGCAGTCACCCCGGACCCGCTCGACGCACGGTTGAGTGGGGTGCTCGGCGGCCGCACCGCGACGGCCTTCGAGAAGGCGTTCGGCGTCCGCACGGTGGGCGACCTGCTCGCGCACGCCCCGCGGCGGTACGCCGAGCGCGGCGCGCTGACGGCCCTCGACGAGCTCGCGGTGGGGGAGTCCGTGACCATCGTGGCCGAGGTCGTCGACGTCCGTGAACGGACGATGCGGCAGCGGCGCGGGTCCATCCTCGAGGCACGCATCGGCGACGGCAACGGCATCCTCACACTCACGTTCTTCAACCAGGGCTGGCGCGCGAAGGACCTCGTCGCGGGCGCACGCGGCATCTTCGCGGGCAAGGTGTCCGACTACCGGGGCGCACGGCAGCTCGCGCACCCCGACTACGAGCTGTTCGACGCCGACGATCCGCGGGCCACGGCCGACGCCGACGGCGAGCAGGCGATGCGCTGGTCGCGACAGCCGATCCCGATCTACCCGGCGACCTCGACGCTGTCGTCGTGGCAGATCGCCAAGGCCGTCGGGGTCGTGCTCGACACGTTGCCCGAGCTCGAGGACCCGGTGCCGTCGTCGGTGCGCGCCCGACTGGGCCTGCTCGGGCACCGGCGCGCGCTCGAGCTCCTGCACCGGCCCGAGCGGACCGCCGACTGGAAGGCCGCGCAGGACGCGCTCCGGTACCGCGAGGCCTTCGTGCTGCAGACCGCGCTCGTCCGACGGCGCCTGGCCGCACGGGCGACCGCGTCGACGCCGCGGGTCGCGGCGCCGGGTGGCGTGCTCGAGCGCTTCGACCGGCACCTCCCCTTCACGCTGACGGACGACCAGACGGCCGTCGGCGCGGAGATCGCCGCCGACCTGGCCGAGCACCACCCCATGCACCGGCTCGTGCAGGGCGAGGTCGGATCCGGCAAGACCCTCGTGGCGATCCGCGCGATGCTCACGGTGGCGGAGTCCGGCGGCCAGTCGGCGCTCATCGCACCGACGGAGGTCCTGGCGGCGCAGCACCTCCGCTCGATCGTGCGGTTCCTCGGACCGGACCTCGCCGCCGAGCTCCGGCCGGTGATCGTCACCGGTTCCCAGTCCTCCCGGGAGCGGCAGCGGGCGCTCCTCGCGGCGGCGAGCGGCGGGTCACGGCTCGTCGTCGGCACGCACGCGCTCCTCGGGGACCGGGTCGACTTCGCCGAGCTCGGCCTGGTCGTCGTCGACGAGCAGCACCGGTTCGGCGTCGAACAACGCGAGGCCCTGCGCACCAAGGGCAGGACCCCGCCGCACGTGCTCGTCCTCACCGCGACCCCGATCCCGCGCACCGTCGCCATGACGGTCTTCGGCGACCTCGACGTGTCGACGATCCAGGGGCTGCCCTCGGGGCGGGCCGGTGTCGAGACCCACACCGTCGCCCTCGCGGACCACCCGGGTTGGGAGCACCGGATCTGGACCCGGATGGCCGAGGAACTGGCGTCCGGGCGGCAGGCGTTCGTCGTGTGCCCGGCCATCGAGGACGGCTCGGTCGAGGAGGGCGAGGAAGCCGGCGACGACGCGGTCCAGGCCGACGCGGGCGCAACGGGTCCCACTCGTCGTCCCCCTGCCACCGTCCTCGGGACGGCGGAGCGGATCCGCGCGATGCCGGAGCTGCGGAACCGGCGGATCGCGGTCCTCCACGGCCGGATGCCCGCCGAGGACAAGGACGCCACCATGACCGCGTTCGCCGCCGGGGACGTCGACGTGCTCGTCGCGACGACCGTGATCGAGGTCGGCGTCGACGTCCCGAACGCCTCGATGATGGCGGTCCTCGACGCCGACCGGTTCGGGGTGTCCCAGCTGCACCAGCTCCGTGGGCGCATCGGGCGTGGCGGTCACCCGGGCGTCTGTCTGCTCGTGACGAGCGCCGAGGACGGCACACCGGCGCGCGAGCGCGTGGACGCGGTGGCCGGCTCGGACGACGGGTTCGAGCTCGCACGCGTCGACCTCGAACTCCGACGTGAGGGCGACGTGCTCGGTGAGCGACAGTCGGGCGGCCGGTCGTCGCTCACGCTCCTGCGGGTCGTGCGGGACGCCGACGTCATCGTCGACGCCCGGGGTGAGGCTGAGCGGCTGTTGACGGCGGACCCGACGCTCGAGCACCACGCCGTGCTCCGAGCCGCGCTCGACCGACGCCTCGACGAGACCGACGCGGCGTTCCTCGGCAAGAACTGACGCGGCGGCGTCGGTAGGGTCGGTCCATGCCCCAGATCGCCGTCGTCCCCGGCTCGTTCGACCCCGTCACCGTCGGGCACCTCGACGTGATCCAGCGTGCCGCCACGATCTTCGACGAGGTCCACGTCCTCGTCGTGCACAACCCGGACAAGACGAGCAGCCTCTTCGACGCCGCGGAACGGGTCCGGCTCATCGACGCCGCGCTCGACGAGGCCGGGTTGCACGACGGCGTCCGGGTGGAGTCGTGGTCCTCCGGTCTGCTCGTGGACTACTGCCGGCAGGTCGGTGCGCGCGTGATCGTCAAGGGGGTGCGGTCGAGCGCGGACGTCGCGTACGAGACACCGATGGCGGCCGTGAACCGCGACCTCGCGGGCGTCGAGACCGTGTTCGTCGTCCCCGAGCCCGGTCGCTCGCACGTGTCGAGTTCGCTCGTCCGGCAGGTCGCGTCGCTCGGTGGGGACGTCTCGCCCTACGTGCCGCGGGTCGTGGTGGAGGCCCTGGCCCAGTGACCCGGAGCGGTGACCGTCGGTGGCGGGTGCCGCCGTCCTGCGCGCACCGCACCGGGGTGCGCCGCCGCATGCTGACGCTCGCTCTCGGGCGGGATGCGCGGTAGGATCGATCCTCGTGCCTGGCTTCGTGAACACCCCGTACACCCTGCCGGTGCGTGACATCATGCACCGCCCGGGCGAGATGCGCGAGCACGTCATCGACGTCGAGCTCGCGGAACCGTTCGGTGCCGGACAGGTCGCCGTACCAGTCGGTGGGGCGCTCCACGTCGAGGTCCGACTCGAGGGGCTGCACGAGGGGATCCTGGTGTCCGGCCATGCCGACGCCGAGGCCGTCGGCGAGTGCAGCCGCTGTCTGATCGACATCACCGAGCCGGTCGAGGTCGATTTCACCGAGTTGTTCGCGTATGATGCCTCGGAGGATTCTGATCTCCAGGTTCACGATGATCACGTGGATTGTGAACCGGTGATCCGAGACGCGGTGGTGCTCGCACTGCCGTTCCGACCGGTCTGCCGACCGGACTGCCCAGGACTGGACCCGGTGACGGGTGAGCGCCTGGCGGACGTCGGCGAGCGTGTGACCCCTGAGGTCATCGACCCGCGCTGGTCCGCGCTCGCAGCACTCCGAATCGACACCACCGACCCCGACGGCGCTCGTCCTGACGCCGACAAGGAAGAGAGATAAGCCATGGCCGTTCCCAAGCGCAAGAAGTCCCGCGCCAACACGCACGCCCGCCGCTCGCAGTGGAAGGCGGCGCCCGTCGCGCTCGTGAAGACCGTCGAGAACGGCAAGGTCACCTACAGCCTCCCGCACCGCGCCAAGGTCGTCGAGGACAGCGCCGGCACCGCGCTCTACATGGAGTACAAGGGCCGCAAGGTCGCCGACGTCTGATCGAGGCGGATCAGTGCGTGCAGCGTCCGGTTCCCGTGGGTCGACCCCCGCGGAGTCGGACGCTGCACGTCTGCTGGCCGTCCTCGACGTCGACGTCGACCCGGATCTCGTCGATCTGGCGTTGACGCATCGCTCGTTCGCCTACGAGCACGGGGGCATCGCGCACAACGAGCGACTCGAGTTCCTCGGTGACTCGATCCTCGGGCAGGCCGTGACGGTCAAGCTCTACCGCGACTACCCGGATCTGGACGAGGGCGAGCTCGCCAAGCGACGCGCGAGTCTCGTGTCGACCGTCGCCCTCGCCGAGATCGCCCGCATCATCGGCCTCGGCGCCTTCCTCAAGCTCGGTCGCGGCGAGGAGCTCACGGGCGGCCGGGACAAGTCGTCGATCCTGGCCGACACGGTCGAGGCCGTCATCGGCGCGACCTACCTGTCCGCGGGGCCGGACGTCGCCACCGCGCTCGTGCTGCGCCTCGTGGAGCCCCTGCTCGTCGACCCCGACCGCTTCGGCGCGGCGATGGATCCGAAGACGAGCCTGCAGGAACTGGCGTCGGCACGGTCCCTCGGTAACCCCGCGTACCGGGTCACCGAAGAGGGCCCCGACCACGACAAGACCTTCCACGCCACCGTGGTGCTCATGGGCGAGGACATCGCGAGCGGTACCGGATCGAGCAAGAAGAACGCCGAGATGGCCGCGGCGCTCGGCGCGTGGACGCGACTGTCCGGCCGCGGCGAGGAATCGGTCGACCTCCTCGCGGCGGACGGCCCCGACGCCGGCACGGGTGACGCCCGCTAGTGCCCGAACTCCCCGAGGTCGAGGTCGTCCGGGCGGGCCTCGAACCGGCCGTCACGGGCGCCCGCGTGCTCCACGTCCAGGTCGTCGACGAGCGCGCTCTGACGCGACACCGGGGCCCGGCCGAGGACTTCGTCGCCCGCCTGACCGGGCGCACCGTGCAGGCCGCCGTGCGGCGCGGCAAGTTCCTGTGGATGCCGCTCGACGACGTCGGCGCGGGTCCCGAGGCCCTCGTGGCGCACCTCGGCATGAGCGGTCAGATCCTGCTCGGTCGGGACCGCCCGGCCGCTCGGCACCGAAGGGTGGTCCTCGCGGTGCAGCCCGCGGGCCGGACCGCCGACGGCCTCGTCGAGCCGCCGGTCGAGCTCGAGTTCGTCGACCAGCGGACCTTCGGTTCGATGGCGGTCGACGCGACCGTCCCGACCGTCGACAGCGCACCCGCGGGGCACGCGGGTGC
This sequence comes from Curtobacterium sp. MCBD17_035, assembly GCF_003234815.2. Lineage (NCBI taxonomy): Bacteria > Bacillati > Actinomycetota > Actinomycetes > Micrococcales > Microbacteriaceae > Curtobacterium > Curtobacterium sp. MCBD17_035. Next base: position 2,095,938 of record NZ_CP126279.1, on the reverse strand, counting down.
CGCCGACCAGGCGGATCCCGACGGGGCGTGGCGACGGCGGATCCCGACGCAGGTGTCGCACATCGCACGGGACCCCCTCGACCCCGCGTTCGACGACGCGCGGTTCGTCGCGCTCGCGCACCGGCGGCACAGCGGCATCAAACGGGTGCTGCTCGACCAGGGTGTGGTCAGCGGGATCGGCAACATCTACGCGGACGAGAGCCTGTGGGCGGCCCGGCTGCACCACGACCGCCCCGCCGACGCATTGAGCCGGCGCGCGCTGACCGGCCTGCTCGACGAGGTGCGCGCGGTGCTCCGCCGGGCGCTCGAGGACGGCGGCACGAGCTTCGACGCCCAGTACGTCAACGTGAACGGGCAGTCCGGGTACTTCTCCCAGCGGCTGGCCGTGTACGGGCGACAAGGTCAGCCGTGCCCCCGCTGCGGGGCGACGATCGTGCGCGAGGCGTTCATGAACCGCTCGAGCCACCGCTGCCCCGTGTGCCAGCGTCGGCCGCGGTCGCGCCTGGGCTAGCCTGTGCCCACCGATCGCGCGAGCATGGAAGGCCGTCCGTGTACCTGAAGAGCCTGACCCTCAGGGGGTTCAAGTCCTTCGCGCAACCGACGACCTTCGCACTCGAGCCGGGCGTGACCTGCATCGTGGGTCCCAACGGCTCGGGCAAGTCGAACGTCGTGGACGCCCTCGCGTGGGTGATGGGGGAGCAGGGCGCCAAGACGCTCCGCGGCGGCAAGATGGAGGACGTCATCTTCGCCGGCACCTCGACGCGGGGACCGCTCGGCCGCGCGCAGGTCACCCTGACGATCGACAACAGCGACGGCGTGCTCCCGATCGAGTACGCGGAGGTCACGATCTCGCGGACCCTGTTCCGGAACGGCGGGAGCGAGTACGCCATCAACGGCGAGAACTGTCGCCTGCTCGACGTCCAAGAACTCCTGTCGGACACGGGGCTCGGCCGCGAGATGCACGTCATCGTCGGGCAGGGACAGCTCGACAAGGTGCTCCACGCGACGCCGGAGGATCGACGCGGCTTCATCGAGGAGGCCGCCGGCATCCTCAAGCACCGTCGGCGCAAGGAGAAGACGCTCCGCAAGCTCGACGCGATGCAGGCGAACCTCACCCGGTTGTCCGACCTCGCCGGTGAGATCCGGCGTCAGCTGAAGCCGCTGGGACGGCAGGCCGAGGTCGCGCGCAAGGCGCAGTCCGTGGCGGCGGTCGCCCGGGACGCGCGGGCCAGGATCCTCGCGGACGACGTCGTCCGGCTGCGGCGGGAGCTCGCCGAGCACCTCGCGGTCGAGGCCGGCCGGAAGAGCGAGCGCATCGTGCTCCAGGAGCGGCTCGACCAGGCGCGCATCCGACAGCAGCACGTCGAGCAGACGATGGTGGGTGACGACGTCGACCGGGCGCGGACGGTGCTCCACGGCCTCGAGAGCGTGCAGGAGCGACTGCGGGGGCTGTCGACCCTCGCGAACCAGCGCCTCGTGCTGCTCGCCCAACAGGCGGACGTGCCCGCCCAGGGCCCCACCGTCACCCCGTCGATGGTCGCGGACGCGCGGGACGAGGCCGAGCGTCTCGAGGCGAACGCCGAGGACCTCCAGGGCGCGCTGGCGTCGGCGGCCGAGCGCGTGGCCCGGGCGCGTGCGTCGCTCGACGCCCTCGACGAGGAGATCGCGGCGCAGAGCGCACTCGTGTCGCAGCACGACCTGGACGCCCAGCGCCTCGGCAACCGCGTCGACGTGGCACGGCAGCGGCTAGCCTCCGCCACGGCCGACCGTGCCCGTCGGGAGCGGGCGCTCGCCGAGGCCGAGGAGCGTGCCGGACGCGCCGAACAGGAGCTCGCCGGGATCGCCCGCGACCCGGGACTGGACGCGGACGAGGACGACCTGGCGCAGCTGCTCATGGACGCCCGGGCGGCGCTCGAGGGCGCCCAGTCGCGACGGGACGAGGCGCGGGAGCGGCTGCACCGGCTCGAGCGCGAGCGTGACGCCCTCGCCGCACGCGTGACCGCGCTCGGGCTGTCGCTCGACGTCCGCGACGGCTCACAGGCGCTCATCGACGCCGGGCGCGCCGGGGTGCTCGGCCGACTCGCCGACCACATCCGGGTCGCCGCCGGGTACGAGGCCGCGGTCGCGGCCGCCCTCGGCGGACTCGCCGACGCGGTGCTCGCCGCCACCCGGTCCGCCGCGCTCGACGCCGTGACCGCCGCACGGACGAACGACATCGGTCGCATCGACGTCGTCGTCGCCGACGCGCCGGGCACGGGATCGCACCTGCCCCCGGCCCTCCCGTCCGGCGTCCGTCCGGCACTCGAGGTGGTCGACGGGCCTCCCGCGATCGTGGCGCTGCTCGCGGACACCGTCGTCGTCGAGCCGGGCGCGGACCTGGCCGCGGCCGACCTGGAGGCCCTGCTCGCCGCCGTCCCGCAGGCGACGGTCGTGACCGCCGCGGGTGACGTCGTCCGCGCGGTCCTCGTCACGGGCGGCGGGGAACGCGCGACCTCGCGGCTCGAACTCGTGGCCGAGCGGGACACGGCGGCGAGCCGGCACGTCGAGGTCGTCGCGGCCGCCGACGCGGCGGGCACCGACCTCCGAGCTGCGCGTGACGCCGTGGACGCGGCACGCGCCGCGGCGGACGAGGCCGACCGCACCCTCCGCGCGCACGTGGCCGCGAAGGCGGCGTTCGACCGGGCATCGGCGACCGCGCGCACCCGCGCGGAGAACGCGCGAGGCGAGGCCGACCGGCTCCGCGCCGCGCTCGCCGAGACCGCGGGCGCCGTCGAACAGGCGGAGCAGGCGCTCGCCGCCGCAGACCAGGAGCACGCCGCCTTCCTCGCCGCACCACGGCCGATCCTCGACGCGTCCGCGCGTGACGACCTCCTCGACGACCTCGAGGCCGCGCGGAGCGACGAGATCGACCAGCGCATCCAGGTCGAGACCATCCGCGAGCGGGCGCGCGCCGAACGGGCGCGGGGCGCGGCGTTGGAGCGGCAGCTGGCCGCGGAGCGCGCGGCCGCCGAGGAACAAGCGCGCCTCGCGGTGATCCGTCGCCGGCAGATCGAGGCCGCCGAGGGGGTCATCGCCGACCTCCCCGCGGTCCTGGACGCCGTCGATCGGTCCGTGGCTGAGGCCCGCGTCCGGCTGACCGCCGCCGAGGCCGACCGTGCGCGGCGGAACACGGAGCTCCAGACCCTGCGGGCCGAGGAGCAGTCCCTCCGCGACCGGCTGCAGTCGGTCACCGACGGCCTCCACGGGCTCGAGATGGAGATCTACGAGAAGAAGCTGCACGTGTCATCGCTGCTCGAACGCGCCGGCAGCGAACTCGGCCTGGTCGAGCAGGTGCTCGTCGCCGAGTACGGCCCCGACGTCCCGGTCCCCGTGGACGTGCTCGTCGACCCCCGCGTGCGTGCGCGCCAGCACCGCGAGGCGATGCGCGCGGTGGGAGTCGACCGTGACGCGGATGCCGACGCCGACGCCGACGCCGACGCCGACCCCGCGACGCTCGATGCCGAGGTCTCCACACTGCCCGGCGGCGCCGCGCTCCCGGACCCGGACGCCGCGCCCCGCTCCGAGGCCGATGCGGAGGTCCCGACCGTGCCGTACGTGCGCGCGGAGCAGGAACGCCGGCTCCGCGACGCCGAACGGGACCTCGGCCAGCTCGGCAAGGTGAACCCGCTCGCGCTCGAGGAGTTCCAGGCGCTCGAGCAGCGGCACCGGTTCCTCACCGAGCAGCTCGACGACCTGACGAGCACGCGGGGGGACCTCCTCACGATCATCGAGGAGCTCGACGGCAAGATGCAGGAGATCTTCCGCTCGGCGTTCGAGGACACCAAGCGGGCCTTCGACGAGGTGTTCCCGATCCTGTTCCCCGGCGGGACGGGCACGATCGAGCTCACCGATCCGGACGACATGCTCGCCACCGGCATCGACGTCGCCGTGCGCCCCGCGGGCAAGAAGATCGACCGGCTCACCCTGCTGTCCGGCGGCGAGCGCTCACTCGCGGCGATCGCGCTGCTCGTGGCGATCTTCACGGCCCGGCCCAGCCCGTTCTACATCATGGACGAGGTCGAGGCCGCGCTCGACGACGCCAACCTCGGGCGACTCCTCACCGTGTTCGGACGCCTCCGGACCTCGTCGCAGCTCATCGTGATCACGCACCAGAAGCGGACGATGGAGATCGCCGATGCGCTGTACGGCGTCTCGATGCGGCAGGACGGCGTCAGCGCGGTCGTCGGGCAGCGCGTGCAGGACGCGGAGCGCGAGCGCGCCGCGAGCTGAGCGCCCCGATCAGCGGATCAGGCCTCGACGCGCTGGTCGTGGTGGCCGTCGAGCGGTTCGCCGCGGCGGACCCGCCGCGCGGACACGACGAGGCTGACGATCGTCGCCACCGCGACGACGAGCACGATGAACGACAGCGAGAACCAGATCGGGATCTCCGGAGCCCACTCGATGTGGTGACCGCCGTTGACGAACGGGAGCTCGTTGACGTGCATGGCGTGGAACACGAGCTTCACGCCGATGAACCCGAGGATGACGGCGAGTCCCTGCCCGAGGTAGATGAGGCGCTCGAGGAGCCCGGAGATGAGGAAGTACAGCTGTCGCAGACCGAGCAACGAGAACGCGTTGGCGACGAAGACGATGTAGGCGTCCTGCGTCAGCCCGAAGATCGCGGGGATCGAGTCGAGGGCGAAGAGCACGTCCGTGAGGCCGAGCGCCACCATGACGAGCGCCATCGGCGTGAGGAGGCGACGGCCGTCGACCTTCGTGGTGACGCGGTCGCCGTCGTAGTCCTCCGAGGTCGGCAGGATGCGGCGCAGCACGCGGATCAGCCGCGACTCGCCGGCGCTCTCGTCCTCGTGCCCGCCGCGCGCCTGGCTCCAGGCGAGCCAGAACAGCAGCGCGCCGAACAGGTAGAAGACCCACGAGAAGTTGTCGATGATGACGACGCCGAGGGCGATGAACACCCCGCGTGCGATGAGCGCGATCGCGATGCCGACGAGGAGGACCTTCTGCTGGTAGGCGCGCGGGACCTTGAACGCGGTCATGATGATGAGGAACACGAAGAGGTTGTCGATGCTCAACGACTCCTCGGTGATCCACCCGGCGAAGAACTCGCCGCCCGCCTGGTGGCCGCCGAACGCCCAGACGCCGAGGCCGAAGAGGACCGCGATCCCGATGTACACGAGCGACCAGGTCGTCGACTCGCGGATGGTGGGCTCGTGCGCCTTGCGCACGTGCGAGAAGAAGTCGAAGACGAGGAGCGCGAGCACCAGCGCGATGGTGCCGAGCCAGACGGCGATGTGGACGTCCACGTGGATCCTCCAGTAGGGCCGTTCCCGGAATCGGGGACGACGACGACTGAAGGTCTCTTCCGCCGCCCGGACGAGCGGCCGATGGCACCGGGCCCGGATCGTCCCGGACCGTACTGACGGCACCACCGCGGGAGGAATACTCCCCTTCGTGGTGCCAGGCTACCGGTGATCGCGCGCGTTCGGCCCGCTCTAAGCTGGGAGCATGGCGAGTTCCTGGTCCCTCTCGAGTCGGCTCCGCGGGTTGTTCCAACGGCGCACGATCGACGAGACGACCTGGGAGGACCTCGAGGCGGCGCTCATCGGTGCCGACTTCGGGCCGGACATCACCGAAGAGGTCGTCGACGACCTCCGTGCGCAGGTCGACCGGTACCAGACGACCGATCCGGCGGACCTGAACCGGATGCTGCGCGAGGTGCTCGAGGAGCGCCTGTCGAAGCTCGACACCACGCTGAAGCTGTCGAACCGCCCGGCCGTCGTGCTCGTCGTCGGTGTGAACGGCGTCGGCAAGACGACGACGATCGGCAAGTTCGCCAAGTTCCTCCGTACCTACGACCGCAGCGTGCTCGTGGGCGCCGCGGACACGTTCCGTGCCGCGGCGGTGGAGCAGGTCGCGACGTGGGCCCAGCGCGCCGGGGTCGAGGTCGTGCGACCGCAGCAGCCCGGACAGGACCCCGCGTCGGTGGCCTACCAGACCGTCGACCGGGCGATGCGCGAGGGGATCGAGATCGTCGTCATCGACACCGCCGGCCGCCTGCACACCAAGGCGGGCCTCATGGACGAGCTCTCGAAGATCAAGCGCGTCGTCGAGAAGCAGACGGAGATCGCCGAGGTGCTGCTCGTCCTCGACGCCACCACCGGGCAGAACGGCCTCGCGCAGGCGCAGGCGTTCATCGAGGGCGCGGGCGTCACCGGTCTCGTCATCACGAAGCTCGACGGCTCGGCGAAGGCCGGGTTCGTGCTCAGCGTGCAGGAGAAGACGGGGATCCCCATCAAGCTCATCGGCCAGGGCGAGGGCATCAACGACCTCACCGGGTTCACGCCCCACGTCTTCGTGCAGAACCTCGTCGGCTGACCGTTCGACGCCTGGACGGTGACCGTGCCCGGGTGTCCGAGCGGGCGCCGGATCAGGCTCGGGCCGGCATCCGATCGACGAGGGCGTCCGGTCGGATCGGCAGGCGACGGACCCGCACGCCGGTCGCGTCCCAGACGGCGTTCGCCAGCGCCGCGGCAGCACCGACGATCCCGATCTCCCCGATCCCCTTGCCGCCGAGCGGCGTGAGGTCCTCGCCGGGTTCGTCGAGCCACTCGGCGTGGATCGACTCCACGTCCGCGTTCGTCGCGACGTGGTACGTGGCGAGGTCGTGGTTGCCGATGTCGCCCGCCACGGGGTCGATCTCGGCGTCCTCGTGCAGCGCCATGCCGATGCCCCACGTCATCCCACCGACGAGCTGCGCTCGGGCCGTGCGGGCGTTGTAGATGCGGCCCGCGGCGAACACGCCCACCATGCGGTCGACCCGTACCTCGCCGGAGTCCGTGTCCACGCGGACCTCGACGAACTGCGCGCCGTACGCGTGCCGCGACCGCTCCGCGAGGTGCTGCACGTCGTCGTCGGTCCGCTCCGTCACGGAGAGACCGGAGGACGGCACGACCGCTCCGCGCTCGAGTCGCTCTCGCAACGAGCGGCAGGTCTTGTCGACCGCCCATCCCCACGAGGTCGTCCCGAACGACCCCGCACCGAGCGCGGCCTGCGGGAGCGTCGAGTCGGCGATGTGCATGCGGATGCGGTCCACCCCGACCTCGAGGGCATCGGCCGCGACCTGCAGGAGCACGGTGCGGGACCCGGTCCCGATGTCCGAGGCGGCGACGCCGACGGTGAACGTCCCGTCCGCCTCGGCGGTGACGGTCGCTCCGCTCGGGACGACGCGAGCGGGGTAGTAGGCGGCGGCGACACCCGCGCCCACCAGCCACCGTCCGTCGCGACGCATGCGCGGCTCGCGGCCACGGGCCTCCCACCCGAACAGCTCCGCCCCCCGGCGGAGGCACCCGACGAGGTTCCTGGTGCTGAACGCCGCCCCGTCGATCGGGTCGACGTCCGGCTCGTTCCGGAGGCGGAGCTCGACGGGATCGATGCCGAGTGCGGCGGCGAGCTCGTCCATCCCCGATTCGAGCGCGAAGCTCCCGGGTGCCTCTCCGGGAGCGCGCATGAAGCGGGGTGTCGGCACGTCGAGTGCGACGTACCGATGCGAGGTGCGGCGGTTCGGTGCGGCGTACACGTGGCGGGTGCAGTCCGCCACCTGTTCGACGAACGTGCCGATCGTGGAGGTCTGGGTGCGGACGTCGTGACCGATCGCGGTGAGCGTGCCGTCCGGACGCGCTCCGAGGCGGATGCGGCTCGCGGTCGGCGTGCGGTAGCCACCGATCGAGAACACCATCTGCCGCGTGAACACGAGCTTCACACGACGGCCGGTGACGAGTGCGGCCATGGTGGCCAGGGGCAGATCGGGCTTCGGCGAGCCCTTCGAGCCGAACCCGCCGCCGACGTGCTCGGTGCGGAGCCGGACCGCGCTGTCGTCGATGCCGAACAGGTCGGCGACCACACCCGCGGCCAGGGACGGCCCCTGCGTCGCCTCGATGAGCTCGAGCCGGGCACCGGCAGCGGCGCGTGGTCGACCGTCCTCGTCCTGCTCGCGCGACGGGCCGACCCACCACGCGGTCGCGGCGTGCGGCTCGAGCGGGTTGTTGACCTGGGGTGGCGTGGTGTAGGTCGCGTCGAGGACGACGTCCGCGTCGGCGAGCGCGCGGTCGAGGTCGCCCTGGTCGGTGTCCGGCTCGAGGTCGCCGTTGATCGACTCCGGGGCGACGAACACCCCGGGGGCGTCGTCCGGACCGAAGGACGGTTCGTCGGGGAACACCGTGTCCGCCGGCTCGGCGTCGTAGGTCACCCGGAGCGCGGCCGCGGCCGCCCGCGCGGTCTCGAAGGTCTCCGCGACGACGAGCGCGACCGGTTCGCCCCGGTAGTGGACGCGGTCACTCTGCAGCACGAAGAGCTCGGTCGTCGGGACGGCGGTGAGCCGTGGTGCGTCGTCGGCCGCGATCACGGTGACGACCCCCGGCATGGCGAGCACCGCCTCCCGGTCGATCGCCACGACCCGGCCGCGTGCGATCGCGGCCTGCACGACCCACGCGTAGCAGGCGACGTCCTCGCCGCCGGTCTCGGCGGCGTACCGAGCCCGTCCGCGGACCTTGTCGGCGCCCTCGACCCTCGGGAGGGGCGCGCCGAGCACCGGTCCACGTCGCTGCTCGTCCACCGACTCCATGCGCACCGCCTCGTCCACGACCACCTGCGCGGCGATCTCGAACCCTTCTACTCCCGGACAGCTCGCGCCCGCGGGGCTAGCGTCGACGGTGGTCGGGCGGTCGCCCGGCCGTCGGCTCGACCCGGAGGCTCTCATGCGCTGGCTCCTCACCATCGCGATCATCGTCGGCATCGTCCTGCTGGTCGTCGGTCTGCTCGGCGCAGCCCTGCGCATCCTGCTCTGGATCGGGATCGTCGTGCTCGTGATCGCGGTGATCGGGTGGTTGGTGCGCCTCGTCACCGGTCGTCGCGCCTGACGACCGGCGCGCGCGCCCGCGGTGGGCGGGCCGGGAGGCACGGCACGGGTCCGGCGCGTAGAATCGCGGGACCATGGCGCAATTCGGCACACTCTCCGATCGGCTCACCGAGACCTTCCGCAACCTGCGGTCCAAGGGTCGACTCACCCCGTCCGACGTCGACGGCACCGTCCGCGAGATCCGGCGTGCCCTGCTCGACGCCGACGTGGCGCTCGAGGTCGTCAAGTCGTTCACGGCGTCGGTCCGCGAACGCGCCTTGTCGGACGAGGTCAACAAGGCGCTGAACCCGGCCCAGCAGGTCGTCCAGATCGTCAACGAGGAACTCGTCGGGATCCTCGGCGGCCAGCAGCGCCGCCTCGAGTTCGCGAAGCGCCCGCCGACGGTCATCATGCTCGCGGGCCTCCAGGGCGCGGGCAAGACGACGCTCGCCGGCAAGCTCGGCAAGTGGCTCAAGAAGGACGGCCACACCCCGATGCTCGTCGCCGCGGACCTGCAGCGGCCGAACGCGGTCACGCAGCTCCAGGTGGTCGGCGAGCAGGCCGGCGTCGAGGTCTACGCGCCGGAACCGGGCAACGGCGTCGGGGACCCGGTCAAGGTCGCCAAGAACGCGATGAAGGTCGCGGTGGACCGGCAGTTCGACACCGTCATCGTCGACACCGCCGGGCGGCTCGGCGTCGACGCCGAGCTCATGAAGCAGGCGGCGAACATCCGCAAGGCCGTCGACCCGGACGAGGTCCTGTTCGTCATCGACGCGATGATCGGTCAGGACGCCGTGGCGACCGCGCGCGCCTTCCAAGAGGGCGTCGACTTCACCGGCGTCGTGTTGTCCAAGCTCGACGGTGACGCCCGCGGTGGTGCCGCGCTGTCGGTGGCCAGCATCACGGGCCGACCGATCATGTTCGCGTCCACGGGCGAGAACCTCGACGACTTCGAGCCGTTCCACCCCGACCGCATGGCCAGCCGCATCCTCGACCTCGGTGACGTCCTGTCGCTGATCGAGCAGGCGCAGCAGGCCTTCGACGAGGACGAAGCCCGCAAGGTCGCCGAGAAGATCGCGACCGACTCGTTCACGCTCGACGACTTCCTCAAGCAGATGCAGCAACTCCGCAAGGCGGGGTCGATCAAGAGCATGCTCGGCATGCTGCCCGGCGCGAAGGGCATGCGCGAGGCCCTCGACTCCTTCGACGAGCGCGAGATCGTCCGGACCGAGGCGATCATCCAGTCGATGACGCCGCAGGAGCGTGCGCTGCCGAAGATCCTCAACCGGTCCCGTCGCCTGCGGATCGCGCGCGGTGCCGGGTCGACCGTCACCGAGGTCAACCAGCTCGTGAACCGGTTCGAGCAGGCCGCGAAGATGATGAAGACGGTCGCCAAGGGCGGGGTCCCCCAGGTGCCCGGCATGGGCCCGGTTCCCGGTGCGTCCTACGCGGGCAAGCGGCAGCAGCCGAAGAAGAAGGGGTCCAAGGCGGGCAACCCGGCCAAGCGCGCTGCGCAGAACGCGGCCATCGCGTCCGGACCGCAGGCGCCGACGGCGCCGACCGGCGGTGGCTTCGGGCTCGGCGGTGCGAAGAACCCGAAGGCGCCCACCGAAGAGGAGATGGCCGCGCTCGGCAAGTTCCTGAACCGGTAGCGGCGGGACGGACGTGCGGTGCGCCTCCCGTCCGTCCCGTCGGTCGCCCGGTCACAGCACCGCGTCGATGCTCTCCCCGAGTTCGGTGACCAGGGACCGGACGACGGCCCGCATGTCGTCCTCGTGCTCTGCCGCGACGCGGAGCTGCCGCTGGTAGGACGCGCCCTCCTCGAGGACGCGGTCGAGCCCGTGGAGCTCCTCGAGGCACCCCAGGCGCTCGGCGACGGGCTCGAGTCGTACGACGAGGTCGCGGACGTCGTCGGACACGAGGCGCTCGTCACCGGCGGCGTCCACGATGATCTCCGCCTCCATCCCGTACCGAGCCGCACGCCATTTGTTCTCGCGCACGAACCAGGGCTGCATGGTGGGGAGGGTCTCCCCGGCGTCCAGCCGATCGGACGCCTCGGTCACCAGGCACTGCACGAGCGCGGCGACCGCGGCGAGTTCGTGCGCCGTGCTGATACCGTCCGAGACGCGGTTCTCGAGCGTCCCCCACTTCGGCGACGGTCGGAGGTCCCAGCGCAACTCGGTGTGGTCGTCCACGACACCGGTGCGCACCATGTCGTCCACCATCTCCTCGTAGTCCGCCCACGCACCGAACTGCGGGGGGAGTCCCGCCGTCGGCAGCTGCTGGAACATGAGCGCCCGGTTCGAGGCGTAGCCGGTGTCGACGCCGGCCCAGTAGGGACTGGACGCCGTCAGCGCCTGGAGGTGTGGCACGGACGCGAGCATCGCGTTGAGGATCGGCAGGGCTTTCTCGCGGTCGTCGATGCCGACGTGGACGTGCACGCCCCAGATGAGCATCTGGCGACCCCACCAGCGCGTGCGGTCGATGAGGGTCGTGTACCGCTCACTGTCGGGCGTGACCTCCTGCTGGTCCCACTGCGCGAAGGGGTGCGTACCCGAGCACATCACGTCGGTGTCGAGCACGTCAGCGGCCGTGCGCACCGCGCTCACGATGCCGGCCAGGTCGCGGACCGCGTCGCGGACGGTGTCGTGGACGCCCGAGACGACCTCGACGGTGTTCGTCAGGAGCTCGTTCGTGACCCGGTCGTGTCCGAACCGCTCGCGCACCGCGAGGAGCACGTCGGGCGCCCGCGGCGTGAGGTCGCCCGTGGTGCGATCGACGAGCGGCAGCTCCCACTCGATCCCGATCGTGGACGGTCGTGACGACGTGAACGCGATGTCCATGCGCGGCCTTTCGGAGGCGGTCGGTGCGCCCGGGGACACGGCTCCGTCGCCGGCTCGGGACACGCGCCCGGGGTCGGGCGCCGGTTTGTCGGATCGGGTCCCATCCTGCCTCGTGCATTGTCGGACACGCACAACAACGGCTCCCGCGCGTCGTTCCCCCGGCGGTTTCGACCCGCGCTCGGCGAGGACTACGGTGGATCCGCTCCGCCACGGAATGAGGTACGCATGCAGCTGGTCGTCCGCGGGACATCCGCACCCCTCGTCGGGGAACTCGACATCCCCGTGTCCAAGTACCACGCGCATCGAGCGCTGGTCCTCGCATCACTGGCGGAGGGCACCAGCGTCGTGTCGGGCATCAGCACGACACGGCAGGTCGAGTGGACGGTCGGGACGCTGCGGGCGCTCGGCGTCGACATCGTGCGACGGGGCAACGACTACCTCGTGACGGGGCTCGGCGGTCGCTACGTCGCCACCGACGTCGTCGACCACGGCTCCCGCGGGGCGGACGGTCTGCTCAACATGGGCTCGTCCGGGACCACCCTCTACTTCATGACGGGCCTGGCCGCACTCGCCGACCGCCCGATGACGCTCACGGGCATGAAGTACTTCCAGCGGCGCCCGATCAAGGCGCTCCTGACCTCGCTCACGCAGATGGGCGTCGAACTCGAGGCGACGAACGACTGCCCGCCCATCACCGTGCAGCCCCGACGGCCGCGCGGTGGCGACGTCTCGATCGCCGGCACCCTGTCGCAGTGGGTCTCCGGACTGCTCCTGGTCGCCCCGTTCGCCGAGCAGGAGACCCGCATCCACATCACGGGCGGCCGCCTCAACGAGCAGCCCTACGTCGAGCTGACGGTCGCGATGATGCGCCAGTTCGGACTGACCGTCGAGGTCTCGGACGACTGGCTCGAGTACCGCGTGCCGGCGAACCAGCGCGCGACGCCACACGACTACGTCATCCCGCCGGACATCGGCTCGGCCGCGTTCGGGATCGCCGCCGCGGGCATCCGCGAATCGGACGTGCTCCTGCGTGGGATGACCTCGTTCCGGACTGCCGACACCGACCACCCCGAGAGCGAGTTCCTCGACCTCGCCACCGCGATGGGCGTCCCGATGCGCATCGACGAGGAGACCGGGTTCGTGCGCATCACGCACGACGGCTCGCCGCTCCGGCCACTCGACATCGACTGCCAACCGATCCCGGACCTCCTGCCCGTCCTGTCCACCATGGCGACCTTCGCCGAGGGCACGAGCCGCCTGTGGAACGTCGCGCACATCCGCCTCAAGGAGTCCGATCGCGTCGCCGCCATGCTGCAGCTGAACCGGATGGGCGGCCGCGCGGAGCAGGGCGCGGACGAGCTCCGCGTCACTGGGGTGCAGCAGCTCACCGGATCGCCGATGTCGTCGTTCAACGACCACCGCGTGCTCATGTCGCTCGCCGTCGCGGCGTCGAAGGCCGACGGCGTGTCCGCGCTCACCTACCCGAGGGCGTACCGCATCTCCTACCCGACGTTCCTCGAGGCGATGAACTCGGTCGGGCTCGACATGGAGGTCGGGGATGCCACCGCGGCGCTCGCCGCGGCCGACTCCGCCGAGGGCTTCGACCCCGAGGACGCCGCCGAGGACCTCGGCGCCGTCGCCGCCGAGGAGACCGCGGTCCCGGCGGGGATCGACGCCGAGCCGCTCGTGCTCAGCGAGCGCGTCCGGGCACTCGCCGAGTCGGACCCCGACGGAGCCGCGGTGATCGAGGTCGGCGGACCGGCCGCGGTCACGACCACGTGGAAGCAGCTCCAGGACGAGGCGGACCAGGTGTCCGCGCTCCTGCTCGAACTCGGCGTGCGCAAGGGCGAGTCGGTCGCGATGCAGCTGCCGAACTGGCGGGAGTTCGTCGCCATCACGCTCGGCGCGGTCCAGATCGGCGCCGTCGCGACCCCGATCATGCCGGTGTTCGGACCGCGTGAGACCACCATGACGCTCGCGCGGTCGCGTGCCCGTGTCGTGTTCCTGCCGAACGTGTTCCGCAAGCGCCGGCCCGCGATCGAGCTGCTCGACGTGGTGGACGAGGCCGCTGCGCAGAACCGTCGGCTCGCGGTCGAGCACGTCGTGGTCCTGCGGTCGGAGGCCCGCGGGCACCAGGACACCCCGACGAACCTGCCGCCGATGCCCGCTGACGCCATGGACCGCGTCGATGCCTCCGAGTGGAACTGGCGGTACTACGACACCGCGCTCGAGTCGGTCCAACCGGACACCGCGCAGATCCGCTCGATGTCGCCCGGTCCGGACGACATCTGCCAGCTGCTGTTCACCTCCGGGACGACGGGGGAGCCGAAGGGCGTCCAGCACCCACACCGGACGCTGGGCCTGGCCACCGCGATGCACGTCGCGCAGACCGGCCTCGGTGCCCAGGACCGCATCTACATCCCGTCGCCGCTGGCACACCAGACCGGGTTCCTCTACGGCATGCTCCTGGCGTTCCGCCTCGGCGTCGCGCAGGTGATCCAGCCCGTCTGGGACGGCCGCGTGGCGCTCGACCAGGCGTTCGGAGCGGCCGGGGCGACGTTCGTGCAGTGCGCGACGCCGTTCCTGACCGACCTCGTCGACCTCGTCGAGGCCGGGGCCGAGCTGCCCGCCTCGTTGCGGATCTTCGTGCCCACGGGCGCCGCGGTCCCACGCGCGCTCGCGCAGCGCGCCGCGACGGTGCTCGGGAGCGCGATCCTCGGCGCCTTCGGCACGAGCGAGACCTGCCTCGGCGCGCTCTCGAGCCCGAGCGACGACCCGGCGGACGCATACGGGCACGACGGGCGCGCGTTGCCGGGCATCCGCCTGCGCATCGTCGACGACGAGGGCGCCGAGCTCCCGGTGGGGAGCGAGGGCAACTTCGAGCTGCACTCGCCGACGATGTTCGACGGGTACCTCGACCGCCCCGACCTCACCGACGACGTGTTCACCCCGGACGGGTGGTACCGCACCGGCGATCTCGCGCGGATCGACGACAAGGGGTTCCTCAGCATCACCGGCCGGGTGAAGGACGTCATCAACCGCGGCGGTGAGAAGATCCCCGTGGTCGAGATCGAGAACCTGTTGTACCAGCACCCCCTCGTCACGGACGTCGCGATCGTCGCGATGCCCGACGAGCGACTCGGGGAACGTGCCTGCGCGTTCGTGGTGTCGTCGCGTGACGACGAGACCCTCGACTTCGGTGCGATGCAGCAGTACCTCGAGCACGCCAACGTGTCGAAGTACTACTGGCCGGAGCGGCTCGAGTACATCGACGAACTGCCGCGGAACGCGGTGGGCAAGGTCCAGAAGAACGTCCTGCGCGAGCAGGCCGCGGCGCTCGTCGCCCAGAAGGAGAACTCATGACGCAGGTGACCGAGACCGTGGCCCCGTTCGACGAGGACGCGTTCCAGCAGCTCAAGGCCGAGGTGGACGCGTGGGTGCGCGGCCCCGGCGAGGACTACGCGAACGAGATCGAGCGCACCGGGCAGGTCCCCCCGCAGGTCCTCGTGGACCTGCGCGAGCGTGGGTGGCTGGGCCTGGCGGCGCCCGTCGAGCTCGGCGGTCGTGGGATCCCGTTCCCGCGCTACCTCGAGATCATGGAGATCATCTCGCGCTCCCACGGCTCGATCCGCATGCTCGTGCACGTCATCAACGGCACGTGGCGCGCCATGGCGCCGTACGCGACTCCGGAGCAGCTCGAAGAGGTCGTCAAGCCGTCGATCGCCGGTGACACGCTCGTGGCGTTCACGCTGACCGAAGCGACCGCGGGTACCGGTGCGGACATCCGCACGACCGTCCGGCGCGAGGGTGACACCTACGTCATGAACGGCGAGAAGCACCTCATCACGTTCGGCGTGAAGTGCGACTACTGGCTGCTGGCGGCGCGGCTCGAGGGGTCGACGGGCCAGGAGGGCACGGTCGCGTTCCTCATGCCGAACTCGGGTCTGCCGGGTGCCGAGGTGATCGACGACTCGGACACCATGGGCATCCGGGGCACCGACCACGCCATCCTCAAGTTCCACGACGTCCCGGTGCCGGTGTCCGCGCGCCTCGGCGAGGAGGGCCAGGGGCTCGAGGTCGCGCTCGGCGGGTTCCTCCTGCCGAGCCGCGTGTCGGTCGCGATGAGCGCCGTCGGTCTGGCCGAGCGTGCGAACGAACTGGCTGTCGAGTACGCGAACACCCGCGAGACCTTCGGCAAGAAGCTGAGCAGTCGACAGGCGATCCAGTTCTACCTCGCCGAGAACTACGCGGACATCGCGGCCGCGCGGGCCCTGGTGTACGAGGCCGCCCGCGCCTACGAGGAGGGCCGCCCCGACGCGGGAACGCTCTCGAGCGCGTCGAAGATGGTCGCCGTGGACATGCTCGCGCGGGTCACCGACAAGGCCCTGCAGGTGCACGGCGGATCCGGCTACTGGAAGCGCAACACCATCGAGCGCGTGTACCGCGACGCCCGTGCGCAGCGCTTCGAGGAGGGCACGAACGAGATCCAGAAGCTCGTGGTCGGCCGCGCGGTCGTCACCGGGCAGGCGCGATTCTGACATGACCTCGGTCGGGAGGCGCGGGGCGGGCCCGTCCCGTGCCTCCCGACCGTCAGCACCAGCGTGACCGTCCCACCCGCGTGACGTCCGCCCCACCCCCGACCGGCGCGCACGCGCCGGCACCAGCGAGACAAGGAACCCCCGTGGCCGACACCACCAGTGCACCCGTCGCCGTCATCACCGGCGCATCCCGCGGCATCGGCCGCCTGCTCGCGAAGAAGCTCGGCGCGCGCGGCGTCACCGTCGTCGTGACCTACAAGGGCAACGCCGACCTGGCCGAGGAGTCGCTCGCCGACGTCAAGGCCGCCGGTGGTGACGGCATCACCGCCCAGGTCGACATCGAGCAGCCCGAGTCCATCGACGCGCTCTTCGACGTCGTCCGCGACACCTACGGACGGCTCGACTACTTCGTGGCGAACGCGGCAGCCAGCGCGTTCAAGGCCGTCAAGGAGCTGAAGCTCCACCACCTCGACCGCAGCTACGCGACCAACGCGCGGTCGTTCGTGCTCGGCGCCCAGCGCGCGGCGGAGCTCATGGACGACGGCGGTCGGATCGTCGTCGTCACGTCCTACGGCTCGCTGCGGGCGTTCCCCACGTACGCCGCGCTCGGCGCCGCGAAGGCGATGACCGAGTCCTACATGAAGTACATGGCGGTCGAGTTCGGTCCGCGGCAGATCACCGTCAACGCGGTCAACGGCGGACTCATCGACACCGACTCGCTCGACTACTTCTACTCGAACGTCCCCGGTCAGGCCCCGATGCACACCGTGCTCGAGAAGCTGCCGCTGCAGCGGCCCGGCACCCCGGACGACATGGCGGACGCGGTCGACTTCCTGCTCTCGGACAAGGCGTCCTACATCACCGGACAGGTGCTGTCGGTCGACGGTGGGCTCACCGTCATCGCGCCGCCCTTCTGGTCGGACACGACGTCGCCGCTGCGCGACGCCGTCCTGCCGGAGTAGGACCCTCGCGCCCATGTCCGACCCGTCGACACCGCTGACGACCGCCGCACCGCTCGCCGTCACCACGACCCCGTGGTCGCTCGGTCCGATCACGTTGCCGCATCGTGTCGTGATGGGCAGCATGCACACCGGACTCGAGGTGCACGACGACGGTGGCGCCGGCATGGCCGCGTTCTACCGGGAGCGAGCCGCCGGGGGAGCGGCGCTGCTCATCACCGGCGGCATCGCGGTCAACGACGAGGCGCGCGGCGGCCCGGACTTCGCGGTGTTCGGGGTGGGGGACACCGACGACCGCTTCCGCACCGCCGTCGACGCCGTGCATGCGGAGGGCGGCGCAGTCCTCGCCCAGCTCTTCCACGCTGGTCGCTACGCCCTGGTCGCCGGGCTCACGGACCGGAACGGTGCGCCGCAGCGCGCCGTCGCGCCGTCGCCCCTGCCGTGGGCGGCCGCGCGCGGTGTCGTGCCCGAGGCGCTGACCCACGACGAGGTCCTCCGGACGATCGAGGACTTCGCCGACGCGGCCCGGGCCGCTCGGGACATCGGGTTCGACGGCGTCGAGATCATGGCGTCCGAGGGCTACCTCGTCAACCAGTTCTGCTCGCCGCTCACGAACCAGCGGGACGACGCATGGGGTGGCGACCCCGAGCGTCGGCGGCGGTTCGCCGTGGAGGTCGCGCGCGCCGTCCGCAGCGCGGTACCGGACCTCGCGGTGACGATCCGCCTGTCCGGGGTCGACCTCATGCCCGGGTCGTCGTCGCCGGAGGACGTCGACGCACTCGTCCGCGACCTGCTGCCGACCGGGATCGACGGCATCAGCGTCGGGGTCGGCTGGCACGAGTCCCGGGTACCGACCGTGCAGGCCGCCGTGCCGCACGGTGTTTGGCTGTCGTACGTCGAACGCATCGCGCGCGTCGTGCGCTCCTCCGACCGCCCGGACGTCCGGGTGCTGGCGTCGAACCGCATGACCGACCTCCGCGACGTCGAGGCGGTCCTCGAACGCGGGCTCGTCGATGCGGTGGCCCTCGCCCGCCCGTTCCTCGCCGATCCGTCCATCGTCGGCACGAGCCTCCGCGGCCGGTTCGACCTGGTCACGACGTGCATCGGCTGCAACCAGGCGTGCCTCGACCGGTCGATCGTCGGTCAGCCGGTGTCGTGCCTCGTGAACCCGCGGGCCGCTCGTGAGGTCGCGTTCCCGGTCCGTCCGACCGCCGAGCCGAAGCGGATCGACGTCGTCGGCGGGGGACCGGCGGGTCTCGCGGCGGCCGTCGACGCGGCGCGTCGCGGGCACCGGGTGCGACTCTGGGAGCGCGCGGACGAGCTCGGCGGGCAGTTCGGGCTCGCCTCCCGCATCCCCGGGAAAGAGGACTACGCCGGTCCGGTCCGGTCCGCGCACGCGGAACTCGTCGAGCGCGGCGCGGAGGTCCTGCTCGGCCGGACCGCCACCGCCGCCGACCTCGCCGACAGCGACGGCGTCGTGCTCGCCTCCGGCGTCGTGCCCCGCACGGTGACGATCCCCGGAGCGGACCTGCCGCACGTCGTCACGTACGAGCAGGCGCTCCGGCACGGCGTTCCCGCGGGCAGCGTGGCCGTGATCGGCGGCGGTGGGATCGGTGTCGACACGGCCGCGTTCCTCGTGGAGTCCCCCGACGAGTCGCGTCGGGCCGCGGAGTTCGACGAGCGCTGGGGGCTCGACGGCTTCGACGGGCTCGTCGGTGACCTGCCGCAGCGCGAACCCGCCGCTGACCGCACGCTCCGGCCGGGGCCCGACGTGACCGTGCTCCGCCGCTCCGGCAAGTTCGGACAGGGTGTGGGGATCACCTCGCGCTGGGTCGCGCTCGGCCGTCTCCGGGACGCGGGGGTCCGCTTCATCGGAGGCGTGCGCGAGTACGTGGGGATCGAGCCCGGGGTGCTCCGGATCCTCGACGAGGACGGCACACCGGTCGCCGTGCCCGCGGACACGGTGGTGCTCTGCGCCGGGCAGGAGGCGTCGAGCGACCTGGCGTCGGAACTCGCGGCGACCGGGGTGCCGTTCGCGGTCGTCGGCGGTGCGCGGGACGCCCGTTCGGTGGACGCGGTCCGCGCGACCACGGAGGCGCTCGAAGCGGTCCGGCGGCTCGCTCCCTGACGCCCGACCGCGTGCCGGTTGGCGAGCCTCCCGGTCATCTGCAAGAATGAACGGTCGAGTCCTGCCCGCCCGACCCTCTATCAGGCGGTGCGCGACTTCCATCCGAGCTTTCGCCGCGTGTGCCCCCACGCCCACGGTCGGCAGTTCAACCACTCTGAACACGCAACAGGAGCAAACGTGGCTGTCAAGATCCGCCTCAAGCGCCTCGGGAAGATCCGAGCGCCGTACTACCGTGTCGTCGTCGCCGACTCGCGCACCAAGCGCGATGGTCGTGTCATCGAGGAGATCGGCAAGTACCACCCGACCGAGGAGCCCTCGGTCATCGACATCGACTCGGACCGCGCGCAGTACTGGCTCGGCGTCGGCGCGCAGCCGACCGAGCAGGTCGCCGCCCTCCTCAAGCTCACGGGTGACTGGGGCAAGTTCAAGGGCGACGCCTCGGCGACGAGCACCGTCAAGACCGCCGAGCCGAAGCAGGCCTTCGTCGCCGACGACAAGAAGAAGCCGGTCCTCAAGCCGAAGTCGGAGAAGCAGGCCCCGGCCGCTCCGGCCGCGGACGCCACCGACGAGACCGCAGCCGAGGCGTAGGTCTTGCTCGAATCCGCGCTGACGCACCTCGTCAAGGGGATCGTCGATCACCCTGACGACGTGCGCGTCGCCAGCTCCACCTCTCCGCGTGGCGAGGTCCTCGAGGTGCGTGTGCACCCCGAGGACCTCGGCCGCGTGATCGGACGCGCCGGACGGACCGCGAAGGCGCTCCGCACCCTCGTGTCGGCGCTCGCCGACGGTCAGCGGGTGCGGGTCGACGTGGTCGACACCGATTCCTAGTCGCACGACCCAGCTCCGGGTGGGTCGACTCAGCAAGGCGCACGGGCTCAAGGGCGGTCTCAAGCTCGAGCTCTACACCGACGACCCGGACCGTCGGTTCACCCCGGGAGCCGTCTTCTCGCTCCAGGTGCCGGACGATTCGCCGTGGTCCGGCAAGGACCTCGAGCTCCAGGAGCTCCGGTGGTACAACGCGCACCCCGTCGCGTTCTTCGTCGGTGTCCCCGACCGGACGGTCGCCGAGACGCTCGTCAAGGCGATCCTCTGGGTCGAGCAGGACGAGGACGAGCCGACGGGCGAGGACGACGCATGGTACGACCACCAGCTCGTCGGGCTCCGGGTCCTCCGCGAGGGCGTCGAGGTCGGGACGGTCGCGCGGGTCGACCACCTGCCGGCGCAGGACCTGCTGGCGATCGACACGCCGTCCCGTGGTGAGGTCCTCGTCCCGTTCGTGAGCGCGATCGTCCCGTCGGTGGACATCGCCGGGGGCACGCTCACCGTGACGCCCCCGACCGGGCTGTTCGAGGAGGTCATCGAAGCGCCCGAGGACGCCGCCGACGGCCCGGAGGACGCCGCCGGTGCGTCGGAGGCGGAGGCCGACGGGTCCGCCACCGACCACGACGAGGACTGACCCGTGCGGATCGACATCGTCACGATCTTCCCGGAGTTCTTCGGCGTGCTGGACGTCTCGCTCCTCGGTCGCGCGCGGCAGGGGGGTCTGCTCGACGTGCACGTGCACGACCTCCGCGACCACACCTCGGACCGCCACCGGACCGTCGACGACACCCCGTACGGCGGCGGTGCCGGCATGGTGATGAAGCCGGAGCCGTGGGGCCTCACGCTCGAAGGGCTCCTGCGGCCCGACCGGTCCTCGACCCTCGTCGTGCCGACCCCTGCCGGGGTGCCGTTCCGACAGGAGACCGCGCGTGCCCTCGCCGAGCAGGAACACCTCGTGTTCGCGTGCGGCCGGTACGAGGGCATCGACGCGCGGGTCGTCGAGTGGGCGTCCTCTCGCGCGTCCGTGCGTGAGGTCTCGCTCGGGGACTACGTGCTCAACGGTGGCGAGGTCGCGGCGATGGCGATCGTCGAGGCCGTGGGGCGGCTCGTCCCGGGCGTCGTCGGCAACCCCGAGAGCCTCACCGAGGAGTCGCACGAGGACGGCCTGCTCGAGTACCCGAGCTACACGAAGCCGGCGTCCTGGCGGGGTCTCGACGTCCCCGAGGTCCTGCTCAGCGGGCACCACGGGCGCGTCGCCGCGTGGCGTCACGAGCAGCAGCTCGAGCGGACGCGGCGGGTCCGCCCGGACCTCCTCGGTGAGTAGACGTCAGGCGAGGAGGGCGGCCCGCTCGGCGCTGCGCAGCGTGAGGACCTCCGGGCCGTCCTCCGTGACCGCCACGGTGTGCTCGACGTGCGCCGCCCGCGACCCGTCGCTGCTGCGCAGGGTCCAGCCGTCCTGGTCCTGGTAGAGCTCGTCCGTGCCGGCCATGAGCCACGGCTCGATCGCCATCACGAGACCGGGACGGAGGACCATCCCCCGGCCCGCGCGGCCGTCGTTCGGGACGTGGGGGTCGCCGTGCATCGAGCGGCCGACACCGTGGCCGCCGAACTGGAGGTTGACCGGGTAGCCCGCATCCCGTGCCACCGAGCCGATGGCCGACGAGACGTCGCCGAGACGGTTGCCGGGACGCGCCGCGGCGATCCCCGCGTCGAGCGCGCGCCGGACGGTCGCGACGAGGCGCTGGTCCTCGGCGCGCGGGGTCCCCACCTGGACCGTCACGGCCGAGTCCGCGACCCAGCCGTCCACGCTCGCGGCGAAGTCGAGGCTCACCAGATCGCCGTCGACGAGGCGCTGCGCGTGGGGCAGGCCGTGCAGCGCGGCGTCGTTGACGGACGTGCAGAGGTACCGGCCGAACGGCATCGCGCCGAACGACGGGTGGTAGTCGACGTAGCAGCTCTCCGCGCCGCGCTCCGCGATCATCCGACCGGCCAGCGCGTCGAGGTCGAGCAGGTCGACGCCGACGTCGGTGGCGTCGACGAGCGCGTCCAGGACGTCCGCGACGAACCGTCCGGCGGTGCGGAGGCCGTCGAGCTCGGCGGGGGTGCGCAGTTCGATCATGCACACCATCCTGCACCGCACGGGCCGCGCTTCGGCACGCCGACCCCGCGCGGGACGTGGTCCCGGCTGACGGCCCGGGTGGCGCTGGCCATACAGCCTGTGGCAAGATGGACAGCCGTGCCCTGGCCTGGTTCTGCCACGGGGGAACCGCCGCTCGTGGGGCACGCACCACATCTTCCCATCGATCAGCGACCGACCCGTGCGCGGCCGCAGAGAGTGACACATCATGAGCCAGCTCCTCGACCAGGTGGACGCCGCCTCGCTCAAGAGCGACATCCCCGCCTTCCGCGCCGGTGACACCGTCAAGGTGCACGTCAACATCATCGAAGGCACGCGCTCGCGTGTCCAGGTGTTCCAGGGCGTCGTGATCGGCCGGCAGGGCCACGGGGTCCGCGAGACCTTCACGGTCCGCAAGGTCAGCTTCCAGGTCGGCGTTGAGCGGACCTTCCCGGTGCACTCCCCGGTGATCGACCACATCGAGCTCGTGACCCGCGGTGACGTGCGTCGCGCCAAGCTCTACTACCTCCGCGAGCTCCGCGGCAAGAAGGCGAAGATCAAGGAGAAGCGCGAAGCCTGATCCTCCTCGAAGGATCAGCCAGCGCGCCGAGCGTCGGCGAGGGCCTCCCGTCCATGTAGCGTGTTCGCTGGACGGGGGGCCTTCGCTGTTTCGTCCGCCACCGTTCAAGGACCAGCAGGACGTCAATGACCGAACCGATCACCGACGGGGAGACCCGTCGCCGGGGCGAGCCGCGCCGCCGCAGTGGAGCGCTCACCTTCCTCCGCGACCTCGTCATCATCTTCCTCGCGGCGCTGCTCGTGTCGTTCCTCGTGAAGACGTTCCTGATCAGGTCGTTCTACATCCCCTCGGCGTCGATGGAGGAGACCCTCGTCCCGAACGACCGGGTCATCGTGAACGAACTCGTGCCGCACGTGGTCGGACTCAAGCGCGGTGACGTCGTCGTGTTCAAGGACCCGGGTGGATGGCTCGACGGCGAGCAGCTCCCGGACCTGACCCCGCACACCGCGCTCGGCAAGGCCGCCGAGTGGCTGCTCACGCTGGTCGGCCTCGGGACCGCGGACAGCGACGACCACCTGATCAAGCGCGTGATCGGGCTGCCGGGCGACAAGGTGTCCTGCTGCAACGACTTCGGACAGCTCTCGGTGAACGGCGTGCCCATCAAGGAGCCGTACATCACCCTGCCGGCGGGGGAGACCCGCGCATCCGGCACGGACTTCTCGATCACCGTGCCGGCCCACTCGCTGTGGGTGATGGGTGACAACCGGTACGACTCGAAGGACTCCCGGTACAACCGGCAGACGCCGAGCCATGGCTTCGTGCCGGAGTCCGACGTCGTGGGGCGCGCGTTCGTGATCTCGTGGCCCACGAGCCGGTGGTCGTGGCTCGGCGACTACCCGGACGTCTTCGCGGGCGTGGAGCAGCGGGACTCGTGACGGCGGCGGGCGCAGTGCGCGGCGCGAAGCGGCCTGCGCGGCCGACCCTGCGATGGGAACGCTCCTTGCTCGAGCAGGGTCGCGTGACCGTCATCGGGTGCGACGAGGTCGGTCGCGGAGCGATCGCCGGCCCGGTGGCCGTCGGGGTCGCGGCGGTCACGATCGCGGTCGGCCGGATGCCGAGCGGGCTCGCGGACTCGAAGCTGCTCTCGCCCGCCAAGCGTGAGGCGCTGGTGCCGCGGCTCGAGGCCTGGGCGACCACCGCGGTCGGGATGGCATCGGCGGACCTCGTGGACGAGCAGGGCATCGTCACGGCGCTCGGAGTGGCCGGGGCGCGCGGCATCGACCAGCTCGTCGCGGCCGGGATCGCGTTGGACGGTGCGGTCGTGGTCCTCGACGGCTCGTTCGACTGGCTGAGCCGAGCGCTCCGCGACCCGGTCGACGTGCTCGTGCGGGTCAAGGCCGACCGCGACTGCGCCTCGGTCGCCGCCGCGTCGGTCGTCGCGAAGGTGCGGCGCGACGCCCTCATGGTCGCCGCGCACGAGGAGGCCCCGCACTACGCCTGGGCGTCGAACAAGGGGTACGGCTCAACGGAGCACTACGACGGCATCCGTGCCGCCGGTCCGCACGCGCTCCACCGTCGGTCGTGGCTCCACCGATTCGATCCCGTCGTCGAGGTCGAGCCGCTGTTCGAGCTCGACGAGGACGTCCCGTCCGGCGACGACGCGGTCCCATCCGCCCACGACGCGGTCCCGTCGGTCGACGACGGGGTCCGCCCGCTCGTCGGAGCCGACCCCGAGCGCTCCTGAAGCTCGTCGCGCCGTAGGATGTGCGGCGATGGATGACGACGAATTCGACGACTACGACCGCGAGGTCGAGCTCGCGCTGTACCGTGAGTACCGCGACGTGGTGTCCCAGTTCCGCTACGTGGTCGAGACCGAGCGACGGTTCTACCTGGCGAACGAGGTCGAACTCGTCCGGCGGGACACCGAGCACGACTTCTACTTCGAACTGAGCATGAACGACGTCTGGGTGTGGGACGTCTACCGTTCCGATCGCTTCGTCAAATCAGTTCGAGTGCTCACGTTCAAGGACGTCAACGTCGAGGAACTGACGAGTCGGGAGCTCGAACTCCCCAAGGAACTCGCCCTCGACGAGTAGGTGCGCCGTGCACGGGGTGTTCACCCCGGCGGGGTGAAATCACGGACCCGGCGCCGACGAATTCGACGGCATTCCGCAATTCCGTGAGCGAGTGCAATCCGGAATGGTTACGCTGTGTGCTGACGTCAATTCGTGGACATGTCCGCATGCCCCACGTCATCGACGTCGTCAACGACCGGAGAACCACCGTCCCCACGGTGGGCAAGGAGTGTGCACATGGCCCAGAAGGTGACCGTTCAGCTGGTGGACGATCTCGACGACACCCCGATCGGCGCGGGCGACGGCCGGACCGTCGAGTTCGCGTTCGACGGAGCGACCTACGAGATCGACCTGTCCAACGACCACGTCGACGCGTTCCGCGAAGTCCTGTCGGACTACATCGCCGCAGCGCGGAAGGTGGGGGCCCGGCGTTCGGGTTCCGGATCGGGTTCGACCAAGACCCCGGCCAAGCGCGGGAACTCGGCCGATCTCGCGAAGATCCGGGAATGGGCGCAGGAGAACGGTCACAACGTCTCCAGCCGTGGCCGTATCTCGGCGGCGGTGCAGGAGGCCTACGCGGCCGCCCACTGACGACGCATTCCGACGATCGCTGAACGACCGTCGGGAAACGGCGGATCCGCGCACGCGGATCCGCCGTTCGTGTTCTCAGCAGGACATCCGTCCTGTCAATTCCTCCCGTCCTCCACAATCCGGCCGAATCGCATTCCTTCCACCGATCTGCGCCACGCGAAATGCGTGGATCCCGGGTTCGGCAGGCTCGGTCCGGGAGGAATGATGCAGGTGACACAGGACGATGGCGGTCACAACCGCCGGACCGGGGCGGCGGGAGAGGACATCGCAGCGCGGTGGTTCGAGGAACGGGGGGCCCGCGTCCTCGACCGGAACTGGCGAGGCCCGAGCGGCGAGCTCGATCTCGTGGTGCGCCACGGGCAGACGGTGGCCGTGGTCGAGGTGAAGACGCGCACGGTGACGACTGCAGGACACCCCTTCGAGGCGATCACCCGCCGCAAACGCACCCGGCTCCGCCGGCTCGCCGCGGAGTGGTGCGCGACACATCCCCGCGTCGCTCGCGCCTCGGCCGTCCGCGTCGACGCAGTCGCGGTCCTCATGGTCGGCGACCACGTCGCGGTCGAGCACCTCGAGGACATCGCGTGAGCGGCATCGGGCGGACCACGGCCGTCGCGCTGCTCGGCATCACCGGCCGCATGGTCGAGGTCGAGGCGCACCTGTCGAGTCAGCTGCCCTCGTTCAGCATCATCGGCCTGCCGGACGCGGCCCTGGGTGAAGCCCGCGAGCGGGTCCGTGCCGCGGCGTCGAACACGGGCAGCGCGCTGCCCGCGCGGCGCATCACCGTCAACCTCATCCCGGCCTCCGTGCCGAAGCACGGCTCCGGGTTCGACCTCGCGATCGCCATGGCGGTGTTCGTCGCCGCGGGGGTCGTGCCCGCCGACCCGGCCGGGACGGTGCACATCGGCGAGCTCGGGCTCGACGGGCGAGTCCGTCCCGTCCCCGGCATCATCCCCATGCTCGCCGCCGCGCGCGAGGCGGGTGCCGAGCGTGCCGTGGTGCCGGCGGGCAACGCCGCCGAGGCGTCGTACGTCCCCGGCATCCGCGTCGAGCCGGTCGTCACCCTCCGCGACGCCGCGATCCTGGCAGGAGCCGACCTGCTCGCCGAGCCGGCCGAACCCGTGACCGCCGCGGCAGTGACGGCGGCGGACCCCGAACCGAAGGAACTGGCGGACGTCGTCGGCAACCCGACCGCGGTCCGCGCCCTCGTCCTGGCGGCCGCCGGTGGTCACCACGTGCTGTTCCTCGGCCCACCCGGCGCGGGCAAGACGATGCTCGCCGAACGGTTGCCCGGCCTCCTGCCCGACCTCGATCCGGTCACCGCGCTCGAGGTGGCGGCCATCCGGTCGCTCGCCGGCCACGGCGCGGAGTCGTGGACGGTCCGGCCGCCGTACGAGCACCCGCACCACTCGACGAGTCCGGTCGCGCTGATCGGCGGCGGCAGCCGTCTCATCCTGCCGGGCGCCGTGTCCCGTGCGACACACGGGGTGCTGTTCCTGGACGAGGCGACCGAGTTCCCCCGGAGCGTGCTCGACACCCTGCGGCAGCCGCTCGAGTCCGGCACGGTGACCATCCACCGCGCGGTGGGACGCGCGCACTTCCCGGCACGCTTCCAACTCGTGCTCGCGGCGAACCCGTGCCCCTGCGGCCGGTACGGCGTCCCCGGACCGCCGTGCGAGTGCCCGCCGCTCGCGCGGCGTCGATACCTCGGACGGCTGTCCGGCCCGTTGCTCGACCGGATCGACGTCCGGCTCGCGGTGCCCCGGGTCACCCCTGCTCGCATCCGCTCTGACGTCGATGACCCGATGACCACCGCCGTGGCGCGAGAGCGCGTCGTCGCCGCCCGGGCCGCGATGTCCCGGCGCTGGCGAGGCACCCCGTGGCGGCTCAACGCCCACGTCCCCGGCACCCATCTCCGGAGCGCCGACATCGCGTTGCCGACCACGACGACACGGTCGCTCGATGTCGGACTCGAACGGGGGACGCTGACGATGCGCGGGTACGACCGGATCCTGCGCATGGCGTGGACGCTCGCCGACCTGGCGGGCGAGGAGCGGCCCGACACCGACCACGTGCGTCAGGCGATCGCGCTGCGGAGCGCCCTGTGAGCGCCACCGCGGCCGCTCGCCTGCGCGTCGTCGGCAGGACGGACGACGGCGATCCGGACACGGCCGTCGCCGCGGCGCTCTGGACCGTCGTCACGGAACCGGGGGACGCGGTCGCCGGGCATCTCGTCGCCGCCCTCGGGGCGGTGGACGCGCTCCGCCTGGTGACGCGCGGCGACGACGCCCTCCGCATCGCCGACGCCTGCCGCGCACGGGTTCCGGTGGCCGACGAGGACCACCGCGAACTCGTGCAGGCGCTCGTCGCCGCGCTCGCCCGCTGGGCGCCGCGGCTGCGACATCTCGACCCCGATCGCGTGCTCGACGCGGCTGCGGCGGTCGGCGCACGACTCCTGGTTCCCGGGGACCTTGACTGGCCCGAGCGGCTGGCGGATCTCGGCCCGCACGCACCGCTCGCGCTCTGGGTGCGCAGCACCGCCCCGCCCGCGTCGTGGTGGGCGTCCGCGCCATCGCTCGCGGTGGTGGGGTCCCGCGCGGAGACCCCCTACGGAGCCGAGACAGCGGCCGACCTCGCCTCGGCCGCGGCCGATGCAGGCGTGCTGGTCGTGTCGGGCGGCGCACACGGGATCGACGCGGTGGCACACCGCGTGGCCCTCGCGGCGGGTACACCCACCGTGGCGGTGCTCGCGGGCGGTGTCGACCAGCTCTACCCGGCGGCGAACGTGGAACTCCTCCACCGCGTCATGCGGCGCGGGGCCGTCGTGGCCGAGGCGCCACCCGGGGTCCGGCCGACGCGGTGGCGGTTCCTCCAGCGCAACCGGTTGATCGCGGCCCTCGCCGACGCCGTCGTGGTCGTCGAGGCGGGCGTGCGGTCCGGGGCGCTCAACACGGCCCATCACGCCGCTCAGCTCGGTCGACCCGTGCTGGCGGTGCCGGGTCCGCTCACCTCACCGTCGTCGGTCGGGTGCCACCGACTGGTGTCCAGCGGTCGGGCGACGCTGCTCACCGCCCCCGCCGATGCGGTGCGGGCGGTGAGCGGTCCGGACGCCGACGGCGGGCCGCTCCGCATCCGATCGGCGCAGGACGACCCCGAGCTGCTCCGTGTGCTCGATGCGCTCAGCCGCCGCGCGGGACTGTCCGTGGACGAGGTCGCTCGACGGTCTGGGCTGGGGACCGCCGCGACGGAGGACGCGCTCGCCCTGGCCGAGCTCGAGGGCCGGGCGGAACGCCACCGGACGGGGTGGCGCCTGGTTCCGTGAGGGCGACCGGCGGCGACTACGGTTGGCCCATGACGCCCGCGGCCGAGGACCTGGAGTTGGTCCGCGCCACGCACGCGTTCCTCGACCACCTCGTCCACGGTCGTGGTCTGAGCGCCCAGACGGTCCGCGCCTACAGCGGTGACCTCGAGGACCTCGTGGCGTTCGCGGCGGAGCGTGGTGTCGGTGGGACGGACGAGCTCACCCTCGAGGTGCTCCGAGACTGGTTGTGGCGTGCGACCGAGCGGGGACTCGCCCGAACGACGATCGCCCGCCGGGCCTCGTCGGTGCGTGCCTTCACCCGGTGGGCCGCCGAGACCGGTCGGATCGCCACCGACCCCGGCGTCCGGCTCCGTGCGCCGAAGGGCGGCGCCCACCTGCCGCGAGTGGTGCGTGCCGACCGTGTCGAGGGCATCCTGACGACCCTCGGTGACCGCGCCGCGGACGGCGATCCGGGAGCCCTCCGTGACCGCGCCGTCGTGGAGCTCCTGTACGCGTCGGCGCTGCGGGTCGGTGAGCTCGTGGGCATCGACCTCACGGACGTCGACCGGAACCGGCTGACGGTCCGTGTCCTGGGCAAGGGCGGACGTGAACGGGTCGTCCCCTTCGGCGTGCCCGCGGACGACGCCCTCGGTGCCTGGATGGAACAGGGCCGACCGGTGCTCGTCGGCCGTGCCCAGGCGCCGGACTCGTCGGCGTTGTTCCTGGGCGACCGGGGTGCCCGGCTCGGCGTCCGCGGGGTGTACCGGCTCATCGCGCGGATCCTGGCGTCCGAGCCGGGGGACGGTCCCGCGGGCCCGCACACGTTCCGGCACAGCGCGGCGACGCACCTGCTCGATGGCGGGGCCGACCTCCGGGCCGTGCAGGAGATGCTCGGGCACGCGAGCCTCGGCACGACGCAGATCTACACCCACGTGTCGAGTGCGCGCCTGCGCGAGGCGTACCGGAGTGCTCACCCTCGGGCGTGATCACCGAGTG
This sequence comes from Curtobacterium sp. MCBD17_035, assembly GCF_003234815.2. Classification (NCBI taxonomy): domain Bacteria; kingdom Bacillati; phylum Actinomycetota; class Actinomycetes; order Micrococcales; family Microbacteriaceae; genus Curtobacterium; species Curtobacterium sp. MCBD17_035. The sequence goes on along the minus strand of NZ_CP126279.1, from coordinate 2,066,159 downwards.
GCAGGAGCACGGGCCAGGCCGCCGGTGCGAGGTACGCGAGCGGGTCGACGTACCGCTCGTCGACCCGCACACCCAGGTGGACGCAGGGCGCGGCGGCCGGGCAGTGTCCGACCGCGACACGACCGACAGGGGTCCCGGCCGCGACCGTCGTGCCGACCACGACGTCCGGCGTGACCGAGTCGAGCGAGCTCCGGACGCCACGGCCGTGGTCGATCGTCACGACGCCGCGTCCTGCCACGGGCCCGGCGAACACCACGGTGCCCGCCGCAGGGGCCAGCGCGAGCGTGCCGACGGATGCGCGGACGTCGATCCCGCGGTGCCCCGCGCCGTAGTCGTGTGCCGGGGGTTCGAACGGCCGGAGGACGACGCGCTCTGGGACGGGCCAGGTCCAGGCCGACGCCGTCATGCTCGCCGACGGGATCGACGCCGGGCGCCGGGGTGCCCCTGCACACGGGGGCCCAGCGCACGAGGAACCAGCACGCGCGGGCCCAGCGCCCAGCGTGACGGTGCACAGCGCGAGGACGCACAGCACGAGGACGCGCGGGACGACCACCAGCGCCGAGCCGAGGCGCGTCCAGGATCTGCGCGGCGTCATCGTCCGCAGAGGAGAGGGCACCGCTCGCGACCGTCGTGTCGTGTTCATGGGCCGAGCCTGGCTCCCGCCGCACGTCTCGTGGGACGCTGCGCGAGCGAGCGGGGAGTGCCGCGTGGTGGCGGGTCCTGGGGAGGGGGAGCGACTGCGGCGTGCGATGACGACCACGGACACGGCCCCAGGGGTACCGTGGCAGTCGCTCCGGTCCCGAGCAACGCCGCCCCGGACGGCGCCCAGCCGACCTCCGGGGCAGCGCACGGCGACTCGGTCGTACGCCGGCGGGAACGAGGAGCACGTGAGCACATCGACGACGAGGTCCGGCACAGACCGGGCGTTCAAGGGCAAGGTGACTGCGTTCGCCATCGCCGCAGCGGTCGGCGGGTTCCTCTTCGGGTTCGACAGCTCGGTGATCAACGGCGCCGAGTCGGCGATCACCGAGCAGTTCAAGCTGTCGGCCGGGGGGAGCGGCTTCGCGGTCGCGAGCGCCTTGATCGGCTGCGCCTTCGGCGCCTACTTCGCCGGGCGGGTCGCAGACCGTTGGGGCCGCACGCGCGTGATGTTCATCGCGGCGATCCTGTTCTTCGTCAGCTCGGTGGCGGTGGCGTTCTCGCCCGACACCACGTTCTTCGTGGTGTTCCGCCTCATCGGCGGTCTCGGCATCGGCACCGCGTCGGTGATCGCGCCCGCCTACATCTCCGAGGTCGCGCCGAAGGGCATCCGCGGTCGACTGGCGTCGTTCCAGCAGCTGGCGATCACGCTGGGCATCTTCGCCGCGCTGCTGTCCGACCAGGTCATCGCGATCGGCGGGGGCGGCACTGCGAGCGGACACTTCTGGGGCCTCGAGGCGTGGCGGTGGATGTTCCTGGTCGGGGTGATCCCGTCGGTCGTGTACGGCGTCTTGGCGCTCGTGCTGCCCGAGTCGCCGCGGTACCTCGCCGCGCAGGGGCGCAAGGACGATGCGCGGGAGGTGCTGACGAAGATCGTGCCGAGCGACACCGTCGACACGTCCCTCGACGAGATCGAGGACGGCATCCGCCAGGAGGAACAGCAGCAGAAGGGCACGATCCGCGGCGACCGCTTCGGCCTCAAGGGCATCGTCTGGGTCGGCATCATCCTCGCCGTGCTCCAGCAGTTCGTGGGCATCAACGTGATCTTCTACTACTCGACGACCCTGTGGCAGGCCGTCGGGTTCAAGGCGTCGGACTCCTTCACGATCTCGACCATCTCGTCGGTGATCAACGTCGTCGTCACGTTCGTGGCGATCTTCACGGTCGACCGCCTCGGTCGGAAGCCCCTGCTCGTCGCGGGATCGGCCGGCATGTTCGTGTCGCTGCTCATGGTCGCGATCTCGTTCTCGCAGGCGTCGCTGGACTCCAGCGGCAATCCGCACCTGCCGGGTCCGTGGGGCGTCATCGCGCTCGTCTTCGCCAACCTGTTCGTCGTGTCGTTCGGTGCGACGTGGGGCCCGCTCATGTGGGTGCTCCTGGGTGAGATGTTCCCGAACCGCATCCGCGCGACCGCGCTCGGCATCGGTTCGGCGGCCAACTGGGTCGCCAACTTCGTGGTCACGATCACGTTCCCCGCGCTGTCGGGCTTCAACCTGACGGTCACGTACGGCATCTACGCGTTGTTCGCGCTCGTGTCGTTCTTCTTCGTGCTCGCCAAGATCCCGGAGACCAAGGGCCGCTCGCTCGAGGAGATGGGTGTCAGCGCCGAGGGCGGCAAGGTCGGCAGCAGGTCCTGACCGGCGCGGGACCATCGCGATCGGCGTTGCCGGTCGTCCAGGAGGCACGGGGCACGGGAGACGATCAAGTCACCGGCACCGTGCCTCCCGGCGTCCTGCGGCGCGACCGGCTGGTGCTATCCTGAGTGCAGCAGCGCGCTGAGCGCTGACTTCGCGTGCCCATCGGCCTCCACGCCCATCGGTCCGCCCGCTGGTCCTCTCCGGCGTCGCGGCGGTCGTGCGCCGGGCACCAGGGACCCGACCGCCGGTCGTGGTCGACAAACCGCAACATCAGCGCGCGGCCGTGCCGTGCGCCGGAAAAGGAGAACGGCCATGGCCGTCGTCACCATCCGCCAGCTGCTCGACAGCGGCGTGCACTTCGGGCACCAGACCCGCCGGTGGAACCCGAAGGTGAAGCGTTTCATCCTCGCCGAGCGCTCGGGCATCCACATCATCGACCTGCAGCAGTCGCTGTCCTACATCGACCGCGCCTACGACTTCGTCAAGGAGACCGTCGCCCACGGCGGCACGATCCTCTTCGTCGGCACCAAGAAGCAGGCGCAGAACTCCATCGCCGAGCAGGCGACGCGCGTCGGCCAGCCCTACGTCAACCAGCGTTGGCTCGGGGGTCTCCTCACGAACTTCCAGACGGTCTCCAAGCGGCTCGCCCGCATGAAGGAGCTCGAGGAGATCGACTTCGACGACACGACGAAGGGCTTCACCAAGAAGGAGCTCCTCATCAAGAAGCGCGAGCTCGACAAGCTGCACAAGACCCTCGGTGGCATCCGCAACCTCACGCGCACGCCGAGCGCCCTGTGGGTCGTCGACACCAAGAAGGAGCACCTCGCCATCGACGAGGCGCAGAAGCTCGGCATCCCGGTCATCGGCATCCTCGACACCAACTGCGATCCCGATGAGATCACCTACCCGATCCCGGGCAACGACGACGCGATCCGCTCGGTCGGTCTGCTGACGCGCATCGTCGCCGACGCCGCCGCCGAGGGCCTGACCGTCCGCCACCAGGGCGGGTCGGACGAGCCCGTCGAGCCGCTGGCCGAGTGGGAGCAGGAGCTCCTCGCGCAGGGCGGGTCGAACACCGCCGCAGGCCAGACCGAGGGCGAGGGCGCCACGGTCGAGGAGAACGACGCCGACGCGCAGGTCGCCGAGAAGCCGCTGGGCGAGCCGCTCGAGACGGTCAACGCGGAGCCGACGGCCGAGGCCGTTGCCGCCGCCGAGACCACCCCGGCCGAGTAACACCAGCCGCACAGGACACACCGGGGAGGCGCCGTCCGGCGCCTCCCCGTTCATCACCACACGCGAGTCCAGAAAGGACGTCCACCATGGCGAACTTCACCGCAGCTGACGTGAAGACCCTGCGTGACCGCCTCGGCGCGGGCATGCTCGACAGCAAGAACGCGCTCGTCGAGGCCGACGGCGACATCGAGAAGGCCATCGAGATCCTCCGGGTCAAGGGCCTCAAGGGTGTCGCGAAGCGCGAAGGCCGTGCGACCACCGCGGGCCTCGTCGCCGCCACCGAGACCACCGGTGCCGCCACGATCATCGAGCTCGCGAGCGAGACCGACTTCGTCGCGAAGAACGACCGCTTCATCGCGCTCGCGTCCGAGGTCCTCGGCGCGGTCGCCGAGGCCGGCGCCGGCACGGTCGAGGCCGGCAACGCGGCGACGGTCAACGGCCAGACGGCCAGCGACTACATCAACGACAACGCCGCGCTCATGGGCGAGAAGGTCGAGCTCCGCACGGTCGCCCGTGTCGACGGCACGAACTTCGCGATCTACCTGCACAAGACCAGCCAGGACCTGCCCCCGCAGGTCGGCGTCGTCGTCGCCTACTCGGGTGACGACGCCGAGACGGCTCGGTCGATCGCGCAGCACATCGCGTTCGCCGACCCGAAGTACCTGACGCGCGAGGACGTCCCGACCGAGGCCGTCGAGAAGGAGCGCGGGATCGTCGAGGAGACCACGCGCGCCGAGGGCAAGCCGGAGGCCGCGCTCCCGAAGATCATCGAGGGCCGCCTGAACGGCTTCTTCAAGGAGATCGTGCTGCTCGAGCAGGGCTACGCGAAGGACTCGAAGGTCTCCGTGGCCAAGGTCGCGCAGGACGCCGGTCTGACCATCGAGGGCTTCGCCCGCGTCAAGGTCGGCGCGTAACCCACCACCGACGGGGTCCGGAACGACACGTTCCGGACCCCGTCGTCATGTCCGCTTCCGATAGATTCCCTCCAGCACGACGACGAAAGGGCGAACCGAACGATGACCGACGAGAAGACCGGCCGCAGGCGCGTCCTCCTGAAGCTCTCGGGAGAGGCGTTCGGCGCCGGATCCCTCGGTGTGAGCCCCGCGGTCGTGAGCCGCCTGGCGGGCGAGATCGCCGAAGCAGCACGCGACGTCGAGATCGCCGTGGTCGTCGGCGGCGGGAACTTCTTCCGCGGCGCCGAGCTCAGCCAGAGCGGCATGGACCGCGGCCGCGCCGACTACATGGGCATGCTCGGCACCGTCATGAACGCGCTGGCGCTCCAGGACTTCCTCGAGCAGGCGGGTGCCGCGACGCGGGTCCAGTCGGCGATCGCGATGACGCAGGTGGCCGAGCCCTACATCCCCCGCCGGGCGGAGCGGCACCTCGAGAAGGGCCGCGTCGTCATCTTCGGCGCCGGTGCGGGGCTGCCGTACTTCTCGACGGACACCGTGGCCGCGCAGCGTGCGCTCGAGATCGGTGCCAACGAGGTCCTCGTCGCGAAGAACGGCGTCGACGGGGTGTACTCGGCGGACCCGAAGAAGGACCCGTCGGCCGAGAAGCTCGAGCGGGTCACCTACCAGGACGCCCTCGTCCGCGGGCTCAAGGTCGTGGACGCCACCGCCTTCAGTCTCTGCATGGACAACGGCATGCCCATGCACGTGTTCGGGATGGAGGGCGAGGGCAACGTCGCCGCCGCCATCCGCGGCGCACGCATCGGGACCGTCGTCAGCAACTGAGCCCTGCGAGGTCGAGGCGCGCGGGGCCTCCCGGACGGTCGACGGACCCCGCGCGACTAGACTCGACGCGTACCGAAGGAGAACGACCGTGATCAGTGATGTCCTGACCGAGGCGACCGAGAAGATGACGCGCGCCGTCGAGGTGGCCAAGGACGACTTCTCGACCGTCCGCACCGGCCGCATCAACGCGGCGTTGTTCCAGAAGATCCCGGTCGACTACTACGGTTCGCCGACGCCGCTCGCGCAGCTCGCGTCGTTGCAGACGCCCGAGGCGCGCACCCTCATCGTCACGCCGTACGACAAGACCGCGCTCAAGGAGATCGAGCGCGCGATCGCGACGTTCCCGAACCTCGGCGCGAGCCCGTCGAACGACGGCGAGATCGTCCGGGTCACGATCCCGGAGCTGACGCAGGACCGCCGCAAGGAGTTCGTCAAGATCGTCCGGGGCAAGGGCGAGGACCACAAGGTGGTCATCCGGAACATCCGTCGTCGCGCGAAGGACGACCTCGACGCGCTGAAGGGCGAGATCTCGGACGACGAGATCTCGCGCGCCGACAAGGAGCTCGAGGCCCTCACGAAGCGCTACGTCGACCAGATCGACGACGCGCTCAAGAAGAAGGAAGCGGAACTCCTCGAGGTCTGATGGAGCAGTCGCAGGGGGACCCCCGCCCCGAGTCGGGCGAACACGACCGCGCGACCCGGCCCGCTTCCACCGCGCGACGGCTCCGCGCCGACCTCGACGCGCGCGCACGGTCTGCGCGGACCGACTTCGAGACGCAGCTGCGGCAGCGTCGTGCCGAGATCGAGGCCCGGAACGAACAGCTGACCGCGCGCACCGGACGCAACCTGCCCGCGGCGATCGGCATCGGAGTCGTGTTCGGCCTGGTGATGGTCGGCAGCCTCGTCATCTGGAAGGCGCTGTTCATCCTCGTCGGCGCGTTCCTGGTCGGTGTCGCGGTCTACGAGCTCGCGACGGCGATGCGCGCCGGTGGCCGTGACGTCCCCCGGATCCCGAGTGTCCTCGCCGGCGTCGCCATCGCCCCGGTCGCCTTCTTCGGGGGGCCGCGCGCCGCGCTCCTCGAACTCATCGCCGGGATCGTGCTCATCACGGTGTGGCGCCTGGTCGAGCTCGCTGCCACCCGACCGCGCCTGGCGGCGAGCAGTGTGGTCCTCGACCTCATGGCGGGCCTGTTCGTCCAGGTGTACGTCGCACTGCTCGCCGGATGTGCGGTGCTCCTCACCGCGCTGCCACACGGCCAGTGGTGGACCATGGCGTTCCTCATCGTCGTGGTGTCCGTCGACACGGGCGCCTACGCGAGTGGTCTGTCGTTCGGCAAGCACCCGATGGCGCCGAGGATCAGTCCGAAGAAGACGTGGGAGGGCTTCGGCGGGTCGTTGCTGGCCAGCATGATCGCGGGCGTGATCGTGTCCGTGCTGCTCCTCGACGAGCCCTGGTGGTTCGGCGTCGTCCTCGGTGTCGCGATCACGGCCTCGGCGACCATCGGGGACCTCACCGAGTCGATGATCAAGCGCGACCTCGGCATCAAGGACATCTCGACGTTCCTGCCGGGGCACGGTGGCCTGCTCGACCGCATCGACAGCGTGCTCCCGTCGGCGGCGGTCGCGTACGTCCTGTACCTCGTGGTGCACTGAGGCGCGAGCCGAGCCGACGGCCCGGTGCTGCTCGCATGGGCGGTGATGGCATGATGTCGCCGTGGCTTCGACATTCCCGACCGTGGACCGTTCGACCCTCGGCTACGACGTCGACGAGGTCGACCGGTTCCTCGAGGACGCGCGGCGGGCCTACACGGACGACGGCGCCGACGGCCACGTCGCCTCGGACAAGATCCGCGCGACCGCCTTCAGCATGCGCAAGGGCGGGTACTCGACGCAGCACGTCGACGCGGCGCTCGAGCGGCTCGAGGACGCCTTCGCGGCTCGGGAGCGCGAGGCGGAGCTGAGCCGTCACGGACAGAAGGCGTGGTACGCCGAGGCCCGCGCCAAGGCGTCCGACGTGGTGGCGCGCCTCGACCGCCCGGACGGCCAGCGGTTCCAACGGGTCGGCTTCCTGACGGTCGGCTACCACCCGAAGGACGTGGACACCTTCGCCGCCCGACTGCGCGGGTACTTCCACGACGGCAAGCCCCTGAGCCTCACCGAGGTGCGGTCGGTGGTGTTCCGGCCCAAGCACGGTGGGTACCGCGAGGGCCAGGTCGACGCGGTGCTCGACGCCGTGGTGGAGGTCATGCTCGCCGTTCGGTGAGTCAGTGCTTCGCATTCCGTGATCCATCCGTTACCCTGGACGGACTCATGGGCAGGCACACCGCAGAACCACGATCCGTCCGGACCCCCCGTCAGAACGAGTCCTTCCAGCAGGACACCGTCGACCAGGGCAGGTCCAGCTCCGTCATCGGCGAACGTCGGGCAGCCCTCGGGCGGCCTCGCGTCGAGCGGCCCGCGGCCCGTCGCGTGGCGGCCCGGGAGGCCACTCCCGTGCTGCCGACGCCGGTCTCGGTCGCCGACAACCGCGTCTCGGCACCCATCGCTCGGGGCGAGGCGGCGCTGCACGCGACGACCGCCGCCGAGTCGGCCCTGACCGCGCAGCGTGACGTCGCCGCCCGCGTCGTCCGGGTGCGGCGCGCTCCGGTGGCTCCGCCGAAGCGTCCGGAGCGTGCCGTCGGCGTGACCGCGTTCCTCCGTCGTCGCGCGACCATCCCCGCGCTGTCGTTCTTCGCGGTGTTCGGGTTCGTTGGCGGCTCACTGGTCAATCCACTGTCCGGTTCGTACGCGTCCGCGGCGGTCCTCGCGCCGACGCTGCCCTCGGCGCCCGCGCAGCAGTTCACGGCGCACGGCACGTACCAGAACGTCGTCGTCACGCGCGACGGTTACCAGGTGACGAAGCCCGTGGTCGTGACGCCGAAGGTGACCGCGCCGACGACGACCACGACGACGACCGCCGCAGCAGCGTCGACTTCGACCGCTTCGAGCGCCGCGGCGACCGCGAGCGACGCCGCACCTGCCGCGGGTACGCCGGACCCGGGCAGCGCCAAGGCGATCGCGCTGACGCAGGTCACCGCAAAGGGCTGGGGCACGGACCAGTACAACTGCCTCGTGTCGCTCTGGACGCGTGAGTCCAGCTGGAACGTCTACGCGTACAACCCCTCGGGTGCGTACGGCATCCCGCAGGCGCTGCCGGGCAGCAAGATGGCGAGCGTCGGGGCCGACTGGCAGACCAACCCGGCGACGCAGATCGCGTGGGGGCTCGGGTACATCCAGGGCTCGTACGGGACGCCGTGCGCGGCCTGGGCGCACAGCAACGCCTTCAACTGGTATTGATCGGCGCCCGGCGTGCCGCGGAGCAACCGGCCCCGGCGACGCGGGCGCGCGGATCCCGATGAGGAGTCCGGTCTCGACCGCCTCCTGACCGGTTGGGCGCGCACCGAGTCGCGGCGCGGCAGGACGTTCACGGTGCAACCGATCAGTGCGTCCTCCGCACAGAAGGCATACGTGTGTCCGGGGTGCGGGGGGACGATCGAGCCCGGTGTCGCACACCTCGTGGTGTGGCGGCAGGACGGTGTCCTCGGTGACGCCGCCGACCTCGCCAGTCGTCGGCACTGGCACGTCCACTGCTGGAGGATCGCGTGAGTACGGCCCCGGACGACCGCGTCACCGAGATCCGGAGCGACGTCGTGCTGCCCGCGCTGCGCACGGAGGTCGATCTCGTCACCGACGACCACCTCGTGCTCGTCGGCGAGCTGGCCGAGCCGGAGGGACGGCCCGCCGCCGGGACGATCGTGACGCTGCACCCCCTGCCGACGGCGGGCGGGTTCATGGACTCCCACGTGTTCCGGAAAGCCGCCGCGCGCCTCCCGGCCCTCGCCGCCATCGCGGTGCTCCGCTTCAACTTCCGCTCGGTGTCGTCGCCGCGGGGGACGTCCGAGGGTGCCTTCGGGGACGGCGTCACCGAGGGGTTCGACCTCCGTGCGGCCGTGGCCGAGGTCCGTGACCGCGGGCTCCCGGCGCCGTGGCTCGTCGGGTGGTCCTTCGGGACCGAGGTCGTCCTGCAGCACGGCATCGAACACGTCCGATCCGGTGCGGTCGCGGGCGTGGTGTTGTTGTCGCCGCCCCTCCACCGCACGACCGACGACGTCCTGGCGCGCTGGCGAGACCTCGAGGTCCCCGTCGTCGCGTTCGTGCCGGAACACGACGACTTCTTGCGCCCCGACGAGGCAGCCCGTCGCTTCGCGATCGCGCCGGCCGTCCGCGTCGTCCCCGTCGCCGGAGCGAAGCACCTCTGGGTGGGGGAGCGGGCCGTCCGGGTCGTGCTCGACGCCATCGCCGACCTGGTCGTGCCGGGATCCGCGCCGCTGCCGACCACCTGGCCGGTCGCGGACTGAGGCGGACGCCCCGCCGTCGGAGGGAGCCGGCGCGGCGCTGCCGTGGCTCGTGCTCAGTCCCGCTGGACCTCGACCGCGTGCGTCAGCGCTCCACGGAGGTTCTCGAGGTACCCGGCCACCGCCTCGCGCTCCATGCGGATGGCGGCGAGGCGGTCCTCCGCGTCGGCGACCAGGCGAGCGGTCCGCTCCTCGGCCTCGGCGACGAGCGTGCGGGCGCGCTCCTGGGCGTCGCGGAGGGTCTCGTCCGCACGCTCGGCCGCGCGGTCCGCGCGCGCGCGAGCGGCGTCCTGTGACTCGCGGTCGAGCCGGTCGGCCTCCGCTCGGGCGTCGTGGGCGCGTCGGACGGCCTCGGCGAGCTGCAGGTTCGCCTCGTCGAGGTACTTCTGGGTCTCCGCGACGGTGTCCTGGTGCTTCTGCAGGTAGTCCTGCTCGGCTTCGTCGCGGCGACCGGCGAGCTCGGACTCGAGGGCGGCGCGGGCGTCCTCGCGCTCGCGGGCGAGGGCGGCGCGCATCTCGTCGACCTCACGGTCCAGGTCGGCCCGGGCGACGTCGATCTGCTCGCGGAGTGCGTCCCGCTCGGCGAGCAGCGCGCCGATCTCGGCGGTGCGCCGCTCGGCGATCTCGGTGTCGAGCGCGGCGTGCTCCCGTGCCGAGCGCTCGGCGAGTTCGTGCTCGTGTGCCGCAACGGCCCGCTCCGCGGCGTCCTCCGCGGCGGCCCGCTCCCGCGCGATCCGGGCCTGGTGGTCGGCGGTCTCGCGCGCGATCCGCTCGGCGGTCTCCTCCACCAGGCGCTCGTTCTCGAGGCGCGTCTGCTCGGTGTCGACCGCGATCGCGGCACGCGCCGACTCGATCTCGTGGTCGAGGTCGCTGCGCGCCGCGGCCAGTTCCTGGTCCGACCGGGCACGGGCCGCGCTGAGCTCCTGCTCGAGGTCCGTCCGAGCGCGGACGGCCTCGTGCTCCCACGCCGCACGCTCGGCGGCCAGCCCGGCCTCGGTGTCGTCACGGCGCCTGGCGAGTTCCGCGTCGACGGCCTCGAGCCGACCGGCGACCTCGTCCTCGAGCTGCGCGCGTCCGGTCTCGAGCTCGAGCGCCAGGGCGTCGCGACCTGCCTGGAGCTCCCTGGCCCAGGACTCGCGGCCGCTCCGCAGTTCGTGGTCGAGTGTCTCGTGGCCCTCGCGCATCGCGCGTTCGAGCTCGGCGGTGCGTCGCTCGTGCTCGGCCTCGAACACACCGCGGCGGTGTTCGGTCTCGCGGTCGAGCGCCGCCGCGGCCTCGCGTGCCGCTGCGGCCTCGCGCTGGGCGACCTCGCGCAGTTCGGCGACCTCGCGCTCGACCTGCGCACGGAGCGCAGCGGTCTCGCGGACGGCGACGGAGCGGGTCTCGGCGGCTTCGGTGACCGCGGCGCCGCGCGTGGCCGAGGCCTCGCTCCGGGCGTCCTGGAGCAGCAATCCGGCCTCGGACCGGGCGCGTTCGATCGTGTCCGCGGCCTCGGCGCGTGCTCGGGCCACGTCGCTCGTCGCGCGGGCCCGGGCGTCCTCGAGGGTGTCGGTCGCCTCGCGCTGGGCGTCCGCGACGAGGCGGGCGGCTTCCGTCCTGCTCGTCGCACGGAGCCGTTCGGCGTCGATGTCGGCCTGGCTGATGAGGCGGGTCGCCTGTTCCTCGGCGACGCGCAGGGTGTTCTCGAGCCGGGTGCCGAGCCCGCTGTACGTCGGCGTGCCGGCCTCGTCGAGCTCGGACTGCAGGTCGTCGACCCGGGCCTGCAGCAGGCGGATCTCCTTGGCGGCCTCGGCACGGTCGTTGTTCGACTTGATGAGCTCACGGCGCAGCTCACCGAGTGCGCGATCGACGTCGTCCCGCCGGTAGCCCCGGAGCTCCGAACCGAACTCTGCTTCGTCGTACGCCACGTGTCGCTCCTGATGTCACTCGTCGAGGCGGCTCCGCCCGGGGTCGATTGTAGTGGTGGGTCCGGCGAGCACGGCGGGAGCGCACGACGGTCATGCAGGCATCGTCCGCCGGTCCACACCGGTCGCCGGGAAGATGCGCCTCCCAGGCTCGTTGGCTATCCTGGACCGTCGTTCCGCGCGCCCGTGCGGCGTGCTCCGGCGCGGCCCCCGGGAGCGTGGCGCCCGCCATCCGAAGCGGGACCCCGCGTCCGATGTCGTGGGGGCGTCGCGCCGCAACCCACCCCGGCGCGGAGGGAGAGTACACGTGCGTTTCGTCCTGGCGATCATCAGCTTCGTCATCGGCGTCGTGCTCGTCGGCCTCGGGGTCGGGCAGCGGACGGTGTTCGCGCCGCCCTCCTCGACCGTGGCGTCGACGACCACGACGGGCGACGCTCCGGTGACGGTGATCCCGGGTCGGACGCTGGTCGCGAACGCGGGCCACCAGCGCGTCCGCGTCTCCGGGGGCACGGGCACCGCGTTCGCGGCCTACGGGCGCACCGCCGACGTGATGGCCTGGGTCGGGAAGGCCCGGCACAACACCATCCGCTACGACGCCGAGACCACATCGCTCCGGGACCGCGTCTCGGGCACGCAGCGACACGTCCCGTCACCGAAGGGCAGTGACCTCTGGTACGGCGAGTACGAGGGGCACACCCTCGACTTCACCGTCGACCTGCCGGCGGACACCGCGCTCGTCATCGTGTCGAACGGGTCGGACCCGGCCCCCGCGCACCTCTCGGTCACCTGGCCGCGGGACACCGCCACACCACTCGTCGGCCCTCTGATGACGGCGGGCGGGTTCTTCGTCGCGCTCGGCATCGCGCTCTACATCTGGGCCATCATCCACCAGCGGCGGCTGCGCGGACCCCGCCGGCGCAGCGGTGGCACCCGGCCGCCGCGCGCACGGGTCTCGCGCCGTCGCGCGGTCGCCGCGGGCGCGCAGGTCCCGCCGCGTCCACGCCGCGGCCGCCGCATGGTCGCGGTCGTGCCGGTCGTCGCGCTGACGACACTCGCCCTCGCGGGTTGTTCGTCGGAGTACTGGCCGCACGGGACCTCCGGTACGCCGACGCCGACGCCGACCGTCACCGCGACGGCGGGCCCGGCCGCGGCCGCCGAGCCCACGGCGGCGACGCTCCCGCAGATCCGCCGCATCGTCGCGCGCGTCGCCGCGGTCGCGGCGCAGGCGGACAGCTCGCGGAACGCCACCACGGCCGCGGAGCGCTTCACCGGGTCCGCGCTCGACCTGCGCAAGGCGAACTACACGATCCGGGGGAGCGACACCGACGTCGACGCCCCGCCGACGATCCCGTCGTCGGGCATCTCGGTCGCCCTGCCGCAGCAGACCGACACCTGGCCGCGTTCGGTGTTCGTCGTGCTGACGGGATCGCAGCAGCAGAAGGACGTCGCTCCGCAGGCCCTGACGCTGGTGCAGGCGTCGCCGCGGGCGCAGTACAAGGTCGAGTACGACGTCTCGCTCGAGGCGGACGCGAAGCTCCCGTCGGTCGCGCCCGTCACCACCGGTGCCGCGCAGCTCTCGCCGGACGTCAAGCTGCTGACCCTGCCGCCCGGGCAGGTGGCCTCCGCCTACGCGGACATCCTCGCGAACGACACGGCGAGCCAGTACGCCGACGTCTTCTCGTCCGAGGGCGACGAACTCCGCCAGAAGATCGGCAAGTCCTACAAGGACCAGAAGGCGAAGAGCCTGTCCTCGACCGCGAAGATCGCGTACTCGTCCGAGGTCCCGTCGGCCGACTCGAGCATCGCGCTCGCGACGAACGGCGCTGGCGCGCTCGTCTCCACGAGCCTCGACGAGATCGAGAAGGTGACCCCGACCCAGTCGGGCGCGACGCTGAACACGGAGGGAGCGGTGAAGGCGCTCTCGAAGGTCGGGTCGAGCACGAAGGGGATCAGCGCGACCTACGGCGTGCAGGTGCTGTTCTCGGTGCCGCCGGTCGGATCCAAGGCCAAGATAGAACTGCTCGGGTTCACGCAGGGCCTGATCGCAGCGAGTGAGGTGCAATGAGCAACATCCCCCCGACCCCCGCCGGTCTCCGTGGCGCGGTCGACCTGTCGTCCCTCGTGAACCGCGGCACTGCATCGCCGCAACCTCCGGCTCCGGCGTCCGCGGCTGCTGCCGCCCCCGGCGGGCCCGGAGGCGCAGCCGCCGGGGTCTCGGACGCCCTCGTGGTGCCCTCGCTGGTCGTCGACGTGACGGACCAGACGTTCCAGGACGTCATCGAGCTGTCCATGCAGGTCCCCGTGATCGTCGACCTCTGGGCCGAGTGGTGCGGGCCGTGCAAGCAGCTGTCGCCGGTGCTCGAGCGCCTCGCGCAGGAGTACGACGGGCGCATCGTCCTCGCCAAGGTCGACGTCGACGCGAACCCCCAGCTCACGCAGGCGTTCCAGGCACAGTCGATCCCGACGGTCGCCGCCGTGATCGGTGGTCGTCCGCTCGGGCTGTTCGTCGGCGCCCTGCCCGAGGCCGAGGTCCGCGACGTCATCGAGCAGGTGCTCCAGGCCGCCGCGCAGAACGGGATCGCCGGACGCGTCCAGGTGGCCGGCGGCGCCCCCGACGCCGACGCCGAGCCCGAACCGGAGCCGCTGCCGCCGCACCACCAGGCCGCGTACGACGCGATCGAGCAGGGTGACTACACGACGGCGATCGCCGAGTACCGCACCGCGATCGCGCAGGACCCGCACGACCGCATGGCCGTGGCGGGGCTGGCGCAGGTGTCGCTCCTCGACCGGCTGCAGGGCGCGACCGCCGACGAGCTCCGTGCCGCGGCGGCCGCAGCACCGACGGATCCGGCTGCCCAGCTCGGCGTCGCCGACCTCGACATCAGCGGCGGCCACGTCGAGGACGCCTTCGGTCGCCTCCTCGACGTGTTCCCGACCGTGCACGGTGCGGAGCGCGAGGCCGTCCGCGCGCGGCTCGTGGAGTACTTCGAGCTCGTCGGTGCCGACGACCCACGGGTCGTGGCGGCACGCCGTCGGCTCGCGACGCTGCTCTACTGAGCCCGGCGCGCCCTGCCGGCACCGGCTCGTGGCGCGCCCCCCAGCGGACGCAGGGCGAACGGAACGGCCGGGAGGCACGCCTCCCGGCCGTTCCGTTCGTCACCGCGCGCGTGCGGCGCGGCGATCGCTCACCGCTCCAGTCGGAGCCAGACCGACCCGAGCGGCGGGACCACGAGGTCAGCCGACGCCGGACGACCGGCCCAGGGCTGGTCCTCGGCGGTGACGGCGCCCATGTTGCCCACCCCGGAGCCGCCGAACGCGGTGGCGTCGGTGTTGAGGACCTCGCGCCAGACGCCCGCCTCGGGCAGCCCGAACCGACGCTCGACCGGGACGCCCGAGAAGTTCGTGAACACGGCGATCCGCTCGTCTCCGGCCTTCCGGATGAAACCGATGGTCGAGTGTTCGGCGTCGCCACCCTCGAGCCACTCGAACCCCTCCGGGGAGTCGTCGTGGGTCCACAGTGCCGGGCTCGCGACGTACACGCGGTTCAGCTCGGCCACGAGGTCCTGCACGCCGCGGTGTCCCGGGTCGTCGAGGAGCCACCAGTCGAGTCCGCCAGCTTCGTTCCACTCGCTCGGCTGCGCGAACTCCTGCCCCATGAACAGCAGCTGCTTGCCGGGGTGGGCCCACATGAACGACAGGTACGCGCGGACGTTCGCCAGGCGCTGCCACTGGTCGCCGGGCATCTTGCCGTACAGCGAGCCCTTGCCGTACACGACCTCGTCGTGGCTGATCGGCAGCGTGAACTGCTCGCTGAACGCGTAGACGAACGAGAACGTGATCTCGTCGTGGTGGTAGGAGCGGTACACGGGCTCGCGGTGGATGTACTCGAGCGAGTCGTGCATCCAGCCCATGTTCCACTTCTGCCCGAACCCGAGGCCGCCCTCGCTCGTGGGACGGGTGACGCCGGGCCACGAGGTGGACTCCTCGGCGATCATGACGATGCCCGGGTAGCGCTTGTAGGCCGTCGCGTTCGTCTCCTGCAGGAACGAGATCGCCTCGAGGTACTCGCGTCCGCCGTACTTGTTCGGCAGCCACTCGGTGCGCGAGTAGTCGAGGTAGAGGATCGAGGCGACGGCGTCGACGCGGAGACCGTCGATGTGGAACTCCTCGAGCCAGTACAGGGCGTTCGCGACGAGGAAGTTCCGGACCTGCGGCTGACCGAAGTCGAACACGTACGTGCCCCAGTCGAGCTGCTCGCCGCGCCGGGGGTCCGGGTGCTCGAACAGCGCGTAGCCGTCGAACTTGGCGAGCGCCCACTCGTCCTTCGGGAAGTGTCCCGGCACCCAGTCCATGATGACGCCGATGCCGGCTTCGTGCAGACGGTCGATGAGGTAGCGGAGGTCGTCGGGGCTGCCGAACCGAGCGGTCGGGGCGTAGTAGCCGGTGACCTGGTAGCCCCACGAACCGCCGAAGGGGTGCTCCGCGAGCGGCAGGAACTCGACGTGCGTGAACCCGAGGTGCTGCACGTGCCCGATGAGGTCGTCCGCGACCTCGCGGTACGACAGGCCGGGGCGCCAGGACCCGAGGTGGACCTCGTAGACGCTCATCGGGTGGTCGTGCGTGCTCGTCCGAGCCCGCCGTTCCATCCAGGCGCGATCGCCGTCGCTCCACTCGTGGGTGGCGCGGGTGATGACGCTCGCGGTGAGCGGCGGGACCTCGGTCCGGCGCGCGAACGGGTCGGCTCGCTCCACCCAGCCGCCGTCGGTCAGGATCTGGAACTTGTACCGCTGGCCGTCCTTCGCGCCGGGAACGAACAGCTCCCACACGCCCAGACCGCCCAGCTTGCGCATCGAGGTGGTCCGACCGGACCAGCCCTCGAAGTCACCGATCACCCGCACCGCCGTGGCACGAGGCGCCCACACCGCGAACGAGACGCCCTCGACGCCGTCGATCGACCGGAGGTGCGCACCCATGAGGTGCCAGAGCTGCTCGTGGCGGCCCTCGGCGAACAGGTGCAGGTCGACGTCACCGAGGGTCGGGGCGAAGCGGTAGGCGTCGTCACTCGTCCACGTCTCGTCGTCGTACTCGGCCTCGACGCGGTAGCTCGTCACGGTGCCGGGCAGGGCACCGGCCCAGACCCCGAACCCCTCGTGGTGCAGGGGCGCGGCCGTGCCGTCGGGGAGCACGAGCGTGACGGCGTTCGCGAGGTGACGCACGACGCGCACACTCGTACCGCCGTCGACCGGGTGCGGGCCGAGGACGTCGTGGGGCTGCGACCATCGGCCCTCGGCGACCTGCTGCAGGAGCCACTCATCGACGGTGCCGGGGACCGGCTCCGCGGCCGGTGCGACATCGGTCCTCGCTCCGGCGGCGTCTGTGTCGACATCGGTGTCGGTCGGCCGGGAGGCCGTGCCCGCGCCCGTCGGCTCGACCCGGGTGTCCGTCCTGGTCGCACCCGGCGTCGTCGCGCCCGCGGGGACGATTGCGTCGGTCGCCGTGGCCGCGGCGTCCGTGTCGTCGGTCGTGGCACTCGCCCCGTGGCCGGCGAGCGTGTCGGCCTCGGCGACCGAGCGGTCCGGGGCCTCGGCGGCCGTCGCGGGCGCGCCGGGCAGGTCCTCGCCGGGCGCGGACGTGTTCGGTTCGTCACGGGGCGCCGACGCCGTCGGGACGAAGGTCGAACGCCGTGCGGGGCGGTCCTCGTCGGGCTCGCGCGTGGGTTCGGTGGTCTCGGTCATCGGTGTGGTCCCTCCACGACGAGCAGGTGCACGGGTTCCTGGAAGGCGTCCAGGCGCACGTAGTTGGCGGCGCCCCAGGTCCAGCGGGCGCCGGTGACGACGTCGCGCACGTCGAACAGCCTGTCGGTCGGGAGCCCGAGCGCGGCGAGGTCGAGGAACACGGTCGCCTCGCGGGCCGAGTGCGGGTCGACGTTCGCGACGACGATGACGGTGTCCGAGCGGCCCGACCGGGTGTACGTGCCGGGCAGGTGCTTCGAGTAGGCGACGATCGCGTCGTTGTCGGTGTGGTGCACGTGCAGGTTGCGGAGCTGACGCAGCGCGGGGTGGGCGGACCGGAAGCGGTTGAGCATCGTCACGTACGGCGCGAGCGATGCTCCGGCGGCCTCGGCGGCACCGAAGTCCCGGGGCTTGTACTCGTACTTCTCGTTGTCGATGTTCTCCTCGCTGCCCGGCCGGGCGACGTCCTCGAACAGCTCGTAGCCGGCGTACATGCCCCAGGTGGCGGCACCCGTCGCCGCGAGCGCGGCCCGCACCTTGTAGCCCGCGCGCCCGCCGAACTGCAGGTACTCCGAGAGGATGTCCGGGGTGTTCACGAACAGGTTCGGCCGGAGGTAGGCGCTCGTCTCGTGCGCGAGCTCGTCCAGGTAGGACTCGATCTCCTCCTTGGTGTTGCGCCACGTGAAGTACGTGTAGGACTGCGTGAACCCGGCCTCGGCGAGCGCGCGCATCATCGGCGGACGCGTGAACGCCTCGGCGAGGAACACGATCTCCGGGTTCTCCGTGCGGATCTCGCGGATCACGCGCTCCCAGAACCACAGCGGCTTCGTGTGCGGGTTGTCGACACGGAAGATGCCGACGCCGAACGAGATCCAGTGCCGGAGGACACGGAGGACCTCGGTGACGATGCCCTCGGGGTCGGTGTCGAACTGGATCGGGTAGATGTCCTGGTAGCGCTTCGGCGGGTTCTCCGCGGTCGCGATCGAGCCGTCGGCGCGCTGCGTGAACCAGTCGGGGTGCTCGGTGACCCACGGGTGGTCCGGCGAGCACTGGAGCGCGAAGTCGAGCGCGACCTCCATGCCCGTGTTCTTCGCTGTCTCCACGAAGGAGCGGAAGTCCTCCTCGTTGCCGAGGTCGGGGTGGATCGCGTCGTGTCCACCGTCGGCACTGCCGATCGCCCAGGGACTGCCCGGGTCCGCCGGGCCGGCGTGCAGCGTGTTGTTCGGCCCCTTGCGTGCGGTGACGCCGATCGGGTGGATCGGGGGGAGGTAGATCACGTCGAACCCCATGCGCGCCACTCCCGGGAGGCGGCGCGCGGCAGTGCGGAACGTCCCGCTCCGCCATGTGCCGTCGGCCTGTCGGCGCGCGCCCTCGCTGCGCGGGAAGAACTCGTACCAGGCCCCGACGCCGGCGCGGGTGCGCTCGACGTCGAGCTCCTGCGTCGCGGAGGTCGTGCGGAGCGAGGTGAGCGGTGCGTCCACGAGCGCGGCGGTCACGCGCGGGTCGTCGGCGGCGGCCAGGCGTGCGGCGGGGGAGCGGTCCGTGTCGCGCATCACGGCGGCCGCGTCGGCGGCCGCGGTCGACTCGGCCTCGTCGGCGAGTCGGTCGAGCAGCACCGCGCCGTCCAGCAGGGTCGCCTCGGTGTCGACGCCCGCGGCGATCTTCAACCGTGCCGCGTGGATCCACGTCGCCCAGTCGTCGGCGTAGGACTCGACGTGCCAGGTCCAGAG
This sequence comes from Curtobacterium sp. MCBD17_035, assembly GCF_003234815.2. Taxonomy (NCBI): domain Bacteria; kingdom Bacillati; phylum Actinomycetota; class Actinomycetes; order Micrococcales; family Microbacteriaceae; genus Curtobacterium; species Curtobacterium sp. MCBD17_035. Next base: position 2,047,094 of record NZ_CP126279.1, on the reverse strand, counting down.
ACCGACCGAGTCGACCTGCACGGTCGCGGCGTAGCGGTCGGTGCCCTCGCCGACGAGTGCCATCGGCACCGCCCGGACGGCGCCGTCGGGGCGCTCGAGCGCGAGGTCCGCCCCGATGACGCCGTGGCCCTCTCGGAACACGGTCGCGGCGAAGGTGACGACCTCGGAGTCGAACGCCTTGCTCGGGAAGCCGTTCGGCGTCGAGGGTTCGATCGCGGTGATGGGGATGCGCCCGATGACGGGTCGGTCTGCAGTGGCCACGGTTCGACCGTACTCGGAGGACCGCGGGCGGGTCCGCCGCGGGCCCTGGCGCGGGCGACGCTCAGACGATCTCGAACACGTGGATGCCCGGTCCGTAGGCAGTGAACACCGCGCCGACGGACCGGTGCCGCTCGTGGTCGCGGTGCTTCTCGCTCGACCAGACCAGGCGGTAGGCGTCGACGTCGCCGTGCGCCGGGAGGGTCATGTCGCGGGTGCGTCCACTGCCGTGGACGATCACGAGCACGCGGTCGTCCGGTTCGTCCTCGGGCGTCGACTCGGCGAAGTACTGCAGCGCCCGGTGCGTCGGCTCGTCCCATCGGTCGTCCGTCATCGGGGTGCCGTCGGTCGCGTACCAGGTCATCCTGGTCGCCGAGGGCGTGTCGGCGCCGTCGGTGCCGAAGCGCGACGGCCGGAGGGCCGGGTGCGCCGCCCGGAGACGCACGAGGGCCGCGGTCTGCTCGACCATCCACTCGACGTCCGGGTCCGGGCTCCAGTCGACCCACATCGACGCGTCCGTGATGGCGTACGGGTTGTTGTTGCCGTGCTGGGTCCGACCTCGTTCGTCGCCGGCGGTGATCATCGGCACGCCCGCGGACAGCAGCAGCGTGCCCATGAGGTTCCGGAGGGACCGTTGCCGTGCGGCACGGACCCCGCGGTCGTCGGTCGGCCCCTCCACGCCGTGGTTGAACGAGCGGTTGTCGTCCGTGCCGTCGCGGTTGTCCTCGCCGTTCGCCTCGTTGTGCTTGTGGTCGTACGACACGAGGTCACGCATCGTGAAGCCGTCGTGCGCCGTGACGAAGTTCACCGCCGCCGTGGGGCCACGGTCCGCGCCGAAGACGTGACGGGACCCGGCGAGCACACCCGCGAGGGCACCGATGCCCGTCATCGGGCTGCCGTCGCGGCGCTCCCGGGCGATGTCGGTGAGCCAGAACTGCCGGACCGTGTCGCGGAAGCCGTCGTTCCACTCGGCGATGCGCGGGCCGAAGGCACCCGTCCGCCACCCGTCCGGCCCCACGTCCCAGGGCTCGGCGATGAGCTTGACGTCCTGCAGGAGCGGGTCGTCGCGCAGGCGTTGCAGGAGCGGGTGTGCCGGGTCGAACCGGTGGTGGGCGTCCCGTGCCAGGGCCGCCATGAGGTCGAACCGGAACCCGTCGACCTGGACCTCACGTGCCCAGTACCGCAGGCTGTCGACGACGAGGTCCGCGATCGCCGGCTGGGACGTGTCCAGGGTGTTGCCGCATCCGGAGGTGTCGAAGTACCGCTCGGCGCCCGCCGCTGGTTCCTCCGCCCAGCGGTACGCCGTCGCCCCGTCGAGCCCGCGCAGTCCGGACGTCGGGCCGCCGAGGCCCTCTTCCGCCGTGTGGTTGTAGACGACGTCGAGCACGACCTCGATGCCGGCTTCGTGCAGGAGCCGGACCATGCCCTTGAACTCGCGCAGCACCGCGGTCGCCCCGGCCGCCCGGGCGCTCGCCGACGCGTAGGGCGCGTGCGGGGCGTGGAACCCGAGCGTGTTGTACCCCCAGGCGTTCTCGCGCCCGGCTCGCCGGAGCCACTCCTCGGAGCGGAAGGCGTGCACGGGCAGGAGCTCGACCGCGGTCACCCCGAGCCGCCGGAGGTGGGCGATCGTGCTCTCGTGCGCCAGTCCCGCATAGGTGCCGCGCAGGTGCTCGGGCACGGCCGGGTTGCCGGCGGTCAGGGTGCGGACGTGTGCCTCGTACAGGACGGTCCGGTCGACGGGCGTGCCCGGCTTCGGCACGCCGCCCCAGTCGAAGCCCTCGTCCACCACGACCGAGGTCCAGCCGTCGCCGGCCGGCTCGATCCCGCGCGCGTACGGGTCGAGCAGCGGACGGAGGGGGTCGAAGTCGTCGCGCGCACCCCGTGGTCCGTCCGCGAGCAGGTGGTAGGTGTCGCCCACACGGGCGCCGTCGGCGCGGCCGGTCCAGACGTCGCCGTCGCGCTGCAGGGGGACGCGGATCGGACCGTGGGACGCGGAGGCGTCGACCACGAGGGTCACCGCGGTCGCGGTGGCGGAACGGACGGCGAACGACGCGCCGTCAGCGTCGGGACGGAGCCCCGGCTCGGGCACGATGTCGACGGTCTGCACCCGATCAAGGCTAGCGAGCGACCGGCGTACCCTGTGGAGGCGCCCACGGCCGGGGGCGCGAGGACGCACCACCCGGGAGGCACCGTGCCGGTCTACCTCGACCACGCTGCGACGACGCCGATGCTGCCCGCCGCGCTCGCCGAGTACACGCGTGCGCTGTCGGTGGTCGGCAATCCCGCGTCCATCCACAGCGCAGGCCAGGGGGCGCGCACGACGCTCGAGACCGGCCGGGAACGGGTCGCCCGCTCGCTCGGCGCCGATCCGGTCGAGGTCGTCTTCACCTCGGGTGGCACGGAGAGCGTCAACCTCGGCGTGAAGGGCCTGTACTGGGCCCGGCAGCGCGACGCCCGTCGACCACGCGTCGTGGTACCCGCCGGGGAGCACCACGCGACCGTCGACACCGTCGAGTGGCTCGCCCGGCACGAGGGCGCGGTCGTCGACGTGGTCCCGCTCGACGAGCGGGGTCGCCTCGACCTCGTCGCCCTGGAGGCGGCGCTCGCCGATCCCGCGGACGTCGCCCTGGTCACGTTCCTGTGGGCCAACAACGAGGTCGGCACGATCCAGCCCGTGGCCGACGTCGTCCGCCTGGCGCACGCGGCGGGCGTGCCCGTCCACTGTGACGCGGTCTCGGCGTTCGGCCAGGTGCCCGTCGACTTCCACAGCAGCGGTGTCGACGCCATGAGCGTCTCGGCGCACAAGATCGGCGGCCCCGTCGGGATCGGTGCGCTCGTCCTGTCGCGGACCGCCGTGGTCGAGCCGCTCCTCCACGGTGGTGGGCAGCAGCGGCAGGTCCGGTCCGGGACGCAGGACGCGGCGGCGGCCGCGGCGTTCGGCGTCGCCGCGTCGGCGCCCCACCCGGACCTCACGCCGCTCCGGCAGGCGCTCGTCGCCGGGGTCGCGGAGCGCGTCCCGACCGCGGTGCTGCGCGGCGACCCGGTGGACCGCTTGCCGGGGAACGCGCACTTCACGTTCCCGGGGTGCGAGGGGGACTCCCTGCTGTTCCTGCTCGACGCGGCAGGCGTCGCGGTCTCGACGGGGTCGGCGTGCCAGGCCGGGGTGCCCGAGCCCTCGCACGTCCTGCTCGCCATGGGTCTGTCCGAGGAGACCGCTCGCGGCGCGCTGCGGATCACCCTCGGGCACACGAGCACGGCGGACGACGTGGCCGCGTTCCTCGATGCACTGCCCGACGCGGTCCGACGAGCCACCCGCGCGGGCATGGCCGGACACGCGCCCGCCATCGGCGCCCGCTGAGGCCGCCAGCCGGGACGACGGTGGCGCGGACGGTGCCGCCGCGCATGCTCCACTGCCGACCCCGGCCGCGGGGACGGTGGCGGCTGGGCCGGTAGGCTTGTCGATCATGGTCGAACTGGACATCAGCGAGCAGATCTCCGCCCTCCGCGAGACGTTCGGGAACATCCGCTCGGTGGTCGACGTGGACCGCCTCGAGCGTGAGATCGCCGAGCTGAGCGAGCAGGCCGGCGCGCCTGATCTGTGGGACGACACCGCGCACGCGCAGCAGGTGACGAGCGCGTTGAGCCACCGGCAGGCCGAGCTCAAGAAGATCACCGAGACCGAGCAGCGCCTCGACGACCTCGAGGTCCTCGTCGACATGGCGAACGAGGCCGAGGACGAGGAGAGCGCGCAGGAGGCCCGCGACGAGCTGACCGCCCTCTCGCGGACGATGGGCGAGCTCGAGGTGCAGACGCTCCTCGACGGCGAGTACGACGCACGCCCGGCCGTCATCACGATCCGCGCCGGCGCGGGCGGTGTCGATGCCGCGGACTTCGCCGAGATGCTCCTGCGCATGTACCTCCGGTACGCCGAGCAGCACGGGTTCCCGGTCCAGGTGATGGACACCAGCTACGCGGAAGAGGCCGGGATCAAGTCCGCGACGTTCGAGGTCGACGCCCCGTACGCGTTCGGCAACCTGTCGGTCGAGGCCGGCACCCACCGCCTCGTCCGGATGTCGCCGTTCGGCGCCGCAGGCAAGCGCCAGACGTCCTTCGCCGCGGTCGAGGTCATCCCGCTCATGGAGGAGACCGAGGCCATCGACATCCCCGAGAACGACATCCGGGTCGACGTGTTCCGGTCCTCCGGCCCGGGTGGACAGTCGGTGAACACGACGGACTCCGCCGTCCGCCTGACGCACATCCCGACCGGCACCGTCGTCTCGATGCAGAACGAGAAGTCCCAGATCCAGAACCGCGCCGCGGCGATGCGCGTGCTGCAGTCGCGCCTCCTGCTCCTCAAGAAGGAAGAGGAGAACGCGAAGAAGAAGGAGCTCGCCGGGAACATCACGGCGAGCTGGGGGGACCAGATCCGCTCGTACGTGCTCGCGCCGTACCAGATGGTCAAGGACCTCCGGAGTGAGTACGAGGTCAACAACCCGAGTGCCGTGTTCGACGGCGACCTCGACGGCTTCCTCAACGCCGGGATCCGGTGGCGCAAGCGCGGCGACGCCTGACAGGCAACGCGCCAGCGTTGCGCGTCGCCGCCTGAGGAGCCCGTGACGACGGCGCCGGGACCGGCCCCGTCCCTCCCGGCCGCGAACCGCGCGCCTGACTTGCGTTCCGAGGAACGGCACCTACCCTGATCGGGTCATGATCAGATTCGACCAGGTCACCAAGGTGTATTCGGGCAACCCGAATCCGGCGCTCAACGACCTCACTCTCGAGATCCTCAAGGGCGAGTTCGTGTTCCTCGTCGGGGCCTCCGGCTCCGGCAAGTCCAGCTTCCTGCGGCTCGTCCTCAAGGAGGAGCGCCCCACCAAGGGTCAGATCCACGTCCTCGGGCAGCGGCTCGGCTCCCTGTCATCGCGCAAGGTCCCCTACTTCCGCCGCAACCTCGGGGTGGTGTTCCAGGACTTCCGGCTGCTGCCCAACAAGAACGTCTTCGACAACGTGGCGTTCACGCTGCAGGTGATCGGCAAGAGCAAGGGGTTCATCGGCGAGGCCGTGCCGGACGTGCTCAAGATGGTCGGACTGTCGGGCAAGGCGAACCGCCTGCCGCACGAGCTCTCCGGTGGTGAGCAGCAGCGCGTCGCGATCGCCCGTGCGGTCGTGAACAAGCCCGCGATCCTGCTCGCGGACGAGCCCACGGGCAACCTCGACCCGACGACCTCGGCGGGCATCATGGCCCTGCTCGAGCGCATCAACCAGGGCGGGACCACCGTGCTCATGGCGACGCACGACGCCGGCATCGTGAACCAGATGCAGCGTCGCGTGATCGAGCTGTCGGCGGGCAACGTGCTCCGCGACGAGCAGTCCGGTGGCTACCAGACGCAGGCGGTGCCGATCGTGCGGCAGCAGCCGGTGTCGACCACCACGGGCATCCAGACGCTGCCGGGGATGGTCCGATGAGGCTCGGGCTCGTCATGTCGGAGGTCGGCTCCGGCCTCCGCCGCAACGCGTCCATGGTCGTGTCGGTCGTGCTCGTGACGTTCATCTCGCTGACGTTCGTCGGCACCGCGATCCTGCTGCAGATGCAGATCACCCAGATGAAGGGGTACTGGTACGACCGGGCGCAGGTCGCCGTGTACCTGTGCACCGACACGGACACGACGGGGAACTGCACCGGGGCCAAGGCGACGGCCGACCAGCGTCAGCAGGTCGAGGAGCAGCTCCGTTCGTCGACGCTCAAGCCGTTCATCCAGAAGACCTACTTCGAGACGCAGGACCAGGCGTACACACGCTTCAAGTCGCAGTTCAAGGACTCCCCGGCGACCGAGTTCGTCAAGCCGCAGTACCTCAACGAGACCTTCTGGGTGAACCTCAAGGACCCGTCACAGTCCGACGTGCTCATCGAGAGCCTGTCGAAGCTCGCAGGGGTGCAGAGCGTCGTCGACCAGCGGGGGTACCTGCAGCCGATCTTCTCGGTGCTCAACGCGTCGTCGTACACGGCGGTCGGCATCGCGGCCCTCATGCTCGTGGCCGCGGTGCTCCTCATCGCGACGACCATCCGGTTGTCGGCGTTCTCGCGACGTCGAGAGCTCGGCATCATGCGGCTGGTCGGTGCGTCGAACCGGTTCATCCAGACACCGTTCATCCTCGAGGGGGTGATCGCCTCGCTCATCGGGGCGGTCCTCGCCGGGGGAGCGATCGTCGCCGTCGTCTGGTTCTTCGTGCGTGGCTACCTCGCGACGCGGTTCACGGGCACGCCGTTCATCGGCATGAGCGAGACGGTGCTGGTGGTGCCAGCGGTGGTGGTCATCGGCGGCATCCTGGCGGCGCTGTCCGCGAGCGTCGCGATCCGGCGGTACCTCAAGGTCTGACCTTCCCGCGCGCTGCTGCGGCTGTCGTTCGGGAAGCGTGGGTGGTCGACACCGGTTGGGTAGACTGGGCGGCCGCCACACACCGGTGGCCGGCGGAGAGGACTCGACATGCCGAAGGAACGCGGGGAGAAGGTCGTCGCGACGAACCGGCGCGCGCGGCACGACTACCTCATCGAGGACACGTACGAGGCCGGCATCGTGCTGTCGGGCACCGAGGTGAAGTCGCTGCGACAGGGCCGGGCCTCGCTCGTCGACGGGTACGCCTTCATCGACGGCGGTGAGGCCTGGCTCGACGCCGTGCACATCCCCGAGTACACCGAGGGCACCTGGAACAACCACGCGCCCCGCCGCAAGCGCAAGCTGCTCCTCCACAAGCAGCAGATCGTCAAGATCAGCCACAAGACGAAGGAGGGCGGGTACACGCTCGTCCCCCTGCAGATCTACTTCTCGGATGGCCGGGCCAAGGTCGAGATCGCCGTGGCGAAGGGCAAGCGCGAGTACGACAAGCGGCAGGCGCTGCGTGAGCGCCAGGACCGCCGTGAGGCCGAGCGCGCGATCTCGACGCGCGGGCACCTCGGGGAGTGACGGGGCGGGCCTCCCGAGCCGTTCGCTCCGGCGCCGTTCGCCCCGGGCGGACCCGGGAGGACCGTGCTGGCCTGGCAGGGTCCGGTGTGAGCGCGCTAGACTGGGCAACCGCCTCCACCACGAGGCGTGTGGTGCCGCTCACGCGGCGCTGACAACTCCACAGTGTGACAGTGGCCCTCCGTCATGGGGATGATCGGTTTCGACATCGCCTGCGTGCCGACGGGAAGCGGGCCGAGGATCCACGGTCATCTCGTCAACGATCCGTGGAAAACAACAAGTGCCAATTCCAAGCGCACTGACTTCGCTCTCGCTGCGTAAGCAGTAGAGCCACATGAAGTCCGTCGGCCGGGTGATCGTTCCCTATCCCGTGTCCGGCGTCATCCAGGGGACTCGCTGCGTGATTCCGTCCGGAGGTCACGCGGGACTTGCATCCGGGCTGGGCTCGTCGTCCTAGAAGCCAGTAGCAAAGGACGGAGTCGAGCAGAACGCCTCATCTGGCTACGCCCGTAGAAGACGTCGAATCACAGCGATGGACGGGGGTTCAATTCCCCCCATCTCCACCACTGCGGATCGATCCGCGGGGTCACTGTCACACACGTGGTCGTCCGAGGCCGCACCGGTTCCGCTCCGCGGGCGCCGGTGCGGCCTCGGACATTTCAGCGCCCCCATCTCCAGCACCCAGCGGTTCTCCGGCGCCCGGCGGTTCTCCGGGGCCCGGCGGTTCTCCGGGGCTCATCGGTGCTCGGAGACCCAGGTACTCCCGGCCTGGGTACCTGCGAGGCCGGGTTCCTGTGGGCTGCCTGCGTAGCACGATCGATCGAGCGCCTCCCGTCGGTACCGTCGGCGTCGGGTCGGCGGACGCCGGTCCGCTCGCTCACACGAGGGTCCCGCGGTGCGGGTGGCCCGTCGACGGGAGGACGCACGTGCAGGAGATCGCGATCCGGGTCCGGCTCGCCGCTCGGGAGCGGCTCGGGCTGTCCGACTACGAGCGGACCGTGCAGGCCGTCGCCACGCTCGCCGCGGTCGTCCGCTGGCTGCCCACGCCGGAGGCGCGTCTCGTCCTGCGTGGTCGTGGCAGCGACCCGGTGCGGGTCGAGACCGTGAGCACCGCGAACGGCTTCGAGATGGTGCTCGTGCTCGATGACCGGTCCTCGGCCGTCGAGCGGGCGGCGGTGGTCGTCGCGTCGGCGATCGCGACCGCCGCAGGGGAGCGGGTCGACGGTGCCGCGGGAGTCGTCGGCGAGCTCGACCGCCTCGATCGCAGTGCGCCGCGCGGTCGGAGTGTTGCCGAGCGGGCGCTTCGCCGGTTCCTCGAGGACGCCCGCACCGACGTGGTTGCCGGGCGTCTGACCGCACGCGTCCGGGCCGCGAGCGCGCTCGTCCGGTTGGCGGAGGACGGTGCGATGGTCGTCGTCGAGCGCGTGGTCGACCCCGCTGCCCCGGCGGTCGAGGGGCACGTGGTCGACGACGTGCCCGAACCGGGGGACGCGGTGGTCGTCGCCGAGACACCGGACGAGGCGGCGCTCATGGCGGACGCGCCCGTCGTCGTGGGAGTCGTGCCGCAGGTCGCGGTGACCGAGGCCCCGCCGCTCCCCACGCCGCCTTCGGGCGAGCCGAGCATCGCTCCCGCGCAGCAGCCCGACCGGTTGAAGAGGGACGCCTCGAAGAAGAGGGACGAGTCGAAGCAGAAGGACCGGTCGAAGCAGAAGGACCGGTCGAAGCAGAAGGACAAGTCGAAGCAGAAGGACAAGTCGAAGCAGAAGGACAAGTCGAAGCGGAAGGACCCGTCGGCGAAAAAGGACCGGTCGAAGAAGGGCGGGCCGAAGAAGGGCGGGTCGAAGAAAGGCCAGTGAACCTGTGGGATCGTACAGGCGCCGTGTTTCCATCCGGTTACGGCTGTGTTCCGATCGCGTTGCCTGAACGTTCCCCGGGTGCGGATGGTGGAAGAGTCGCATAGTCCTCAGCAATCCGACACAGGAGCGACTTTGGCTACGACCACCACCACGACGACGCCGCCGGACACCGGACTCAAGCGCAACGTCGGCTTCATCGGGCTCATCTGGGCCTCGACCGGATCGATCATCGGTTCCGGGTGGCTCTTCGGTTCCCAGCATGCCCTCGAGGCAGCTGGTCCCTCGGCGATCATCTCGTGGGCGATCGGCGGTGTCGCGATCCTCGTGCTCGCACTCGTCCACGCCGAGCTCGGCGGCATGTTCCCGATCGCCGGAGGCACGGCTCGCTTCCCGCACATCGCGTTCGGTGGCGTCGCCGGCGCGTCGTTCGGTTGGTTCTCGTGGCTGCAGGCCGCGACGGTCGCCCCGATCGAGGTCGAGGCGATGATCAACTACGCGCAGCACTGGAAGTGGGCGCAGACCTTCGTCACGCCATCGACGGGCGTCCTCACGGGCTCGGGCATCGCCGTCGCGATCTTCCTCATGCTGATCCTCACCGTGATCAACCTGTTCAGCGTCAAGATCCTCGCGAACACGAACTCCGCGGCGACCTGGTGGAAGGTCGGCATCCCCGTCCTCGTCATCATCGTGCTCGGGTTCTCCGGGTTCCACGGCAGCAACTTCACGGCCGCCGACGGGTTCGCTCCCGAGGGTGCGAAGGGCATCCTCGCCGCGGTCTCGACCTCGGGCATCATCTTCTCGTTGCTCGGGTTCGAGCAGGCCGACCAGCTCGCGGGTGAGTCGAGCAACCCGAAGCGTGACATCCCGCGCGCGGTCATCGGCTCGGTCGTCATCGGCCTCGTGATCTACCTGCTGCTCCAGATCTTCTTCCTCGGTGCGCTCAACCCGTCCGAGATCGGCCACACCTGGCTGTCCGGTGCCTACACGAAGTTCACCGGCCCGTTCGCGGACATCGCCATGGGCGCCGGGATCACCTGGCTCGCGGTCATCATCTACATCGACGCGGTCATCTCGCCCGGTGGCACCGGCCTCATCTACGTCACGGCGTCGTCGCGTGTCTCGTACGGCCTCAGCAAGAACGGGTACTTCCCGCGGGCGTTCGAGTGGATCACGAAGGGCGCGGTGCCATGGTTCGGCCTCATCTTCGCCTTCGTCATCGGCGTCGTGTGCTTCCTGCCGTTCCCGTCCTGGCAGTCGCTCGTCGGCCTCATCACGAGCGCCTCGGTCCTCATGTACGGCGGTGCCCCGCTCGCGCTCGGTGCGTTCCGCAAGCGGATCCCGGACGCCGAGCGCCCCTACCGGCTGCCGGCCGCCAGCGTCCTCGCACCCCTGTCGTTCATCGTCGCGAACCTCATCATCCTGTGGACGGGCTGGTCCACGGACTGGAAGCTCGGGATCGCGGTGGCGCTCGGCTTCGTCATCATCATCCTGAACCGGGTGCTCGGTGGGAACCGTGCGGTCCAGCCGCGCTGGGACTGGCGGGCCGCGCAGTGGCTGTTCCCGTACCTCATCGGCATGGGTCTCATCGTGTTCCTCAGCGACTTCGGTCCGCTGAAGCACCCGTGGTTCCCGCTCTGGTGGGACATCGCGGTCACCGCGGTGTTCTCGATCGTGATCTACTACTGGGCCGTGAACAGCGCCTCGAGCCGTGAGGAGATCCTCCGCACCGCCGAGGACGTCCGCGAGACCGAGGAGACCAGCGTCGTCGACGCCGTGCCCACCCATTGATCGCGGTCTCCGCTCACTTCGAACGGGAGGCGGTGCGCACGACGTGCGCACCGCCTCCCGTTCGTCGCTCCCGGACCCGTGATCGCGGCGCGGTCGAGCGTCAGAAGTCGGCGAGGTTGGCCCGGAGGCCGCCGTCACCGAACTCGCGACGGAGCAGACCGCGGCGACGGAGGACCGGGACGAGGTCCGCGAGCATCCGCGTGACCGCGACGGGGTGGAGGTCTCCGGAGAGGATGAAGCCGTCGTTGTCGGCGTCGTCGCCGAGCTCCTCGGCGAAGTCGGCGAACTCCTCCGCCGTGCCGACGAAGCCGGTGCGGTCCGCGAGCCGGCCCTTCCGTGCCTTGCGGGTCAGGAGCGCGCGGAGCGGGGCGTCCGGGGTGTCGCCGACGAGACCGCGGATCGTGCCCGCGGAGACGTGGTCGCCGAACAGTCCCGCGGGCAGGGGTGCGTCGAGGTCGAGCGTCGTGAGGTCCGTCTCGAGGTCGCTCGACTGGCCCATCGCGACGACGAGCAGGTCCTCGTCGCTCGGGTGCCGCGAGGCGTCGACGAGCCGGTCGGCCTCGGCCGCCGAGGACACGATCTCCGGCTTCACGACGAACATCGTCCGGACAGCACCCGGCGCCCGGCCCGCAGCGGCGGACGCCTCGGCGATGCGGGACCGGTACCCACGCACGGTGGCGGCGTCGAGCGGGGCGAGGGCGAGCTGCACGTCGGAGTGGGTGCCCGCGAACGCGAGCCCACGGCCTGAGCCACCCGGCGAGACGATGACCGGGTCGTCCGCGAGCGGGAGCGCGTTGAGGGGGCCGGTGACGTCGAAGTACGTGCCCTGACGCCGTGAGCCGTCGGTGCGCTCGCCGTCGGCGAAGTGCCACGTGTCGGTGTCGGCCACGACGGCGTCCTCGCCCCAGCTGTGCCACAGGTGCCGGATGACGCCGAGCCACTCCTCGGCGCGGTCGTACGCGGCGTCATGGGGCAGCGGCGCGGCGCCGACGTGCCGCGCGCTCCCGACGTCGGTGACGACGTTGAGCCCGAACCGACCGCCCGACAGGTGCGCCAGGGTCGACGCCTGTCGTGCCGCGAGGTACGGCGGGGTGATGCCCGCGTTGACGGTCGGCACGACGCCGATGTGTTGCGTCGCTGCGAAGAGGTACGGCGCGAGCAGGAGCGGATCGTGCTTCGGGCCGCCGTACGTCTGCCGGACGCGCAGGTCGAGGGTCGACGGGTTGCCGAGCGAGATCGCGTCCTCGGCGATGACGAGGTCGAGGCCGGCCTGTTCGAGTGTCCGGACGGACTGCTGGTACAGGTCCGGACGGGTCCAGTCGTACCCCCAGTCCCAGTCGGGCCGACCCCACCCCTGCGGGCCGAACCCGCGGGCGAAGAACCACCCGAAGTGCTGCATCCGTGGCATCAGATCTCCTCGAGCACGATGTGGGGAGCGCCGAACTCGCCGGACCGGACGTCTTCGTCCACGGTCGCGGTCTCCGCGACCGGTGTCGGGCCTCCCGGACCGTCGGCGGGCAGACCGACCCCCGGCCCCTCGGCGGACCGGACCGCCGCCAAGCCGCGCTCGAGGTCGCGGATCAGGTCCTCGACGTCCTCGATGCCGACCGAGACGCGCAGCAGGCCCTCGTCGATGCCGGTTGCGGCGCGTTCCTCGGGCGTCCGCTGGGCATGCGTCGTCGACGCCGGATGCAGGATGAGTGACCGGACGTCGCCGAGGTGCGTCATGCGACTGAACAGGCCGAGTGCGTCGACGAACCGCTGGGCGGCGTCCCGTCCGCCCGCGAGCGAGAAGGCGAACACCGAACCGGCCCCACGCGGCAGGTAGCGCGTCGCGAGGTCGTGGTAGGGGTTGGACTCCAGCCCCGCGTGGTCCACGTTCGCGACCTCGGGCTGCGCGTCGAGCCACCGGGCGATCGTCAGCGCGTTCGCGCCGTGGCGCTCCATGCGCAGCGAGAGCGTCTCGACGCCCTGCTGGATGAGGAACGCGTTGAAGGGCGAGGGGGTGGGGCCGAGCCGTGCGGCGACGACGTCGCGTGCGTACACGACGAACGCCCGGTGCCCGTGGCGGTCGACGTGGCTCCGGCCGCCGAGCGCGCGGTCCGGTTCGGTCAGATGGGGGAACCGGCCGCCCGTGGCAGCCCAGTCGAAGCGACCGCCGTCGACGACGACCCCACCGATGGCGGAGCCGTGTCCCGCCAGGAACTTCGACGCGGAGTGCACCACGATGTCCGCGCCGTGCTCGAGCGGCCGGACGAGGTACGGCGTGGCGAGTGTGTTGTCGACGACCAGCGGTACGCCGTGCTCGTGCGCCACCGTGGCGACCATCGCGATGTCGAGGACGTCGTTCTTCGGGTTCGGGATCGACTCGCCGAACAGGAGCCGCGTCTCGGGGCGGATCAGCGCCCGCCAGGCGTCCGGGTCACGGGCGTCGTCCACGAAGTCCACGCTGATCCCGAGTCGTCCGAGGTTCTGCAGCAGGAGGCCGCGGGTGCCCTCGTAGATGCTCGACGCCGACACGACGTGGTCGCCGGCCTGCAGCAGACCGAGGAGCGCCACGGTCACCGCGGCCTGTCCGCTGCCGACGAGGATCGCCTCGACCCCGCGCTCGAGGACGGCGACGCGGCGCTCGAGCGATGCGTTCGTCGGGTTGCCGAGCCGTGTGTACGTGTACCCGGCGTCGTCGCCGGCGAACCGGTCGCGCGCCTGCCCGAAGTCGTCGAACAGGAAGCCGGACGACATGTGGATCGGGGTGATCCGCGCGCCGTGCGCCGAGTCGGGCACGACCCCGCCGTGCACCTGCTCGGTGCTGAACCCGAACCCCGCCGTCGCCGTGTCGCTCTCGGGCACGTCCCACCTCTCTCTGCCTCTGCCGGCGCACCTGCGCCCATCGGGCGATCCTCCCACTGCCGGAGCCGGGAGGCACGACCGGCGTCGTCCGGTTACGGCACCACCCCCACGACGAGCGTCCGCAGACCGACCGCGACCGTGTCGACGACCGCGCCGAGCGGGGCACGCGCCAGCCAGACGACGCCGAGTTCCACGAGCACGAACAGGACGTACCAGACCGCTGCGGGGAGCCGGTACTCGCTCGCGACGATGTGGAAGTCCGTCCGGACCGGAGCGCCGGTGGCGATCCAGCCGGCCACCCGCACGACCGACCGCACACCGTCGACGACGAACAGCGCGCCGATCGCAGTGACGACGAGCACGGTCCACTCCGAGGGACGCACCGCGACCCAGACGGCGACGGCCGCGAACCCGACGACGACCAGGACGCCGAAGGCGTTCCGGACGAACAGGACGGCGACCACGGCGGCGACGCCGAGGACGGCAGTCGTGAGCACGCGGTCGGCGTGCACGGACCCGATCACGAGCAGGGCCCCGGCCCAGAGCGGTGCCGAGTACCCGGCGTAGAGGTTGCCGAGCCGGACCGCCCACCGCGCGGCGCGGGGGACGCGACCGAGGTCGACCCATGCCTCTCCCGAGCCGTCCGCGTGGAGGTCGATCCGGCGGATGCGGCCGCCGAACGGCACGACGACGACGCAGTGGCCGACCTCGTGCACGATGGTCGTGGCGATCCGGGCGACGCGTCCGACGGCGGGCACGAAGGGCAGCGCCGCCCCGACGAGCAGGGCGACCAGGAGCGCGGAGGACGGCACCCGGGGATCTTCGCGCACCCGGCCGATGTCGAGCCTGGGAACGCGGGGGGGGGGGGGCGACCCCCGGCCGCCGCCGATCGGCGCTCCTGGTGGAGCCGCGGTGGCAGACGCGCGCCGGCATGGGGGACGTCCGCTCGGCGACCACGGCGTCGACGGGGAGTAGACGAGACGGGTGACGACGACCTCCCGATCCGACGCCGGCGACCAGGACACCGAGCGCGACCGGCAGCGGTGGCACGCGTTCGCGGTGTGCATCGCGGTCGCCGGGATCACGATCATCGACCTGTCGACGGTGAACGTCGCGCTGCCGTCGATCCAGCGGTCGCTCGGCGCGTCGAACTCGGAGCTGCAGCTCATCGTCGCCGGCTACGCACTGGCGTTCGGCCTGGCGCTCGTCCCGGCCGGGCGCCTCGGTGACCTCCGGAGCCGCCGGCTCATGTTCGTGGTCGGCCTGATCGCGTTCACGACCGCCAGCCTGTTGTGCGCGATCGCGCCGTCCATCCAGGTGCTCGTCGTCACGCGGATCCTGCAGGGCTTCGCCGCGGGGACGCAGATGCCCCAGGTGATCGGCCTGGTGCAGCAGCTGTTCCGTGGGGAGGAGCGCGGGCGCGCGTTCGGCATCTTCGGGGCGATGGTGGGCATCTCCACCGCGCTCGGTCCGACGATCGGCGGCGCGCTCATCGCCCTCGGCGGCGAACAGACCGGATGGCGCTACATCTTCTGGCTCAACGTCCCGTACGGCCTCGCGGCCCTGTACTTCGCGGTCCGCCTGCTGCCCCGGAAGCGCCAGGACCCGTCACGCGACCGCGAGCTCGACCTCGTCGGGATCGTCCTGCTCGGCGTCGCGGTCGTCACGCTCATGCTGCCGTTCGTGCTCACCTCGGGCACGGGCGACTCGCCCCTGCGGTGGCTCGCACTCGTCGGCACCGCGGTGTCCGGGGCCCTGTTCGTCTGGTGGGAGCGGCACTACGCGCACACGGGACGGTCCCCGGTCGTGCACTTCGACCTGTTCCGGCTGTCGTCCTACCGGAACGGCCTGCTCATCGCCGCGGTGTACTTCGCGGCGCTGCCGGCGACGTTCCTCATGGTGACCCTGTACCTGCAGGAGGGCCTGCACCTCGAGCCGCTGTTCGCCGGCATGGTGAGCATCCCGTTCGCCGCCACGGCCGCCGCGGGCGCGTGGTTCGGCGGTCGCCTCGTCAACCGCATCGGCAGGGCGCTCGTCGTCTGGGGGCTCTGCGCGGTGGTCGTCGGGTTCGTGGCGCTGCTCGTCGCCGCGACCACGACCCCCGCGTCGGTCACGCCATGGGCGATGGCGGGTGCGTTCCTCATCGGTGGCGCGGGCGGTGGCCTCGTCGTGTCGCCGAACCAGACTCTGACGCTCGCGCAGGTCCCCGTCGAGCACTCCGGTGTCGCGGGGTCGATGCAGCAGCTCGGCCAGCGCGTGGGCACCGCGATCGGCACGGCCGTCGCCACGAGCGTCTTCTACGGGATCGTGCGGAGCGAGGACCGGAAGGCGGGGGACCTCACGGCGTACCACGACGCGTTCCGCGCAGGCACGGCGTTCACCGTCGGACTCGTCGTGCTCGTGCTCGCGCTCGCGATCGTCGACCTCGTGTCGCGGAAGAAGCGCGGCGAGGAGACGCCCGTGCCGCAGGAGGCCTGAGACGTCGCCGGGTCGTCGCGCCTACCCGCGGATGGTGCGCACGACCGCGTCGTGCAGGAGCCCGTTCGTCGCGAGGGCGGTGCCGTGCCACGGGCCGGGCTCGCCGTCGAGCGACGTGAACCGCCCGCCCGCCTCCTCGACCACGGGGACGATCGCCGCCATGTCCCACGGCTTCAGGTCGCCCTCGCCCGCGACGTCGAGGGTGCCCTCGGCGACCATCATGTAGGCCCAGGCCTCGCCGTAGGCACGGGTCCGCCAGACGGACCGGGACAACCGCAGGAGGCCGTCGAGCCGCCCGGCCTCGTCCCAGTCCTGGAGGCTCTGGTAGCTCACCGAGGCGTCCGCCAGCTCCGCCACTCCCGACACCCGCAGGGGACCCTCCGACGAGGAAGCCCCGAGTCCCGTCGCCCCCCACCACCGCTTGCCCATCGCGGGGGCGGACACGACGCCGACCCGGGGGACGCCGTCGACGGCCAGGGCGATGAGCGTCGCCCACACGGGCACGCCGCGCAGGTAGTTCGCCGTGCCGTCGATCGGGTCGATCACCCACTGCCGGTGTCCGGAACTCCTCGCGGTGGTCCCAGCGGCGGCGGTCGACTCCTCGCCGAGGAACGTGTCGTCGGGGCGCTCGGCCGCGATCCGCTCGCGGAGGGCCGCCTCGACCGCCTGGTCGGCGTCGGTCACGTGCGTGCGGTCGGCCTTGACGTCGACGTGCAGGTCGGCCGCCCGGAAGCGGGCGAGGCTGATCGCGTCCGCCGTGTCGGCCAGGGAACGGGCGAACGCGAGGTCGGCGGCGAGGTCCACGCGCCGAGCCTACCGAGCACCGACGGTGCGGCTGGCCCGGCCGTCCTTCCCCGCGAGATCGCGCCCGTTGCCGCTCGCAGACCGGTCGGAGCGGCAACGACTGCGATGGCGGCGAAAGGAAGGGAGAGGGGCAGGTCAGTCCGCGCCCGGGTCCAGCTCGCCCATGCCCGTGAGCAGCGCGCGGAACGAGTCGAGCCGCTCGATGCCCGTGGGGCCGAGCTCGCCGTCCTGGACCCGGTCGACGATCTCCCAGTCGTGCGCCTGGTCGAGCGGTATGCCGTCGGCGGGCTCGCGGACCGGCACCGCGTGCGCGGCGAACGCGCGGAACACGTTCTCGGGCTGCACGTGCCCGAGGCCGAACGACCGCACGCCGGGGGTGTCGATGATCCAGCCGCCGCCGTGCACCGGCAGCGCGATCGAGGACGACGACGTGTGGCGCCCGCGTCCGGTGACCGCGTTCACGACGCCGGTCGCCCGGGAGGCCCCGGTCAGGGCGTTCACGAGCGTGGACTTGCCGACGCCCGAGTGTCCGACCGTCACCGTCACCTGGTCACGGAGCACGGCCGCGAACGCGTCGAACGGCACGTCACCCGCGGCGCTCGTGACGACGCGCAGGTCGAGGCACGCGAAGTGCGCGAGGAACGGCTCCGGGTCGGCGAGGTCGGTCTTCGTGATGCAGAGCACCGGGTCGAGCCCGGCGTCGAAGGCGGCCACGAGGTACCGGTCGACGAGCCGGGGCCGGGGCTCGGGGTCCGCCGCGGCGATGACGATGAGCATCTGGTCCGCGTTCGCGACGATGACGCGTTCGACGTCGTCCGTGTCGTCCGCGCTGCGGCGGAGGAACGTCGAGCGGTCCGCGACCTTCACGATGCGGGCGAGGGAGCCCTCGTCGCCGCTCACGTCGCCGACGAGCGACACGTGGTCACCGGTCACGACGGCCTTCTTGCCGAGCTCGCGCGCCTTCGTGGCGGTGATCACCCGGGCCTGGCCGGACTCGGCGTCGAGCGGACCGCCCCCGACGAGCACGCCGAACCGTCCGCGGTCGACGTTCGTCACCCAGCCGGGCGTGGCGTCCTCGTGGGTGGGGCGCTGCTTGGTGCGCGGACGACTGCCCTTCGGGTTCGGCCGCACCCGCACCGCGGACTCGTCGTACTGCCCGTACGGTTCGTCGAGGTCGTCGTCGTCCCCGCCGTCGAACCAGCTCATGCGCCCGACGTCGCCACGAGCGTGTCCCACAGCTCCGGGAACTGCGGCAGGGTCTTCGCGGTGGACCCGATGTCGTCGACCGCGACGCCGTCGACGACCAGACCGATGATCGCGCCCGCGGTCGCCATCCGGTGGTCCTCGTACGCGCCCCACGCGCCCCCGTGCAGCGGACGGGGCTCGATCCGGAGGCCGTCGTCGAGTTCCGTCACCGCGCCTCCGAGACCGACGACGTCGGCGGCGAGTGCGGCGAGCCGATCGGTCTCGTGTCCGCGCAGGTGCCCGATGCCGGTGACCGTCGACGGGCCCTCGGCGAGGGCCGCGAGCGCGACGAGCGCGGGCGCGAGCTCGCCGCCGCGCGACAGGTCGAGGTCGACGCCGGGCAGCGACGCCCCGCCACGGACACCGACGCCGCCGTCGACGACGAGGTCCGCGCCGTCGCGCGTGACGGTCGCGCCCCAGTGCGGCAGGAGGGTCTCGAGGTCCGCGCCCACCTGGGTGGTGGCGGTCGGCCAGGTCCGGATGCGGACGGTCCCTCCGGCGACGAGCGCGGCCACCGCGAACGGTGCCGCGTTCGACAGGTCCGGCTCGATCGTGACGTCGCGGGCGGCGATCGGACCCGGGTGCACGTGCCAGACGCCCGTGTCGGGTTCGTCGACGACGACCCCACGGTCGCGGAGCGCCGCGACGGTCATCGCGATGTGCGGCATGCTCGGCAGCCGTTCCCCGCGGTGCCGGAGCAGCAGGCCCTCGTCGAACCGGGGCGCCGACAGCAGGAGGCCCGACACGAACTGGCTCGAACGGCTCGCGTCGATCGTCAGCTCGCCACCGCGCACACGGCCCGTCCCGGTGAACGCGAACGGCAGGCTGCCCCCGCCGTCGTCGGTGACGTCCACACCGAGCGCGACGAGCGACGCGATGGTGGTGTCCATGGGGCGCCGGCGCGCGGCCTCGTCACCGTCGAACACCACTGGACCGTCGGCGAGCGCGGCCAGGGGCGGGAGGAACCGCATCACGGTGCCGGCGAGCCCGCAGTCGACCCGGACGTCGCCATGCAGCGGCGCGGGGGTCACGCGGAGGTCCGGGCCGTACGGGCCGGCCCCACCCGCCGGGTCGATCCGGACACCGAGCGCGCGGAGGGCGTCGACCATGAGCGCCGAGTCCCGCGAGTGCAGGGGGAGCCGGATCGTGGACGGACCGTCGGCGAGGGCCGCGAGCACGAGCTCGCGGTTCGTCAGGGACTTCGACCCGGGCAGGGCGACGTCGCCGTGGAGGGGACCGCGCGCCACGGGCGCCGGCCAGTCGTCACCGGCGGGGACAGAGCGGGAATCAACGGGAGCCTGCATCGGTTCCCCAGGATAGCGATGCGCGTGCCCCGCCTGCCTGGCGAGGTGCGTGCCGGACAGGAGGACCATGGCCACCGCGCTGACAACGGAGCGTCCACGGGTGCGGACGTTCCCGTCCGCGTCGACGTCGCTGATCGGGGACCTCGACGACGACCGCCGACTACGATGGCGGGCGATGACGAGCCAGGACGACGCGACGAACCCCGACGGTCCGCTCGGACGACCCCCGGTCGACGAGACGGAGGAGCAGCTCGACGCCGTCGAGGAGGAGTCCCTCGCGCTCGCCGAGACGGACGGTGCGGACGCGGTCACGACCCCCGACGCGCAGGAGCTCCGCCGGCTGTTCGAGGAGCAGGCGTTGCCGTTCATGGACCAGCTGTACGGCGCGGCGATGCGGATGACACGGAACCCGGCCGACGCGTCGGACCTCGTGCAGGAGACCTTCGTCAAGGCGTTCGCGGCGTTCCGGTCGTTCCGGCAGGGCACGAACCTCAAGGCCTGGCTGTACCGGATCCTGACGAACACGTTCATCAACAGCTACCGGAAGAACCAGCGGAACCCCTACCAGGGCACCATCGACGAGCTCGAGGACTGGCAGCTCGGCGGGGCGGAGAGCGTCACGCAGAGCATCTCGTCGCGGTCGGCCGAGGCCGACGCGATCGACCACCTGCCGTCGTCCGCGGTCAAGGACGCCCTGCAGGCGATCCCCGAGGACTTCCGGATGGCGGTCTACTTCGCCGACGTCGAGGGGTTCTCGTACCAGGAGATCGCCGACATCATGAAGACCCCGGTGGGCACGGTCATGAGCCGGCTCCACCGCGGCCGGCGCCTGCTCCGCGGGCTCCTGGCCGACCACGCACGAGAGACCGGTGTGGTGCCCGACGCAGCGTCGACGGAGACGATGCGACCGCGGACCCGCACCACGAAGACGCCCGCCACGACGGGCCGGAGCACGGGGAGGAACGGACGATGAGCGGCTGCGACTGCTCGAAGGCCAAGGCGGAGCTCGAGGAGTTCCTGCACGACGAGCTCGAGCGCGACGACCTCGCGGACATCCGCGAGCACATGGCCGGCTGCGAGGACTGCTCGAGCGAGCACCGCGTCGGCGTGGTGCTCATGACGGCCGTGCAGCGCGCCTGCAAGGAGACCGCCCCGGAGGACCTGCGGACCCAGGTCATCGCCGCGCTGCGCGAGGCGCAGGCGACCCACTGACCCGACCGGGAGGCCCGCCCGCCGTCCGCCTCGTCGGCGGCGGTGGGCGGGCCTCCCAGCCGGTCGGGGCCGACGCGCGATCAGATGGTGAGCGCGCGGTCGATGACCTCGGCCGCCTCGCTCGCGGAGCGCTTCGACGACCCCGTCGCCGGAGCCGCGCTGGCGGGACGTGAGGACACCGAGAGCGGAAGGCCGTCGAGGTGGCGCGACAGCGCCATGCAGACGAACGGCCAGGCGCCCTGGTTCTCCGGCTCCTCCTGCGCCCAGACGAGGTCCGCCTGCGGGTAGGAGCGGAGGGTCGCGAGGATCTGGTCGAGCGGGAGCGGCGCGAGCTGCTCGAGTCGGACGAGTGCGATGTCCTCGACTCCGCGCTTGGCGACCTCGGCAGCGAGGTCGTGGTGGATCTTGCCCGAGTGGAGCACGACCCGCCGCACGGCCTGGCGGTCGGCGATCCGCTGGTCGTCGATCACCTCGCGGAAGCCGCCGGTCGTGAACTCCTCGACCGCGCTCGTCGCCTGCCGCATGCGGAGCATCGCCTTCGGCGTGAACACCACGAGCGGCCTCTGCGGACGCGCGTGGGCCTGCCGACGGAGCAGGTGGAAGTACGACGCCGGGGTCGACGGCCTCGCCACGACCATGTTGTCCTCGGCGCAGAGCTGCAGGTAGCGCTCGATCCGAGCCGAGGAGTGGTCCGGCCCCTGGCCCTCGTAGCCGTGGGGGAGGAGCAGCACGAGCCCGGACCGCTGGCCCCACTTCTGCTCGGCCGACGAGATGAACTCGTCGATCACCGTCTGCGCCCCGTTGGCGAAGTCGCCGAACTGGGCCTCCCACATGACGAGGGCCTCGGGCCGCTCCACGGAGTAGCCGTACTCGAACGCCATGGCCGCGTACTCACTGAGCGGCGAGTCGTAGATGTACAGCCGGCCCTGGTCCTCGGTGAGGTTCGCGAGGGGGAGCCACTCCTGGCCGTTGACGCGGTCGTGGAACACCGCCTGGCGCTGCACGAAGGTGCCACGCCGGGTGTCCTGGCCGGTGAGCCGGACCGGCTTGCCCTCGACGAGGAGGGACCCGATCGCGGCGAGCTCCGCGAACGCCCAGTCGATGCCGCCGCTGCGCGACATCTCGACCCGCTTGGTGAGCAGCTGCTGGAGCTTCGGGTGGACCGTGAACCCCGCCGGGGGGTTGTCGTGCGCGTCGCCGACGAGTCGGAGGACGTCCGCGCTCACCGCCGTCTCGTGCACCTCGTGCTCCGAGTCGTCGCGCTGCGCGGAGGGCCGTTCGAGCCCCTGCACCGCGCCGCCGTCCGCGGGGACGACCGGGATCGACCCCGTCTGTGCCTCGTGGGTCTCGGCGAACGCACGCTCGAGGCGGTCCTGGAAGTCCCGGTGCGCCTGGTCGTACTCGTCCTGCGTGATGTCGCCGCGACCGACGAGGGCGTCGGTGTAGAGCGTGCGGACCGAGCGCTTCGCCTCGATGAGGTTGTACATGAGCGGCTGCGTCATCGACGGGTCGTCGCCCTCGTTGTGGCCGCGGCGGCGGTACGAGACGAGGTCGATGACGACGTCGCGGTGGAACTGCTGCCGGTACGCGAACGCGATCTCGGCGACGCGTGCGACGGCCTCCGGGTCGTCCCCGTTCACGTGGAAGACCGGCGCCTGGATCGTCTTGGCGACGTCGGTCGAGTACACCGACGACCGCGACGCGCTCGGCGACGTCGTGAACCCGACCTGGTTGTTCACCACGACGTGGACGGTGCCGCCCGTGCGGTAGCCCCGCAACTGCGACAGCTGCAGGGTCTCGACGACCACGCCCTGTCCGGCCATCGCCGCGTCGCCGTGGACGAGCACCGGCAGGACGCCGAAGGTGCCGATCGGGGTCCGGTCCTGCTTGCCGCGGACGATGCCCTCGAGCACGCCGTCGACGGCCTCGAGGTGCGACGGGTTCGCGGCGATGGTCACCGGGATCGCGGTGCCCTCGGCCGAGCGGAACACGCCCTCCGTCCCGACGTGGTACTTGACGTCGCCGGAGCCCTGGCCCGCGACGGCGCCGGGCAGCTGCGTCCCCTCGAACTCGCGGAAGATCTGCCCGTAGGTCTTGCCCGCGATGTTCGTGAGCACGTTGAGCCGACCACGGTGCGCCATGCCGATCGCGACCTCGTCGAGACCCTCGCGCGCGGACTCCTGGATGAGCGTGTCGAGGAACGCGATCATCGACTCGCTGCCCTCGAGGCTGAACCGCTTCTGGCCGACGTACTTCGTCTGCAGGAACGTCTCGAACGCCTCGGCCTCGTTGAGCTTGCCGAGGATCCGCAGCTGCTCGTCCTTGCCCGGCTTGGCGTACGGCACCTCGACGTGGTCCTGCATCCACCGGCGCTGGGCCGGGTCCTGGATGTGCATGTACTCCACGCCGATCGTGCGGCAGTACGAGTCGCGGAGGATCCCGAGGATGTCCCGGAGCGGCGCGCTCGTGGTGCCGGCGAGGCCACCCGTGACGAACTCGCGGTCGAGGTCCCAGAACGTCAGCCCGTGGTTCTCGATCTCGAGGTCCGGGTGGGTCCGCTGCTGGTACTCGAGCGGGTCGATGTCCGCCATGAGGTGTCCGCGCACCCGGAAGCTGTTGATGAGCTCCTGCACGCGTGCGGTCTTGTTGACGCGCGACGACAGGTCGACGTTGATGTCGTTCGCCCAGCGGATCGGCTTGTACGGGATCCGGAGCGCCGCGAAGATGCCCTCGTAGAAGCCGCGCTCGCCGATGAGCAGCTCGTGGACCGTCTTGAGGAACTCCCCGGACCCGGCGCCCTGGATGACGCGGTGGTCGTAGGTGCTCGTCAGCGTGATCGTCTTGCCGACCCCGAGCTCGACCAGGGTCTTCGGCGCGGAGCCCTGGAACTGCGCCGGGTACTCGAGGGCACCGGCACCGATGATCGACCCCTGCCCCTTCATGAGCCGCGGCACGGAGTGCACCGTGCCGATGCCGCCCGGGTTCGTCAGCGAGATCGTCGTGCCGGCGAAGTCCTCGGCCGTGAGCTTGTTCGCCCGCGCGCGCTTGACGAGGTCCTCGTACGCTGCGATGAACTGCGAGAACGTCAGGGTCTCGGCCCGCTTGATGCTCGGGACGAGCAGCGCACGGGTGCCGTCGGACTTCGGGACGTCGATGGCGATGCCGAGGCCGACGTGCGCCGGGGTCACGACGACGGGCTTGCCGTCCTGCTCGTCGTGGTAGACGTTCTGGCTCGGGAACTCCTGGACCGCCTTGACGAGCGCCCAGCCGATGAGGTGCGTGAAGGACACCTTGCCGCCGCGCGTCCGCCGCAGGTGGTTGTTGATGGCGATGCGGTTGTCGATCATGAGCTTCGCGGGGATCGTCCGCACGCTCGTCGCGGTCGGTACCTGGAGCGAGGCCTCCATGTTCGCGGCGAGGGTCTTCGCCATGCCCCGCAGCGGCGTTCGGACGTCCTCGTGGGTCTCCTCGTGGTCGTCCCGCTCGTCGCTCGGGTCGGCCGGGATCGGGGCCGGGGTCGGCTGCTTCGACGTGGTCCGTGCCGGCATCTGGGTCGACGAGGTGCGCGGGGCACCGCCGTCCGCGGCGCGCGCGGGCTGCGCGACCGGCGCGGCCGGCTCGACGGGACCCGCCGGGTCGGGAGCGGACCCGGCAGCCGGGGACGGGCCTCCCGGGCGGTCGTCGGACGCGCCCGGGTCGCTCACCTGCGTCCGGTGGTAGCTCTCGAGGACCGGCCACCAGGACCGGTCCACGGCGTCCCTGTCGACCAGGAACTGCTCGTAGAGCTCGTCCACCAGCCACTCGTTCGCGCCGAATTCGCCTGCGGTCTCGTCCGATGTCCCCGTCAGATGGCTCGACACAGCCGATCGCCCACTCTCCGTCGATTGATGCTGGTGCCGGTCGCACACACACGACCCGTGCACCGTGCGGGCAGCATCGCCCGCGCCCGTCAAGCCTAACCCGCCTGCGGGCCGCCTCGGCGGGAGCGCCCAGGGTGTCGGGACGGACCCGTCCGCCCCGGTGGCCGTCACCCCGCTGCGGCACGGTCGCCCCCGAGGAGGGCCGTATTACGGTGAGCGCATGAGGTTCTACGAGACGCGACCGACCCACGACCTGACGTACTCGGACGTGTTCCTCGTGCCGAGCCGCTCCGGAGTGTCGAGCCGGTTCGACGTCGACCTCACGCCGCCCGACGGCACCGGCGCGACCATCCCGGTCGTCAGCGCCAACATGAACTCGGTCACGGGTCCGCGGCTCGCGGCCACGTTGGCGCGGCGCGGCGGCCTCGGGGTCCTGCCGCAGGACATGCACCCGCAGGACCTGGACGCCGCCATCCGCTGGGTCAAGGCCCAGCCGGTCGATCACGACACCCCGGTCACGATGACGCCCGACACGACCGTCGCCGAGGCGCTGACGCAGCTCGCGCCGGTCCCCGGGCACGGCGTCGTCGTGCAGGACGCCGGCGGGGAGTACCTCGGCTGCGTCCCCGCGGTCCGGCTCGCGACCGCCGGCGAGGACGCGACGGTCGGGGACCTCCTGCACGGCGCGGTGACCGCGATCGACGCCGACGACGTCGACTCACCGCGGGCCGTGTTCGACCTGCTCGCCGCCGCCGAGGTCGACTTCGCGCCCGTCCTCCGGCACGGTCGCGTCGTGGGCACCACGAGTCCCACGAGTGCGATCCGTTCCGGCATCTACCGGCCCGCGGTCGACGCGGACGGGAGGCTCCGGGTCGCCGCCGCGGTCGGCATCAACGGCGACGTGGCACGCAAGGCGTCCGCGCTCGTCGCCGCGGGCGTCGACGTGCTCGTCCTCGACACCGCGCACGGGCACCAGGAGGGCATGCTCCGTGCGCTGCGCACCGTGGCCGACCTCGGACTCGGCGTCCCGCTCGTCGCGGGCAACGTCGTGACCGCCGACGCGGTGACGCACCTCGTCGACGCGGGCGCCTCGATCATCAAGGTCGGTGTCGGCCCCGGGGCCATGTGCACGACCCGCATGATGACCGCGGTCGGGCGACCGCAGTTCTCGGCGGTGCTCGAGACCGCGGCGGCGGCGCGGGCGCTCGGCGCCCACGTCTGGGCGGACGGCGGTGTCCGGTACCCGCGCGACGTCGCCCTCGCCCTGGCGGCCGGCGCCGCGAGCGTCATGATCGGGTCGTGGTTCGCCGGCACGGTCGAGGCGCCGGGCGTCCTCAAGGTCGACGCGCAGGGGCGACGGTACAAGGAGAGCTGGGGGATGGCGTCCGCGAAGGCCGTTCGCGAGCGGTTCGAGCGGCTCGACCCGTACGAGCGCGCGCGCAAGGCCCTGTTCGCCGAGGGGATCTCGTCCTCGACCATCTACCTCGACCCGGAGCGTTCGAGCGTCGAGGACCTGCTCGACATGATCACGGCCGGAGTGCGGAGCTCGGCGACGTACGCCGGCGCACGTGATCTCCCCGCGTTCGCGGACCGTGCGCTCGTCGGCATCCAGTCCGCCGCGGGGTACGAGGAGGGCAAGCCGGTCCCGGTGTCCTGGTGAACCGGACCGTGTCCCGCTGAGCGGCACCGCGCCGACCGCATCGGTTCCGCGCTGGGGGGATTCCCGGCCAGGGCGGCCCCCCGGGCGCTACTGTTGACCACACTGTGGACGACCCTCCTGATCGCACGTCGCCGGGCCGACATCCGAACGCGGCCCGACATGCCCGCCCGCGCCGCCAGCTCCTCCTGCTCAGGAGGCCCTCGGTATGACCGTCGTCGACCTCCTCATGCTCGTGGGCGGCGTCCTCCTCACCCTCGGGACGGGCGTGTTCGTCGCGAGCGAGTTCGCGCTCGTCAACCTCGACCGCGCCGACCTCGAGGCCCGGCGTGAGCGCGGCGCAGCGGGGCTGACGCCCGTCATCCAGGCGCTCAAGGTGACGGCGACCCACCTGTCGAGCGCCCAGCTCGGCATCACGCTCACCACGCTCCTCAGCGGGTACCTCCTCGAACCCTCCATCGCGCACCTCATCGAGGGCCCGTCCACGGCGCTCGGTCTGCCGGACGAGGTCGTCGAGCCCGTCGGGTCCGTCGTGGCGCTCGTCATCGCGACCCTGCTGTCGATGGTGCTCGGAGAGCTCGTGCCGAAGAACTTCGCGCTCGCCCTGCCGCTCGGTACCGCCCGACTCGTCGTGCCCGTGCAGATCGTGTTCACGACGGTGTTCCGACCCGCGGTCGCGTTGCTCAACGGCACTGCGAACGCCGTGCTCCGCACGATCGGGATCGAGCCGCAAGAGGAACTGTCCGGTGCCCGGAGCGCCGAGGAGCTCACGAGCCTCCTCCGCCGATCGGCGATGGAGGGCAGCCTCGAGCAGGACACCGCGACGCTGCTCACCCGCACGATCGCGTTCTCGGAGCACACCGCGAGCGACGTCATGACGCCGCGCCCGCGGGTGTCGACGATCGGGGTGGCCGAGTCCGCCGCCGACGTCATCGCCCTCGCCCGCCGCACCGGGTTCAGCCGGTTCCCGGTGATCGACGAGGACGCGGACGACGTCGTCGGCATCGTGCACGTCAAGGCAGCCGTCGCCGTACCGCGCGACAAACGGGCGGAGGTGCCGGTCGGTGCGCTCCGGACCGAGGCCGAGCGCGTCCCCGAGACGATGCACCTCGACTCCCTGCTCACCGCCGTCCGCGGTCGCGGGTACCAGATGGTGATCGTCGTCGACGAGTACGGCGGCACCGCCGGGGTCGTCACGCTCGAGGACCTCGTCGAGGAGCTCGTCGGTGAGGTCTCCGACGAGCACGACCGGACGCGGGTCGACGTGGTGCGGTCACGGGGCTGGCTGACGTTCCCGGGCCTGCTGCGCCCGGACGAGCTGCAGGACCGTGCGGGCGTCCGTGTCCCCGACGACGGCCCGTACGAGACCATCGGTGGCTTCGTGATGAGCCGACTCGGGCGCCTCCCGGTGGTCGGCGACACGGTCCCCGTCGACGGCGGGATGCTCCGTGTGGAGCGCCTCGACGGCCGCCGGATCGACCGCATCCGGTTCACGCCCACGCCGACGGCGGTCGACGAGGGTGAACCGGCGGTGCCGGGGTCGTCGAGCATCGCGCCCGAGGTGCCCGACGAGGTCGGGGTCCGACTGGGGGTCCCGCGATGAGCGACTGGCTCGGCATCCTCTGGCTCGTCGTGCTGCTGCTCGGCAACGCGTTCTTCGTGGCTGCGGAGTTCGCCGTCATCTCGGCGCGACGGTCCCAGATCGAACCGCGCGCGGAGCAGGGCTCGCGGGCCGCGCAGCGCACGCTCTGGGCGATGGAGCACGCCACCCGCATGCTCGCGACGACGCAGCTCGGCATCACCGTGTGCTCGCTGCTCATCCTCAACGTCTCGGAACCCTCGATCCACCACCTGCTCGAGGGGCCGCTGCACCTCACGGGGTGGGACGTCGAGGTGACCGGCACCATCGCGTTCGTCATCACGCTCGTGATCGTGTCGTTCCTGCACGTCGTGTTCGGCGAGATGGTGCCGAAGAACATCTCGTTCTCGATGCCGGACCGGGCCGCGCTCGTGCTCGTCCCGACGCTCTGGTACCTCGGGCACGGCGTCCGCGGGATCACCGTGGTCCTGAACGCACTGGCGAACGGGTTCCTCCGCGTGTTCCGGGTCGAGCCGAAGGACGAGGCCGTCAGCGCGTTCACGGTCGACGAGGTCCAGACGATGGTGGAGCAGTCCCGCCGCGAGGGCACGCTCGTCGACGCCGCCGGCACGCTCGCCGCCGCGTTCGAGTTCACGGCGAAGAAGGTGCGGGACGTCGCGGTGCCGATGCCCGACCTCGTCACGCTCCCGGACGACGCCACGCCGGGCGACGTTGAACGGGCGGTCGCGACCCGTGGGTTCTCCCGGTACGTGCTCGTCGGCGACGACGGCGACCCGACGGGCTACGTGCACGTCAAGGACGTCATCGACCTGCGCGAGGACGAGTTCGACGACCCGGTGCCGCCGAAGCGCATCCGCCAGCTCATCTCGCTGTACCGCGACATGGACCTCGAGGACGCACTCGCGACGATGCGGGCGGCGGGTGTCCACCTGGCGCGCGCGTTCGACGCCGACGGTCGGACGACGGGCGTGCTGTTCCTCGAGGACATCCTCGAGGAACTCGTCGGCGAGGTCGAGGACGCGACCCGGCGTCGCTGAGCCGGGTCGCGCCTCCCGGACGGCGGCGCGCGCGGTCGGCTCGTGCCGGCACGCGGGAACTCAGCGCGGGACGCCCTCGAACTTCGTGATCGCGGCGGGGGTGACCGGCGTGAAGCAGTTCACGAGCGTGCCGTCGGGATCCCGGAGGAGCAGCGACCGGTTGCCCCACGGCATCGTCGTCGGCGGTGCGACCACCTCGACCGTGCCGTCGTCGAGTTCGGCCGCGAGCGCGTCGACGTCGTCGACGAGGAACTCGACGATCGGCGTCCGGCCCGTGCTCCGGTCCGACCGGCCGCCGAGCACGGCGACCATCGTGCGGGTGCTGCCGATCGCGAGGGTCCCGCCGGCGGTCCGGAGTTCGGCGAAGTCCGGTGCGGGGCGGACGGCGGTGACACCGGTCACGCGCTCGTGGAAGGCGACGAGGCGGTCGACGTCGTCGGTGATGAGGCGGACGGAGACGAGGTTCACGGTGGGGCTCCCGGTTCGGTGGCGCCGCTGGTGCGGCACGGTGACGGCCGCGGAGTGCGGCGACGACCAGGATCGCGGGCGCGAGCGACAGCCCTGTGTCGGTGTTTCCGGTGCCGATGGCCGATCCGCGTCAGACGAGTGTCAGTGTCCGGAGGTCCCCGTCCGGCACCGCGATCTCCTCGGGGCGCACGGTCCGGCGCGGCGCGGTCTCGGCCGTCACCGTGAGGCCGTCGATCCGGTCGACGCGGAACGCGCGGAGGTCGTCGCGGAGGCGGCACCAGCCGAGGAGGTACCACCCGACGGCGGCGCCGATCCACCCCACGGGCTCGACGTCCCGGAGTGTCGCGCGCCCCGCACGGTCCGTGTAGCGGAGCCGGAGGACGCGCCGCGCCGAGACCGCGTGCCCGAGCGCGGGCGGGGCGGCGGCGTCGAGCGGGACCGCGCCGAGGAAGTGCACCCGGTCGGCCAGGTCCCGCGCGGCGTCCGCGTCGTCGGACCGCATGGCCGCGAGGACCTTGCGCAGTGCCACGGCTCCTGCGTCGCGGAACGGGCTGCCGGCGAGGGCCTGCAGGGCGACCGCGACCGCGACCGCCTCGTCCGGACCGAAGTTGACCGGCGGGAGCGTCCGCGCGCGGTCGATGCAGTACCCACCCGTCCGACCAGGCTCGGCCCACACCGCGGCACCCGACTGTTGCAGCGCGCTGACATCGCGTTCGATCGTGCGTCGGCTGACGGAGAACCGGTCGGCGAGCCACGCGGCGCTCCGCGGGCGCGGTGCGACGGCACGGAGTTCCTCGACGATCGCGTACAGGCGGTCGGTCCGGTTCACGGGCTCACGATAGTCCGGAGCGGGCCCCGGAGCGGGCCCGCTCGGCCGGACTAGACGATCGGCGCGCGGTGGTACTGCTTGGGCGCGTACGGCAGCTCGACGCGGAGCGCCGCCGCGGCCCGGAGGGCGAAGTTCGGGTCGCGCAGGAGTGCCCGACCGATCATGACGACGTCCGCCTGCCCGGTGACGAGGACCTGCTCGGCCTGGTGCGGCTCGTCGATCATCCCGACCGCTGCCGTGGGCACGCCGGTCGCCGCTCGGATCGCCGCCGCGAACGGCACCTGGTAGCCGGGACCGACGGGGATGGTGGCCTGCGGGACGTTGCCACCCGTCGAGACGTCCACCATGTCGGCTCCGTGCTCGGCGACCCAGCGTGTCACCTGCTCGGTGTCCTCGATCGTCCATCCGCCGTCCACCCAGTCGGTGGCCGAGAACCGCACGACGATCGGCACGTCGGCGCCGACCTCGGCCCGGACGGCGTCGACCACCTCGACGAGCGCGCGTGCCCGGTTCTCGAGGGAGCCTCCGTAGGCGTCGGTCCGCGTGTTGCTCAGCGGCGAGAGGAACTGGTGGAGCAGGTACCCGTGCGCGGCGTGCACCTCGAGCAGGTCGAAGCCCGCGTCGACGGCACGGCGAGCGGCGGCGGCGAATGCCCGGACGACCTCGTGGATGCCGTCGCTGTCGAGCGCGGCCGGCTCGGCGTAGCCGTCGAACGCGATCGCACTCGGCGCGACGGTCGTCCATCCGCCCTCGTCGGCGGGGACGCTGCCGTGCTGTTCGGCCCAGGTGCGGTGGGTCGACGCCTTCCGGCCGGCGTGCGCGAGCTGGATGCCGGCGGCTGCACCCTGGCTGTGGATGAAGTCGACGATCGGACGGAACGCGTCGCGCTGCTCGTCGTTCCAGATCCCGAGGTCGTGCGGGGTGATCCGTCCCTCCGGCACGACGGCCGTGGCCTCGGCGAGCACGGCGCCCGCGCCCCCACGCGCGAACGACCCGAGGTGCACCAGGTGCCACGGCGTCGGGACGCCGTCCTGTCGTTCCACCGAGTACTGGCACATCGGGGAGACCCAGATGCGGTTGCGGACCTCGAGTCCGCGGAGGGTGATGGGTTCGAACAGGGCGTGCGTCACGCGGTGGTCTCCTCGTGTCGGGGGTGCCCGCCGCGCCGGACGGTGCGGCGAGGGTGTGGGGGAGTGCCCGCGGGACGGGGACGGCGTCGTGGCGCCGTCGGCCCGGCGTCCTCCGTGGGCCCGAGCGGAACGGACTCCTCCACTCAACCGTAACGTGGGGGACGTGAACGCATTCCGCCCCTTCCGCATCGAGGACGCCGCCGACTGGATCACCCCGCCCGAGCCGGACACCGACAAGTACGGTCGCGGCGTGCTCGGCATCGCGACGGGGTCGAGTGCGTACCCGGGCGCTGCCGTGATCGGTGTCGACGCGGCCGTCCACACGGGCGTCGGCATGGTGCGGTACGTCGGTCCGGAGCGGGCGACGGACTTCGTGCTCGCGCGACGCCCCGAGGTCGTGTCCGGTGTGGGACGCGTCCAGGCGTGGCTCGTCGGCTCCGGGACGAACGCCGACGCCCTCGACGCCGAGACCCGTGAGGGGCTCGCGCACGCGTCGGACGACGGCGTGCCGGTCGTCGTGGACGCCGGGGCGCTCGGCGCGGTCGACCTCGGACCGGCCGCCGTCCTGACGCCCCACGCGGGCGAGCTGGCGAAGCTCCTCGGCGTCGACCGGGCCGCGGTGCAGGCAGATCCGCGTGGATCCGCGCGTCGCGCCGCCGACCGGACCGGCTCGACCGTCCTGCTCAAGGGCCGGATCACGCACGTCGCCACACCCGACGGCGGGCCGTCGTTCACCGCGGACAGCGCCACCCCGTGGCTCGCGGCGGCGGGCGCCGGGGACGCGCTCGGCGGCGTGCTCGGCGCGCTCGTGGCGACGCGGGCCGCGCGGGGGCCCCTGACACCGACGGACCTGGCGCATCTGGCCGCGGCGGCGGCCGTGCTGCACGGCACCGCCGCCGTCCGTGCCTCGGACGGTGGCCCGTTCACGATGACGTCACTCGCGGAACACGTCTCGCGTGTCGTCGCGGACCTCGCCACCGGACGGACCGTCTGAGCGTGGCGGAGCGCTACAGCGGCAGGTCGATCTCCCACACGGGCGGGATGTAGGCACGGGACCACCCCTCGCGCATGCGCGTGATCGCGCGGTCGAACGCCTCGACCAGGTCCATGCCCGGTCGCACCATCGACTGCAGCTGCAGGCCCTCGTAGAGCGCGATGAGCTGCTCGGAGCCGTACGCCGGCACCATGGTGTCCGGCTCCCGTCCGGCCTCGATGTCGCGGGACAGCTGCCGCTGCACCATGAGCTGGAACGTCAGCCACCGGTCCTGGAGGCGCGGCGCGAGCGGGTGCCCGGGCGTCGCGGCGATGTTGAGCATCGCCGTGAGCAGACGCATGAGCGCCGGGTCCTCGACGTTCGCCTCGACGATGCCGCGGAGGAACCGCACGGCGCCGTAGCGCTCGGCGAGCGGGAGGATCGGTGCCATCCGCTGTGCGTTCCAGTGCTCGATGGTGGCGAGCACGAGGGTGTCCCAGGGCCCGATCGTCTCCTCGAGCTCCGCGACCGTCGTCCCCGCGCGCTCCGCGAGCAGCTCGGGCGACGCTTCGTGGAACGCGACATCGCGGAACATCGCGATCGCCGCCTCCAGGATCGGGGTGCGGCGGTCGTCGACGGTCGGAGCCCCGTCCAGCGCGGTTTCGGTCACTCGACCATCCGACCGCAGTTCGGGTGTCCGGCGCGACCGCCAGTCCTGGGGACACGGCAGCGGGGTCGGAGGCTGCCCGCGCGGGGCTACCGCGCGTCGAGTTGCCGCTTGACCTGGCTCAGCTCGGGAGGGGTGAGGTTCGTGCCGTCCGCGCGCTTCGCCTCGTGCACGACCCGGCTCGTCGGTCCACCGCGGTCGTCCACCTCGTCCTCGCCGCGCCAGTCCACGGGGCCGAGGCCCGGGATGTCGATCGTTCCGCTGCTCGGGGTGCCCATGCCGAGGACCGTACGCGGAGGCACGTGCGCGGACGTGCGGCAGGGACGGTCAGGAGGCCGGGGTCGCGTGCACCTCGAACTCGACCGACCCGGTGTCCTCGACCCTGACGAACCCGAGACTCGGGGCGGTCACGCCGTAGTCGGCGAACCGGATCGGGATCGTGCCGGACACGTCCGCACCGTCGCCGTCGAGTCCCGACTGGATGGTCGCCGTGACCGTCCGCGTCACGCCGTGCAGGGTGAGTTCCCCGGTGACCCGGCTGGTCGTCGTCCTGCTCGACGAGGACGGCACCGCACCGGGGATCGACGCCGTCGTGGTGAACGTGGCGGTCGGGAAGGCATCGGCGTCCATCGCCGAGTCCCGGAAGTACGCGTCGCGCTGGCTGGAGTCCGTGTGGATGCTCGCCACGTCGACCCGGATCGTCGCGGCCGTGATCGCGGTGCCCGCCACCGTGGCGGTGCCGGACACCTGCCCCGTCCGACCCGTGACCGTGACCGGCTGCCCGTTGAGGACCTCGTGCACGCGGTACCCCGCGGTCGAGCCACTCGCCACGCGCCAGGTGCCGTCCATCTCCGCGGTGTGGAGCGTCGACGGTGCCCGGCTCGCGGCGACGCTCGGGGTCGCCTCGGCCTGGGCATCCACGTGGTTCCGGTACACCACCGGGCCGACGACCGCGGCGATGACCGCGAACACCACCACGACGACGCCGATGCCGATCCAGATCGTCCGCTTGCGCATGGCCGAACCGTGGCACGGCGCGCTGCGTCACCCCTGGGAGGCCCCTGGAGACCCCGCCACGGACCGCAGGAACGCCGCCCGTCGCCGCGGGCACCCGCACCGGCCACCGCTACGCTCGTCCGGTGGTGACCGCCCCGCCTGACGCCGTCGCGTCGCACGCGCGTCGCGCCCTCGTCGCCCGCTCGGCGGACATCGCGCTCGTGGTCGCGTTCCTCGGCGTGCACGCACTGCTCTGGTACCTCGACCGCGTGCTCCCGAACCTGCCGCTCGGCGACGTCACGTACACCTACCGGAACTGGGTCGCCGAGGGCGCCGCATCCGGCACCTGGGTCGGCATCGACCGCGACTGGGTCTACCCGGTGGTCGCCCTCGTGCCGATGGTGCTCGCCGCGGCGGGGGGTGTCGCGACCATCGGCACCGGCTGGCTCGTGCTCATGACCGTGCTGGACCTCGGGGTGTTCGTGCTGCTCTGGCGGCACCGCGTCCTCGGGGTGCGCGTCGCATGGTGGTGGACGGCGTTCCTCGTGGCGCTCGGACCGATCGCCCTCGGTCGGATCGACACCGTGGCGACGTGTCTCGCCCTCGCCGGCGTGGTCGTCCTCGCCGCGCGTCCGGCCGTCGCGTCGTCCCTGTTCACCCTCGCCGCCTGGATCAAGGTGTGGCCGGCCGTGCTCGTCGGGACGCTCGTGCTCCTGCGGCGCGATCGTCGGCCGGTGCTCATGGCGGCCGGGGCGACGACCCTCGTCGTGGTGCTGGTCGACCTCGTGCTCGGCGGGGGCGCCCACCTGCTGTCGTTCGTCGGGCAGCAGACGGGGCGGGGCCTCCAAATTGAGGCGCCGCTGGCGACCGCGTTCCTGTGGCGCGCGCACGCCGGGGTGCCCGGCACCGTCGTGTACTACGACCAGACGATCCTGACCTTCCAGGTGCGCGGATCCGGGACGGCCGCCGCCGCCGCCCTCTCGACACCGTTCATGGCACTCGTCGTCGTGGCCGTGGTGCTCCTCGCGCTGTGGGCCGTGACCGGCGGTGCACGACGAGCCGAGGTCGCTCCGGTCCTCGCGACCGCGCTCGTCGGCGCGCTGCTCGTCACGAACAAGGTCGGGTCCCCGCAGTACATCGGGTGGTTCGCGGTGCCGGTGGTGTGGGGCCTCCTGGCGGGTCGGGCGAGCGCCCTGCGCTTCCTGGCGCCGGCGGGGCTCGCCCTCGTCACCGCGTTCACCACGCAGCTGGTGTACCCCGCCCCGTACGACCGGCTGCTGGCGCTCGACCCGGTGACCCTCGCGGTCCTGTCCGTGCGGAACGCGCTCGAGTTGGCGATCCTCGTGTGGGCGGTCGTCGCGCTCGTCCGCATGCGACGTCCCGTCACCGCCGGCGACCGGGAGGACGGTCGACGGGTCGGTGGCACGATGGACGCATGATCGTCGCGTTCTCCGTCGCCCCGTCCGGCGGTCCCGCCGCCGCCGAGGACGGCTCGGTGCACGACGCCGTCGCCGCCGCCGTCCGCGTCGTGCGGGCGTCCGGGCTCCCGAACCGCACCTCGTCGATGTTCACCGAGCTCGAGGGGACGAGAGTAGCGCAAATGGACATGAGAGAGGTCGCGTGATGTTGGTCGCATTTAGCGTGTCGCCGAGCGGCGACGGAAGCGCGGACGGGTCCGTTCACGACGCCGTCGCCGCTGCCGTCCGAGTCGTCCGAGAGAGCGGGCTTCCGAACCGCACTACGTCGATGTTCACGGAAATCGAGGGTCCCGACTGGGACTCGGTGATGGACGTCGTCAAGCGAGCAACGGAGGCCGTCGCGCCGTTCGGAAGCCGGGTGTCGCTCGTGCTGAAGGCCGACATTCGCCCGGGATACTCAGGTGAGCTCGACGCGAAGGTTGAGCGCCTCGAAGCTGCGAT
Source organism: Curtobacterium sp. MCBD17_035 (assembly GCF_003234815.2). NCBI lineage: Bacteria > Bacillati > Actinomycetota > Actinomycetes > Micrococcales > Microbacteriaceae > Curtobacterium > Curtobacterium sp. MCBD17_035. The sequence goes on along the minus strand of NZ_CP126279.1, from coordinate 2,011,204 downwards.
CGACGAAGCCCCGTAGACGACGAAAGGCCCCCGCCCGCGGTACGCGAGTGGGGGCCTTGTCTGTGCCGTTACTGTCGGCGAGCTCCGCGGACCGCCGCACTGAGGGCGACGAGCGATACGGCGAGAGCTGCGATCGATACAACGAGAGTCACGGTGTCCATGCTCCGATCCTAGGGGCGAGGTAGCGGTCGGCTGCGGTGTCGAAGCGCAGGTCTGGCGCCCAGTCGAGGACCATGCTTCCGTCCGAGTAGGTCGTGAGGGTGCGCCCCGCGGGCGTCGTCGTGAGAGTGAAGCTGCGGGCGGTGCGGCCAGCCCTGCTTGGCCTCTGGGTCGAGTTTCGGGGTTGCCAATCCCTTCACAGGTCGCCGACTTCCGCAACACGGATGCTCTTGGCGCATGACAGAAGCGAAGCGGCCCGGCCGCCCCGCTCCGCGGACCCGAAGAGCATCACGCGTTCAGTGTGTCTGATTGGGGGAGCTAGTCGAGATTGAGAGCGCGGCCCGGTGGGACGGTGATGGTAAGGCCGCCGATGGATCGCGGATGCCGCGCTGGTAAAGGCACCGCGCGAGAGCCTCACAGAAACGACGAAACGCCCCTCCTGGGCCGGGCGGCTGGAGAGGGGCGGTTCGTCTGTCTGGCGGATTTTCATGCCGCGTCCGACAGGATCAGCGCCCTTGCCCTTGCCCTTGCCCTTGCCCTGGCTCGTCGGAGTTGTCGGTGTCGTCGTCGTCGGGGATCAGGGCTACTCCGGTGGCCACGAACTGCCACGTGGACTTGCCGGTGGCGATATTGATGCTTTCGGTCTCGGTTGCAGACAGCGCTACTCGTCCGCGCCGGAAGGTCCGCGCCAGTTCGTCGGTCAAGTCTGACGAACTGGCGATGGACAGGAGCCCCCGTTCGTCGTCTGCGAACCGGTGCTTGTTGTCGTTACCAAGTCGGTGAACGGTGCCATGCAGCGTGACGGGGCGGCTTCGAGTGGTCGCTTCATTGGCGAGCTTCCCCAGGTAGGCGGCGCCAGCGCTCGACAGACGAGACGAAAGGGATCGTCCTCCAGGCTGCGTCCACCCGAGGTCAAGATTCAGTTCGTCACTTGATAGAGCACGGGCGAATCGAGCTAGGTGACGCGCAGTTCGGGGGCCGAGGTCGCCGAGCGTGCGTGGAACGAGCTCGTCCCCTTGCCCTGACGTTGCAGGCTTTTCGACCTCGTCGAACATCCTGAATAGCGACCGCAAGGCTTCTTCCAGAAGGTCGGCGTCGCCTCGCTCCGCGTCCCAGAGCTCGGTACGCTCCGGGCGGCGGAGAGTGAAGATCACGGACCCTTCGCTGACGGACGGTGAGAAGCGCAATTCGGTCGCGTCGAGAATCGGCGCGGGCAGCGGGCCACGCTTGGGTACCACTTCCCGTATCGTCGCGGCGATCTCGGCGAGCACGTCCTGCAACGACCCGATGACGGTGGTCGCGGATCGCACGCCGAGCTCGTGGGCCGCCGGAAGCGAGCCGGTGAAACGAGCTCGAAGCGCCTTGCTCACGACGCCGTGGCGCTCACGCATGCGAGTCGCGGAAAGCTCGGTTAGGGCGGACGTCGTTGCGTCCAGCTCAGACCCATCCGGAAGCTCGTCGAGAAGTGCTGCGAGCTCCACGGCGGTGCGCCTCGGCCTAGATTGCACCATCGAAGATCACCTCCACGTAGCCTCGTACCGGATCGGCGTCCTCAAGACGAGGATCATCGTCCTTGCCTCCGACATTGCGGGACCGCGTCCACCAATCGTCCCACGCTCCGCGGGCGGTCGCGTAGCCGCGTGCTTCCTCCGCTACCCCACCGCCCTGCCACGGGTTCGCGAAGCGCTCACGTGCGAAGAAGAACCCGTCGACGAGGAGGTCGAGAGGCTCGAAGCCATTTTTCCGGCAGAGCTTCGCAATGCGATCCCGCTTGCGACCGGAGAGGGCACGGTGTCGGTCGGCGTCGAGTACGAAGGTCACGTCGATGTCGGACGGGTCGAGCTTGGCGCTCGCAAATCCCCCACCGATCCACGCCCGTTCAAGAAGGTCCTCGTCGAAGCTCCGCAGAAGTTCGATCGCCGCGAGGAAGTCCTCGAAGATGCGTTGACGCGTCGAGGAGGTTGCGAACCGCGAGTCGAGGACGAACGTCGCTTCGAACTCGTCGAGTGTGCAGGCGTGCCTGCCCTCAGGGACCTCACCCGCCACGCCGAAATCTGGAAGTCCCACCCCGGAAGTATCGCCCATTGAGAAGTTGACGCAACTTCAGCCGCGGCGCGTTCCCGTGTGCCATCAGCGTGCGCCGCGACGGTAGCCCAGTTGACGCTGGTCGGTTCCCGTGTCTTTGGCCGTGCGGATCGCAGCCTTCTCGTCCTCAAGAGCGATGTCGCGCTCGGTCTGCTCGCGCAGCATCGTTGCTCGCGGCTCAGCGTCGCGCTGCGTGTTCTGCCGCGCTTGCGTGACGAGCGGCAGTACGAGAATCGCCAGCACGAGGACCGCGAACACGACGATGAGGATCGTCCCGGACATGCCGCGAACCCGCGCCACAGCGCGCCGCTCGCAGCGTGGAGGAGTCCTGCGCCGAGGAGCTTCCCGCGGCCCGCGTCCTTCAGCGGCTTCAACGTCTCGCCACCTATCCCGCCCGCGAGCGACGAGCTGGAGCCCTCCGTGTTCGGGATCAGGTCGAGCGTCGAGTAGCCGACGTCCGCGGACAAGGGGGCCTCCGCGTAGACGTGAGATCGGCGGGCCATGCGAGGATCGGCCCGTGGGTGAGAAGTGGGGTATGCCGAGCGCTGAAAGTCGCCGAGCTCGATTGCTGAAATTCATTACGAGGGCGGACTGGGTTTTGCAGGGGCCACTGTTCGAGGTTCGGCCGATGAGCGAGTTCGGTTGGAAGCTGCAACTGCGAATCGAGCGCGATCCCGCGACGGGTGCAGAAAGGGCGACCGGACTGGGGCTCGGCGTTCCTGACTTCGACGACGACGTCCTCGGGGGTAACGCGTCACGCTGCCGCGTGCTCTTCATCGAGGAGGAGGACAACTACCTCCCCTCCGTGGTAAACGTGCTCCGTCAGTCAGTCGGCGAAGAACGTCGCAAGGAGCTCGCGCTGTTGAAGAAGTTCGTGGGGGCCCGCGTCAGAGACGGCAAGCTCGTCGGAGCGCACATGTACTCCGGTCGGCTCGAAGGCGAGAATGGCGAGAACGCGGGCCAACTGCACGGAAACGATCAGATTGCAATGGACTACCTCTATGGTCGACTGCTGCACGAGGACAAGGACGCCGCCGCGCGCCTCACCGACACGACTACCGACATGACGGTCAAGCACGCTGTCGTGTCAAAGCTGCATGACCTGATGCAGGCCACCTACTGGACGCGGGCGGAGGCCCTCCGAGCTGCAGCCGACAACGAGCTCGACTTCGACTTGCCGGAGGAAGTTCGATCAGGGCGTGATCTTCGGGGCGGGCCCCTGCGGGGCGGCGGAGCGTAGCGCCGGCAGCGGCTGTAAGGGGACTACCGCTGCCAACGGGCGACCTGGTATGCATAGCAAGGGCGCGCCCGCGCTCGTGACCAGGGGGAGCTATGGCAACCGCGAATGTTCGAATCTCGCTTGAATACGATTACGCAAGTACGACGATGAATAGGTGCCGTGCCGTTCTCGAAGCGCATAATTTCCGAAACGTCAGCACTGGCTCCTATACGGGGAACGGTCCGGTCGAGATGCTGTTGGACGGCGTAGCTGCGGTCACGGACGAGCTAAACGCGTCAGGCGCGTCCGCTCTGGATCACCTCTGGGTCCAGATCGGGAAGAGCTAGGTCTCGCACTGCTTGAAACCCTCAGACCCGCGCGCGCGGACGGGTGCTATGCCGTTTCGGTGGGGGAGACCCCGGCCCCGGGGGAGGCGCCCCCCAGGGTCCGGGAGCTCTCGCTAGCGCCGGTCGCCCTCCCACTCGGCCACTGCGCCCTCCAGGATGCGAAGCGAGGCTTCGAGGGCCTGTGCCGTGCGCTCCAGCATGAGCTGCGATTCGGCTGCACGACGCGCGAGCGTCAGCCGGTCGATCGCCGCGACGGTCTCGCCGACGGGGTCAGGGATGCCGAGCTCGTTCGTGGTCCGGACCGTCGTTCGGCCCTGTGTCGACGACATTGCCTCGTCGACGGCGACGAGGGCTTGGCTGAGCCGGAGAGCGATGGTCGCGTGGCGCCGCACCTGAGCGGGCAGCGGACGCCGGGTGGGGACGGGGCGGGTGAGCTCGGCGGGGGTAGGGGTGCCGCTCACTTGGCAGTCCCGTCCGCCAGGCCGGTGTGCGCGAGCTTCCGCGCCGGGCGGGGTGAGCCTGTGAAGCTCCAGGCGCCGCATCCGCACGAGCACGGGAGGCAGTAGCCGAGACCGACGAGCGCGGCTGCGGGGCGGTCCTCGGCCGTCGGCGTCGGGGTCGGAACTGGGTTGGCATTCGCGGTCGCCTTCTTCAGGGGAGCCGGGGGGCTCGTCCGGTGCGCGACCTTGTCGCCGTGCGTCGCCGCGACGTATTGAGCGATCTTGCTTGATGCGATCTCCGCTCCGTGCTCGGCGACGAGTCGAAGCGCAAGGCGCTCCACGTGCGCGCGGCGCTCGTGAGCAGTCGCGGCTGCCCACGCCTTCCGTGCCATCGGTGCGCTTGCCTCCAGCGGGACGGTGCGGACGGCGGAGCGCGTCGCGAGGCTCGGCAGTTCGCGGCGAGCCTGGGGGCTGAGGAGCGCGGCGATCTGAGGGGCGAAGGGGGTGGGCTTGGCAGTCATGCGAGGCGGGTCCTAACCGCCGTCGAGCGCGTATCGCACGCTCGACTATCGAGGAGGAGGAAGAGGAGGGAGGGGCCGCTCCGCTATGCGGCCCCTCCGGCTGTCACGCCTGGGCCGTGTAAACGGTCCGGCGGGTGCCGCTCTCGCGGTACGCGCGGCGGGCGCGGGAGCTGATGCGCTCCGCGCGCAGAGTCGCTTCGCGCTGCTCGCGATCGAGGCGGCGGCCCTCGGCGATGATCTCGGCGGGCGTCATGCCCCGTCGGGTGGCTTCGGCGCGGATGCGTGCGGCGGTTGCGGGGCCGAACTCGTCGACGGTCGGCGTTGGGCTGTTGCGGAGGACGTCGTCCACCGCGGAGGTGATTGCTTCGAGGCTAGGCATGGTGTTCCTCTCAGGCCGAAGCGGTCAGGACGCGCACGGCGCCTGCGTTGGGCTTCAGCGTCACGGTCCCGTCCTCGTTGTCGATCGCCAGCGGCATCGCCTGAACGCCGACGAAGGCGCTCAGGAGCGACGTGTCGACCGCGAGGCTCGGGTCGTAGCTACGGATGTGGCGAAGGGCGAAGCCTTCCGACTTGACCGACGCGGAGTAGGGCGCGCCGTCGGGCGATGCCGGGGCGCGGACGACGAGGGCGAATGCCTCGGGGACGAAGGCCACGATCTCGTTGGCGGCGAGACGGGTGGACTCGACGATCTGGAAGCCGCGGACCTTGCCGTCGGCGTCGAACGTGGTTCCGGACGAGCCGATGGGCCCGTCGATCAGGTCGGCCATGACGCCGGAGCCGACGGCAGCGATCAGCGTCGCCGTGGTGGGGACTCCGTTGTCGCGGAGCTGGCGGCGAATCTGCGTGAAGACTCGCGCCGGGGCGGCCGGGTCGTAGCTCAGTTCGGTCTCCGGCGTCGCCTTCAGCGTCGCGGCGACGGTGCGCTCGACGTAGTTCACGATCGCGTCGGCCTGCGGAAGGAGAATCTGCTTCGCGAAGTCGCCGATCTCCAGGTCCATGTCTCCCTCGGAGAGCACGACGCTGTCGTAGGCGTGCGTGGTGAGCTTGACGTCGATCGACTGTTCGGAGATCGAGCCGCGGACCAGCGGGGTCGTCGTGTCGTAGATGCCCTTGGTCTGGACAGCGATCGCGCCGGGCACGCGGACCTTCACGGTGTCGCCGGAGCCTGCGCTGAAGTCGGCTTCGAGGTCGCGGTGCAGGAGCGCGGCGAGGCCGAGGCCCTTGCCGACGAGAGCGGCGGCGGTCCCGGCGATGTTGTCAGGGGTGAGGAGCTGATTAGGCATGGATTCCTTGCGGTAGGAGGACCGGACGGCGGGCGCGCGTCCGGGCGCGGGTATGTGGGTCAGGCGCCGAAGAGGCGTCGGACGTGCGAGGCGATCTCGCGGAGCTCGGCGTCGGCGGTCGACCGCGCGACGGCGTCCCCCCAGACGGCGGCGGCCTCGCGATCGGCGAGGGCGCGGGTCTGGCGGAGAAGGAGCGACGTTGCGGCGGCGTCACGGGCGGCAAGTGGGCGGTGCTCGACTCGGTAGCCTTCGCGACGATGCGCGGGCGAGCAGTAACGGGCGTCCGAGCGTGTGCCTTCGAGGCTCACGCCGCACAGATTGCAGGTACGCATAGGTGGCCTCCTTGTCGTGCGCACGGCTCTTCCGGACGAAAAAGCGCCCGCCCCGGTCGCGTGGATCAAGACGGGCGCTTCGCCCCTGGGACAGAAGAGTCGTGGTGACTTCTCTTCTCCTCAGAAGAGAAGGGGGCCAGGGGGGTGCCAGACAAAGGCGTTTACACACGCTTTCGGCAGGACCGGCAACGGGTCCGTAGCCCGTCCGGCTTCTGCGAGTCAGCGCCGAACGCCGAGAGCGGCTTCCGCTCACCGCACGCGGCGCATGTCTTCCCGGACCGCGCCTGGCGGCGGGCGAGAGCTCGAAGAGCGGAGGCGACTGTCTCGCCGGAGCCGTCGTCGAACCTCGCCGCCACCCGCCGCACGTGATCCTCTGGGGTAGGCATCGGGGCTCCTTCTGTCAGTGATGGGGACAGAAGAGAAGGGGGCCAGGCGCGTTGAGCTGCTCACGAGCGCGGGGCGCCGGAGGCGGGTCAGTGACGAAGTGACGGAAGTGCACCCTCCTCCGGTTCTGTTCTTAAGGTGAACTGAACTCGAGAGAGAGATACCAAGAGGGGTCCACTTCCGTCACTTCGTCACCCGGCGAGGGCGCTGGAGCGTCTCCGGCTCGCTTGCGACCCCGGCGACACCGTCACTTCCGGCACCTTCACCACTCCGGACTCAACGGAGCCCCCTCGCTCCGGTGGGGGCGGAGAGGGGCTACCGGCGGCGACTAGCGACGGTCGAACGAGAGCGACACCCGTGTCGGGTCCCACTTGCCGCGCTGTTTCGCGTACGCAAGCTCAATCACGGCGCCGCACCCGATCAAAAGCTCGCGGCGACCGAGGTAGTCGCGAGCTCCCCACTCCTCGGCGAACGACCTTCCGGTCTCGACGAGCTCCGACACCGGATTGCTCGGAACCGCATCGAGGCGCACGCGCTCAGCGTGCAGCTTCGTAAGTCGCTCAGCGAGAGCGCGGATGTCAGCGCCGGGGTGCTGGAGCTCTTCAGACGTGGTCCGGATGGCCTCTGTCACTCGCGCGAGCTCTCCTGTCTCCCGAACACGGACCCGCTCCTCGACGACGGCGTACCGACCGAAGACGGCGAGAAATTGCCGTTCGACTTCAGCCTCGACGCGGTCGCACTCCACGACGACACCGCGCTCGCACTTCCGCCCCTGGGCGGACGCCTGGCATGCGTAAACGGGATTTCCGGCCGAGCGGCGAATCTTCGCAACGAGAGTGCCGCCGCATCCGGGGCACGAGATCAATCCCGACAGCACACGGGAAGCCTTGCGCCGCCGACCTTCAGCAGTCGCCTTCGCGCGGCCCGGCGTCGTCGTCCGCTGCGTCAGCGCCCTGAGACGCTCGACCTCGTCGAGGGAGAGGATCGGCTCCCACTGCTGAACGGGCATGCCGTGCTCATCTCGGAGCACCGTTGCAGAGCGGACCTTGCGCTTCTTGCCGTCGGGCCCCTTCGCATACTCCGTGCCGACGCGCACACGACCCAGGACGGCGTCGGAGCGGAGGAGGCGCTGAAGGGACGAAGCGCTCCACTGAGCCGCCCGACGGGGCTTGATCCCGGCCTCGTTCAGGCTCTTGCAGACCGCGTAGACCGATTGACCGCCGAGGACATGCGTGGCAGCGAGGCGGACCGCCTCCGCCTCCGCGGGTTCCGGCTCCAACGCTCGGCCGACTCCGGACGGGTGCGGGACCACCCTGTACCCGTAGGGCACAACTCCCCCAGGGAAGCGGCCGACCGTTGGAAGGTGACGACGAGCGGACGAGACGCGCGCGCCAATAGTGCGGGCTTCCATAGCGGCGAACACCTGAAGGATTTCGGCCATTGCGCGGCCCATCGCCGTGGTCGTGTCGAGCGATTCCGTGCAGGAGATGATTTGAAGCCCGGCGTCCAAGAGCAGACCGAAGTCCACAACGGACCGAGCTAGGCGGTCAAGCTTCCAGACGAGCACGGCATCCGCTTCGCCACGTGCTAGGCGCTCACGGGCGGCGTTGAGGCCCGGCCGGTTCAGTCGTGTCCGAGTCGCTGAAACATCGTTGTCCTCCTCAATCCCGACGAGCTCCCAGCCGCGGGCCCGCGCTGTGTCAGCGATCGCCTGGCCCTGTCGCACTATTGCTGTGCTCTCTTCCGTGGCCCGGGACAGACGGGCGTATCCAACTACTCGCATGGGAACTCCTCTCGACGATGTGTCGGAGGAGAAGGGGGCCAGGGCAGCCCAACTGCTCAATGCCCGATCACATCGGCGAGTGGGACGAGGTCATGGCCGTGGTCAAGGCCGCAACCGAGGCCGTCGCCCCCTTCGGCACGCGCGTGTCCCTCGTGCTCAAGGCCGACATCCGGCCAGGGCACTCGGGCGAGATCGACGGCAAGCTCGCCCGCCTCGAGCGCGCTCTGGGCCGCGACTGAGCACTGCTGGCGCCGCGACTGAGCGCTGCTGGCGCCGCGACTGAGCGCTGCTGGCGCCGCGACTGAGCGCTGCGGGGGCCGCGGCTGAGCGCTGACCGGGCCGCGACCTCGGCCGCTCCGGTGCTCACCGCGAGCGGCGCATGCGCACACCTGGGAGCGCTGCGTGCGATCGGGCGACACGCCGCGGTGGTTCCGGTGATGTCGGTGGTCGGGTGTGTCCTTGGATCATCGGGGCGGACGTGATCCCCACACCAGGGACCTGCCCGACCCGGTCGACAGGACCAAGCGCGACGGGCCACGACGTGGTCACGGACAGGAGGCTCGGATGATCTTCGAGGGATGGTGCCCCGACTGCGATCTGCAGACCGTGCTGGTGGACACCGGCGACGGGCCGGAGCACGGCGAGCAGGCGTGGGCGACCTGCACCGAGTGCGGTGTCGGCTGGACCTGGCGTGACGCGCTTCCCGAGCCGAGGACGTCCGGCCGTGACCGCAGCGACGACAACGAGGTCGCGGCTCGCGCGGCCTGAGCGCATGCACGGCTCGAACCGAGGCGTGGGCCGGACGTCGAGCAGGTCGAACCGATTCGACCGGACACGCCGAGCTGTGCTTCCGAGGCCACTGATGCCGACCTAGCATGGACGGAGCCCGTTGCGAACGGGCTTGCTCGCCGCCGAGCGCCCCGGCTCCGCCGGTCGTGACGGCCCCGTCGGCGCGGCGAGGGAGCAGCGGGGCCCTGACACCAGCTCCGCGGTGCGATCCCGTCCGACCCCCGCCGGAAGACACGCCATGACCACGCTCACGCCCGCGCGCAAGACCGCGGCGCTCCTCGCGCTCGCCCTCGGTGGGTTCGCCATCGGCACGACCGAGTTCGTCGCGATGGGCCTCCTGCCGAACCTCGCGTCCTCCCTGCTGCACCACCAGTACGTGGTCGACCCCGAGGCCGGCATCGCCCACGCAGGCTGGCTGGTCAGCGCCTACGCGCTCGGCGTCGTCGTCGGCGCTCCGACGATCGCGGCGGCGGCGGCGCGGTTCCCCCGTAAGCAGCTCCTGCTCGGCCTGCTCGTGGGCTTCACGCTCGCCACGGTCGCCAGTGCGGTGCTCCCGTCGTTCGGCCTCGTCCTCGCGGCGCGGTTCGTGGCCGGCCTGCCGCACGGGGCGTACTTCGGCATCGCTTCGCTCGTCGCCGCGGAGATCATGGGCCCGGGCAGCCGCGGCAAGGGCGTGTCGATGGTGCTCGGCGGACTCACCATCGCGAACGTCGTCGGCGTCCCGCTCGTCACGTTCATCGGTCAGCACGCCGGATGGCGCGCCGCGTACCTGATCGTCGCGGCGCTGTTCGCGCTCACCTTCGTCGCGGTCGCCACGCTCGTACCGTTCCACCCGGCCGAGCCGGGCGCGTCGTTCCGGCGGGAGCTCCGCGCGTTCCGGGTCCCGCAGGTGTGGATCATGATGGCGTGCGGTGCCATCGGCTTCGGCGGCTTCTTCGCCGTGTACTCGTACATCTCACCGCTGGTGCAGCACGTCACGCACCTGCCCGTGTCGTTCGTTCCGTTCGTGCTCGTCACCGTCGGCGTCGGCATGACGGTCGGCAACATCGCGGGTGGTCACTTCGCCGACGTCGACCTGCGCCGGGCCACGTACGTCGGGTTCGCCGCGCTCATCGCCGCGCTCCTGCTCGTGACGCTCACCGCCGCGACCGTCGTCGGGCTGTTCGTCGGGATGTTCGCCCTCGGTGCCACCTCGTCCATGATCTCGCCGAGTGTCCAGTCGCGGCTCATGGACGTCGCGGGGGAGTCGAAGGGCATCGCCGCGGCGCTCAACCACTCGGCGTTCAACATCGGGAACAGCCTCGGCGCGCTCCTCGGAGGCAGCGCGATCGCCGCCGGCTGGGGCTACGCCGCCCCGGGCTGGATCGGCATCGTCCTGGCACTGCTCGGCCTCGGCATCATCACCATCAGCTTCTCGATGGAGCGGCGGACGAACCGTCGCACGGCCCTGGCGCGGGACCAGCACCCGCGCACCGGCCCGATCACGTCGCCGGTGCCGACCGTCTGACGTGCGAAACGGCCGAGACCCCTCGGGGTCTCGGCCGTCGCGGATCCTCAAAGCCCGTGCGGAGCGTCCGTCTGGATGATGATGCCGTCGGTGATCGCACGCTTCCGCAGGGCGACCTTCGTGCCGACGTCGAAGCCCGCGACCCGGTACTTCTCGCGGATGCGCTTGAGGTAGCTCTTCGCGGTCTCCTCCGAGATCCCCAGCTGGTAGGCGACGCTCTTGACCGGCTCGCCACCGCCGTACAGCGCCATGACGCGGCGCTCCTGGGCACTCAGCTTCGGCACGCCGCCGACGTCCCCCGCGTTGAGTGCCAGGTCGAGCTCGGCGGAGATGTACGGCTCGCCGCGGTGCGCGGAGCGGATCGCCTCGACGATCATCTCGGCGCCCTCGCTCTTGACGAGGTAGCCCATCGCACCGGAGCCGAGGGCCTCGCGCACGACGTTCGGCTCCGAGTAGGTGCTCATGACGACGGTCGTGACGCCCGCGGTCTTCAGCGTGGAGATCTTGAGGGAGATGGGGATGGAGTCCTTGAGGTCGAGGTCGAGGAGCACGACGTCGACGGGGAACGCCGGATTGGTCAGGAGTTCGGGCCACGTGGTGACCGCCGCGACGAGCGTGATGTCGTCGGCGGCTCCACGGATCCACTCCGTGAGCGCTCCGAGCAGCATGCGGTGGTCGTCGACGAGTGCGAGTCGGATGGGGTCCTCGGGAGCTGCCACGAGCGGCGTCCTTTCTTGGCGGTACCGGGATCCTAGGTGGATCGATCGGCGGTGGAGGAACAGGCGGTCAGTGTGTCGCGGCTGGTGCCCGGGATCCGGTGACGGCGGTCACATCGACGGGTGTCGGTTGACCACGCAGTGCACGACGACGTGCAGGACGCCGTCGCGGACGGTGTCCGTGTACGGCCCCACGCGTTGGAGCGCGCTCCACGCCGCCGGGCCGAGCCGACGTCGTGGGACGCCGCGTGACTCGATGACGACGGGCACGTCCATCGTCTCGTCCGACACGGGATGACCGGCGGCGCCCATCGGACCGAGGGTCACCGACACGGTCGCGCTGCCGGTCGTCGCGGCGCGTCCGTCGCCGACCATGAGCCAGATCGCCTGCAGGAGACCGTCGCGCTGCGCGGGGGTCAGGTGGCCGGCGAGCGAGCCCGGATCGGTCACGCTCACGGCGCGCCCGAGGTGGTCGGATTCCGTGATCGCGTGGTACAGCCAGGTCTCCCGGCGCCCCTCGATGAGGTGCAGCCGGAGCTCGGTGGCGAGCTGCGCGGCCACGGACGCACTGGCGGGGGAGAGCGGCAGGGGATCGGTGCCGTTCGCGACGCTGTCCAGGAGCTTCTCGGCGGCGAGGTCGAGGCGCGCGAGTTCCTCGGACGCGAGCATCCCGACGGCGAACTGCGGCGCCGTCACGGTGCTCTGGACGAGCACACGGTCGAGTTCGCGCTGCACGAGCTGTCGGAACCGATGCACGATGAAGAGCGCGACCGACGGCGGGACGAGGACGAGCGCGAGCATCGAGACCTGCCCGGGCAGGGTCGTCCGGTCGATCGGCGTCGAGACCAACGTCATGACGACGAACGCCACACCGAGCGCGACGATCGCCACGACGACCTCGCGGGCGGGACGCAGCGTGGTCATCGGCAGGAGCGCGAATCCGGCGGCGATCGACGCGGTCGCGGTGTGGGCGATGTCGTGCTCCGGCCAGACCGCGATGAAGTCGAGGGCGACGACGCAGGCGAGCACGAGGCAGATGAGCGTGAACGCGAGCCCGGTGAGGCGCTCGCCGTACGTCAGCACCGTCGCGGTCACCCCGATGGCGGCGACGATGTAGAGCAGCCACGCGGCCGCGGCGGCGTACGGGTCGCTGTAGTCGGGCCAGTGCACGAGGAACAGCACGATGCCCGACACGGCCTGCAGGGCGGTGAGCACGGCCGCACCGAGGCCGAGGTGACCGGTGCCGAGCGACGCCCCGGGCTGCGCCGCCTGCTGCAACGAGCGCGCCCCGGTCGAGGTCGACGGCAGACCACGCGCCTGGCGCCGGTCGTTGCCCTTCGCGCGCTCGCGGGCCTCGCGCCGCGTGCGTGGGGGTTCCTCCCGGCTGCCGATGGTCTCGCGGCCGATGGTGTCCTCGGGGAAGGTCATCGCGGGGCCTCCAGGACGACCGTCGTGCCCGAGCCGGGCGCCGAGAACAGGCGGGCGTCGCCGCCGACCTCGCGGAGGCGGTTCACGACGCTCTCCTTGAACCCGAGGCGCTCCTCGTTGATGGAGTCGATCTCGAACCCGACGCCAGAGTCGGTCACCATGGCGCGGACCATGCTCGTGTCGTGGACGATCGTGACGTGCGCCTCGGCGACACCCGCGTGGCGGCGCACGTTCTCCAGGCACTCGGCGAGCGCGAGCAGGAATGCGTCGAGCACGTGTGTGGGCAGGAGGACCTGACCGGTGCCGTGCCAGCTCACCTCGAGTCCCATGCGGCCGAACCGCTGCTTGACGGACTCGAGGGTCTGCCCGAGGGGTGACTCCTCGGTCTGGGTCAGCGTGTAGCCGTTCGACTCCTGGGGCTGCGGGGTCGCGCCGAGGCGGAGGTGGCGGAGCAGTCGGGCGTCCTCCGCTGCCTGCTCGCGCATCGCCTGCTCCGAGACGCCGACCCCGGAGTGGGCGAGGAGCGTCAGGGTCGCGAGGACGGTGTCGTGCAGGAGGCGGGCCCCCTGGCGACGCTGGGCCTCGGTCTCGCTCGCCTGCCGCTCGGCGCGGTGTGCGTTGCCGATGCTGAAGATCCTGCGAGCGACCCGCGGGATGCTCAGCGACACCCAGTAGGCGATGACGCAGGTGAGCACCCAGCCGAGCAGCACGCCGCCGACGGGGCTCGCGAACGGCGAGCGACACGTCCAGACGACGATGCCGACCGCGGCGACGCCGGACAGGAGCACGAGCACGAGCAGCGCCGGACGGCCGCGTTGCGACATGACGAGCGACGACAGGCCACCCGCGGCGAGGGGGACCAGGCCCGCGGCGACGACGTCGCGGTCGCCGGCGTCGCCGACCGACTGGGTGAGCGCGACGAGGGCACCGACGCCGCCCACGACCGCCAGGACGGTCCAGTACCAGGCACCGTTCGCACCGACACCCCAGAGCGCGCCGACGAGCACCGCGACGCCGAGGAGCCCGACGACGAGCGGCGCGGTCGGGATGCTGCCCGCGCACAGGACCGCCACGACGCTGACGAGTGCGCAGACGATGCCGACAACGCGCGTCGTCGTCCGGAGCAACCGGTCACGTTCTTGCGCGATGAGGTCCATCGATGTCCTGCAGGGGGAAACGGATCCGCGAGGTGGTTCCTTCGCGTTCGACCATGCTCGCACAGACGGCACCCGTTCGAGGGGATCCGGCACGGTCCGGGTCCCCGGTCTGGTGCTGAATCGTTATCACCAGCGAACGATCGCCGCGGTCACGCGTCGTGCAGCAGCCGCCGGAGGTGTCGCCCCACGGCCTCGTGCTCGATGAGGAAGCCGTCGTGTCCGTACGCGCTCGCGATGACCGTCGCGCGGTCGCCGTCGAGGGTGTCCGGGATGCCCGCGGCGATGCGGTCCTGGTCCTCGAGGGGGAACAAGCGGTCGCTCGTGATCCCGACGACGAGGGTGCGGGCACGGACCCGCCCGAGTGCCGGGACGACGCCGCCTCGGCCGGTCCCGACGTCGTGGGAGTCCATCGCGTGCAGGAGCGTCAGGTACGAGTCGGCGTCGAACCGCCGGGTGAACTTGTTCCCGTGGAAGTCGAGGTAGCTCTCGACCGAGAACCGTCCGTCGTCGCCGAGCGGCGACACATCGCTCTGCCAGCTCCGGGCGAACCGCCCGTTGAGCTCGTCGGGAGCGCGGTAGGTCAGGAGCGCCATCCGGCGGGCGAGCGCGAGGCCGCGGTGCGGGCCGTCGCCGGGTTCGGCGTCGAAGTAGTCGCCGCCGGCATACCCGGGGTCCATCTGGATCGCGGCGCGCTGCAGGGAGTTCCCCGCGATCTGGTCCGCCGTGGTCTGCGCCGGTGCCGACAGCACCGCCAGCCGCTCGACCCGCTCCGGGTACGTCACGGCGAACTCGAGGGCGTGCATGCCGCCCATCGAACCGCCGACGACCGCCGCGAACCGGTCGATGCCCAGATGGTCCGCCAGGCGCGCCTGGACGCCCACCTGGTCGCGGACGGTGAGGAACGGGAACCGCGATCCCCACTCGACGCCGTCGGGGGCGAGTGCGGACGGCCCCGTCGTGCCCTGGCAGCCGCCGAGCATGTTCGGCGCGACGACGAACCACCGGTCGGTGTCGATCGCCCGACCGGGGCCGACGACGTCCTCCCACCAGCCGGCAGTCCGGTGTCCGGGCCCCGCCGGGCCGGTGACGTGCGAGTCGCCGGTGAGCGCGTGGAACACGAGCACGGCGTTCGAGCGCTCGGCGTCGAGTTCGCCCCAGCTCTCGTAGGCGACGCGGGTCGACGGGAGCACCCCGCCGCGGACGGTCACGGCGCCGAGGTCCAGGAACCGGCGGGAGCCCGCCGGGTCGCCGGGTCGCCAGGCGCCCGTCACCGGTGGCTTGCCGACGATCCCGAGGCCGCCACCGAGCAGGGCGGGACCGGGGACCAGGGTCGAGGGGACCGAGTCCTCCGGGGTCGTCTGCCAGTCCATCGTCCGCCCATTCTCCCGGGGTCGCGGACGGCGTGGGTGCTTTGTTACGCGAGGGGCGTGGCGGGCGGGCTCCGGGCCTCCCGGCCGGCCCCGGCCGGGATCCATGTCCGTCTCAGGGAGCGGAGCGATCGGACGTGCGCCGCCCCACGCTCGCTGAGCGCCGCCGACGGCCGTCCGGTAGACGTGGAGGGCCGCGCCGCTCGGGCGACGGCAGGACGCGAGGAGGACCGGATGGCTCGTGGGATCGCCGTGGTGACGGGAGGCTCGGCCGGACTCGGCCGGGCGACGGTGCGGGAACTCGCCGCACGGGGCTGGGACGTCGCCGTCCTCGCCCGCGGGCAGGAGGGCGTCGACGCGGCGGTCGCCGAGGTGCGGCGAGCCGGGAGGCGCGGCCTCGCGCTCGTCGCGGACGTCGCGGATCGCGAGGCCGTCGAGGCCGCCGCCGACCGCGTCGAGGCCGAGCTCGGGCCGATCGACCTGTGGGTCAACGGGGTCATGGTCGGCGTGTTCGGCTCGTTCATGGACACCGACCCGGACGACTTCGCGCGGGCGAACCAGGTGACGTACTTCGGGTTCGTCAACGGGACCCGTGCCGCACTGCGTCACATGCGGCCGCGGGACCGCGGACAGGTGATCCAGGTCGGCTCCGCGCTCGGGTTCCGCGGGATCCCACTGCAAGCGGCGTACTGCGGCGCGAAGCACGCGATCGTCGGGTTCACCGAGTCGGTCGTCAGCGAGCTGCGCAACGAGGGCAGCAACGTCACGGTCTCGCGGGTCGACATGCCCGCGCTCAACACGATCCAGTTCAACTGGGTGAAGTCGAAGTTGCCACACCACCCGCAGCCCGTGGCGCCGATCTACCAGCCCGAGGTCGGGGCCCGCGCCATCGCGACGGTCGCCGAGCGGCCACGCCCGCGGACGTGGGTCGGAGAGTCGACCGTCTACACGATCATCGGGAACCGGATCAGCGGCCGGTTCGCGGACTGGTACGCCGCCCGCACGCTCGTCGACGGCCAGCAGGCGCCACAGAAGGACGAGCCGATGCTGCCCGACAACCTCTACGAGCCGGTGCCGGGGGACCACGGTGCGCACGGGATCTTCGACGACACCGCCCACGCGTGGTCGCCGCAGACCTGGTTCGTCGAGCACCGCCGCCTCGGGTCCGCGATCCTCGCGGGCGCGATCGGCGTGGCCGGCGTCGTCGCCACCGCCACCCGTTCCGTGGGTCGCGGCCGATGAGTCTCGGTGCAGCACCGGGGCGCCGCACCGCTCGGGAGGCCCGGCACCCGTCCGCACGGCCCGGTTCCGCCGCCGCGGTGGAGGTGGTGCGGGGCGGCCTGGGCGTCCTGCACCTCCTCGCGGCGCGAGGCGGTGCACCCGACCGGGCAACGGGTGCGCGTCGGGGCGGGGTCGCCGCGTTCCACCGGGTGCTCGGTCTGCGGCAACTCGTCGAGGCCGTGGTGCTGCGCCGGGTCGACACCCCCGACGCACACACGGTCGCCGCCGTGGTCGATGCGACCCACGCGGTCTCGATGCTGCCGCTGCTGCTCGTCGGCGGTCGGTGGCGACGCCTCGGCGCGTCCCAGCTCGTGATCGCGGTGGGGCTCGGCGTCGCCGAGGCGCTCCTCGTCGGCCGGGGCCGCCGCCGCTAGCCTTCGTCGGCCGGGCCGCCGCCGCTCGCCCTCCTCGGCCGAGATCGCAGAACACGCCGTTGTCGCAGCGGTCGAAGCGGCGTGTTGCGCGATGTCGGCGGGAGGGCGTCGGAGCCGGGCCGGTCGGTCGTCAGGCGGTGAGGCCCGCCTCGGCGACCCGACGCGCGGCGGCGAGCCCGGCCTCCAGGTCGGCGATGAGGTCCGCGACGTTCTCGATGCCCACCGACAGGCGGACGAGACCCGGCGTCACGCCCGTGGTGAGCTGCTGCTCGGGCGTGAGCTGCGAGTGCGTCGTCGACGCCGGGTGGATCACGAGGGACCGCACGTCACCGATGTTCGCCAGGTGACTGAACAGCGACAGGTTGTCGACCAACGCCCGGCCGGCGTCGACGCCGCCCTTGAGCTCGAACGACAGCACCGCGCCGACGCCCTTCGGGGCGTACTTCGTGGCCGCGGCGTACCAGGGGCTCGTCGGCAGTCCGGCATACGCGACCGTCGCGACGTCCGGGTGACGGTCGAGCCACTCCGCGATCTCCTGCGCGTTCTGCACGTGTCGCTCGATCCGCAGGCTCAGCGTCTCGATGCCCTGGAGCAGCGCGAATGCGGTGTCCGGCGAGTTCGAAGCACCGAGGTCGCGGAGGAGCTGCACCCGCGCCTTGACGACGTACGCGAGGCCGTCCCCGACCGCCTGCGTGAACACGGCGCCGTGGTACGACGGGTCGGGCTGGTTCAGCTCCGGGAACCGCTCGGCGTGCTGTGACCACGGGAACCGGCCGCCGTCCACGAGCACGCCGCCGATCACGGTGCCGTGGCCGCCGAGGAACTTCGTCGCCGAGTGCACCACGATGTCGGCGCCGTGCTCGAACGGACGGATGAGGTACGGCGTCGCGATGGTGTTGTCGACGATGAGGGGCACACCGGCGTCGTGGGCGACGGCGGACACCGTCGCGATGTCGAGCACGTTGATCTTCGGGTTGCCGATCGTCTCGGCGAAGAAGAGCTTCGTGTTCGGCCGCACGGCCCGGCGCCACTCGTCCGGGTCGTCCTGGTCCTCGACGAACGTCGTCTCGATGCCGAGCTTGGCGAGCGTGTACTTGAACAGGTTGTACGTGCCGCCGTAGATCGACGACGAGGACACGATGTGGTCGCCGGCGCCCGCGATGTTGAGCACGGCGTACGTCTCGGCCGCCTGCCCGGAGGACACGAGCAGGGCGCCCGTACCACCCTCGAGCGCCGCGATGCGCTGCTCGACGACGTCGTTCGTCGGGTTCATGATCCGCGAGTAGATGTTGCCCGGCGCGGCCAGGGCGAACAGGTCGCGGGCGTGGTCCGAGCTCTCGAAGACGTACGACGTCGTCTTGTAGATCGGCGTCGCGCGCGCCCCCGTCGTCGGGTCCGGTCGGGCACCCGCGTGCACCTGCGTCGTCTCGAAACGCCAGGTCGTCGGGTCGGTGGTCTCGGTCATGGTGTCCGTCCTCGCAGTCCGCACGCGCCGTGGTGACGTCGGGAGGGACGGCGCACCCTCGCGGTCCGGCCAGGCTAGGACCGCCCTCCACCCGCGGCAACGTCGGGCGTCAGCGCGCGTAACACGGCGGCGTCGGAACTCGTCGGCGACCCGCTCCGGGAGGCGCGGGTCGGGTCGGGAGGCGCGGGTCGGGTCAGGAGGCGCGCGTCGCCTCCGACGTCGGCTCCTGGTCCGGGTCGCGCCGGAACAGCAGCGGCACCCGCGGCTCGAGCAGCCACCGGGTCGCGGCCCGGACCGGTGGCGTCGCGAGCAGCACGGCCACCGTGATCGCGAGCGCCACCATGAGCAGCAGGTACGGCCAGGCCGAGTGCGGACCCGACAGCACCCCGGACTCCCGGATCGGGTAGAGCACGAAGGTGTGCAGCAGGTACACGTACATCGTCGCCTGCCCGAAGGCCGACAACCACACCCGCCGCCGCGGGACGAGCAGCAGGAACGACGCCGTGAGGGCGCTCGCCAGCACCATGAGCCCCAGTCGCAAGAACCCGGCCCACCAGGCGTCCTGCCCGAGCCCCGAGTACGAGTCGTCGTAGAAGAACCAGTGGTGCAGTTCGAACGAGCGGAACGGCCGGACGAACACGACGCACGCCGAGCCCCACGCCGCGAGCACCACGACCGCGGCCGACCGCACCCACACGACCACCCGCCGCGGCGCGCCGGCCCACCGGTCCATCACCCCCCAGCCCTTGAGCTGCCAGCCGAGGACGAAGAACGGCATGAGTCCGATCGCACGGGACAGCGACAGGGTGGAGTCGACGTTGTCGAGGTACCCGACGCCGATGCTCGCGGCGACCGTCCACAGCAGCGGCCACCGGAGCTGCGCCAGGTAGGGGAGCACGAGTCGGAAGATCCCGAGCGCGAGCAGGAACCAGAGCGTCCACGTCGGCTGCGTCGGGTTGAACTGCTTCCGGCCCTCGACGATCGACTCCACCACCGTCCAGATCGTCTGCATGACGATGTACGGCACGACGATCTCGGCGATCGTGCGTCGCATCCGCACGGCGGTCGGGGTCGCGGACGACGAGAAGTACCCGCTGATCACACCGAACGCCGGGATGTGGAACGCGTAGATGAACGTGTAGAGCGCCATCGCGTGGTCGCTCGCGGTCGTCTGCCGCTGGATCGCGTGCCCGATGACGACCAGCGTCACCGCGAGGAACCGCGCGGTGTCCCACAACGGCACCCGCACCCGCGCTGGTGCAGGCCCGTCGGGAGCGACCGGAGGAGCCGAGGGCGCGGTCGAGAGGACGTCCGTGCTCATGCCCCGCCACGCTACCCGAACGCGCACCATGATGACCGCCCCCTCGGGGTCGCCCCGGTACCGTTGGACGACAGGAGTCGGCACCGGAGTCGGCACAGGAGGACACAGCACATGGCAGCACGACGCGCGGTCGTCACGGGAGCGAGTTCGGGCATCGGAGCGGCGACGGTCCGCCTGTTCCGCGCGCACGGATGGGAGGTCGTGGCGGTCGCCCGGCGCGAGGACCGGCTGACGGCGCTCGCCGAGGAGACCGACTGCGAGGCGTTCGTCGCCGACGTCACCGACGCATCGGCCGTCGCGGCGCTCGCCGCACGGGTCGGGGAGCTGGGCGGCGTGGACGCCCTCGTCAACAACGCGGGTGGCGCGTTCGGGCTCGAGCCGGTGGAGACCTCGAGCGTCGACGACTGGCGTGCCATGTTCGAGGTCAACGTCATCGGCACGAAGCAGGTGACGAGCGCGCTGCTGCCCCATCTCCGGACCCGGGCCGACGTCACGGGCGGCGCGGACGTCGTGACGGTCACGTCGACCGCGGCGACGGTGCCGTACGAGGGCGGCGCGGGCTACAACGCCGCGAAGGCCGCGGAGCACGCGCTCGTCGCGGTCCTCCGCCTCGAGCTGAGCGGCGAGCCGATCCGGGTCGTCGAGATCGCCCCGGGGATGGTCCGCACCGAGGAGTTCTCGCTCGTGCGGTTCGGCGGCGACCAGGACCGCGCGGACGCCGTCTACCAGGGCGTCGCCGACCCGCTCGTCGCCGAGGACGTCGCCGCCGCCATCGTGCACGCGGTCGAGCTCCCCGCGCACGTCAACCTCGACCTCGTGACGATCAAGCCCGTCGCCCAGTCCGCGCAGCACAAGGTCGCCCGGGGCGAACTCCGCACCCGGTAGCGCCCGCGGACCGTGAGGGCGATAGCGTGGCGGGATGACCTGCCCCGCCGACGCCGTCCCCGCGGCAGCGCCCGCCGATCCGGCGCCCGCCACCGTCACGTCCGCGGGTGCCGACGCACCCCCGTCCCACGCCGAGGTGCTCGGGTGGCTCGAGTTCGGGGACGCCGCGCGGCACCTCGCCAAGGACGTCCTCGACGCGGGGTTCGTGCCGGACGTCGTCGTCGCGGTCGCCCGCGGCGGACTCCTCATCGGCGGTGCCGTCGCCTACGCCCTCGGCACGAAGATGTGCGGGTCGATCAACGTCGAGTTCTACACCGACGTCGAGCAACGGCTCGCCGCGCCGATCGTCCTGCCCCCGGCACTCGACGCGCCGAGCCTGGCCGGCAAGCGCGTGCTCGTCGTCGACGACGTGTCGGACAGCGGCCGCACCCTCGCGCTCGTCGTCGACATCGTCCGGCAGGCGGGGGCGGACGTCCGGAGCGCCTGCCTCTACTCCAAGCCCGGAACCGTCCTCGAGCCCGACCACGTGTGGCGGCGCGTCTCCGGGTGGATCACGTTCCCGTGGAGCGCCCTCGCACCCGTGACGGCCGAATCGTGAGCGTCCACCTGGTCGGTGGCGGCACCGACGCCACCCAGGCCTCCGACGTGTACGGACGGTTCCTCGCCGAGGCGACACAGCGCGGCGCGATCGTCGGCCGGTCCGCGCCGCGGGTCGCCGTGCTCGCGGTCGGCGCACCCGACGCGGCCGACACCCTGGTCGCGCTGCTCGGCGAGGCGGGCGGTGGCGACCTCCTCCCCGACGTCGTCGCGGCCGGCGCCACGTTCGACACCCGCGTGCTCAGCGACGTCGACGGCCTCGTGATCGCGGGTGGTCGCACGCCGGACTACGTGACGGCGACGGTGCCGCTCGTCGACCAGATCCGGTTGCTCGTGGCCGACTCGCTGCCGTACCTCGGGTACTCGGCGGGCGCGATGATCGCGGCGGACCGAGCGCTCGTCGGCGGGTTCCGCATCGGCGGGGTGGACGTCTCGCCGGAGTGGACCAGCGAGGGCCTCGACGAGGTCACGCTGCAGGAGGGCCTCGGCCTCGTCGACCTCGCGATCGACGTCCACGCGGCGCAGGCGGGCACGCTCTCGCGGCTCGTCGCAGCCGCCGAGGCCGGCGTCGTCGCGGGTGGTGTCGCCATCGACGAGGACACCGTCCTCATCGTCGGCGAGGGCGCGCTCGAGGTCCGTGGCTCGGGCAGCGTCTGGCGGGTCATCGCATCGGAGGACGGCGAGGGCGACCAGTTCGTCTCGGTGGCGACGATCGGCGCATGACCGACGGCGTCGCGGTGCACCCCCTCGCCGAGCTCGTCGACCCCGGCTGGGCGCGGGCGCTCGCACCCGTGGAGGACGACGTCCACGCGATCGGGGCGTGGCTCCGGGAGGAGGTCCGCGCCGGACGTCCGTACCTGCCGGCGGGGCCGTCCGTCCTGCGGGCCTTCGCCGACCCGTTCGACGACGTCCGCGTGCTCGTGCTCGGTCAGGACCCGTACCCGACGCCGGGGCACCCCATCGGTCTGTCGTTCG
The DNA here is from genome assembly GCF_003234815.2 of Curtobacterium sp. MCBD17_035. NCBI lineage: Bacteria > Bacillati > Actinomycetota > Actinomycetes > Micrococcales > Microbacteriaceae > Curtobacterium > Curtobacterium sp. MCBD17_035. The sequence continues at coordinate 1,988,789 of NZ_CP126279.1, read as the reverse complement.
CCGTCGACCCGCACGTCCGGCCGGTCCCGCGGAGCCTCGCGAACGTGTACCGGGAGCTCCGGGACGACCTCGGCGTCGAGCCGCCGGTGCACGGCGACCTCCGGGCCTGGTCGTCGCGCGGCGTCCTGCTCCTCAACCGCGTGCTCACGGTCGGGGTCGGCGCGCCGGCGTCGCACCGCGGGCGGGGCTGGGAGCGCGTGACCGAGCAGGCCGTGCGGGCGCTGGCCGCCCGCGAGGCGCCCCTGGTCGCGGTGCTGTGGGGTGCGCAGGCGGCGGCGGTGCAGCCGTTCCTCGGGGACACACCGGTGGTGGCGTCGGCCCACCCGAGTCCGCTGTCGGCCGCACGCGGCTTCTTCGGCTCGCGCCCGTTCTCGCGCGTGAACGCGCTGCTCGAGGCACAGGGCGCGGAGCCGATGGACTGGACCCTCCCCGACACGGTGTGAGCGCCGGACGCCCCGCCTCGCCGGTCCGTAGGCTGGCGGGCGTCGCGGCCACCGCGGCCGGGAGGGACGGGTGCGGTGCTCGAAGAGGAATACCAGCCGCGTCGGCGGTTGCCCCGGCACCTCCGGCCCGCGACCACACCCGAACCGGCGTTCACCTACGTGATCCGGGCGGCCGAGCCGAGCGACCTGCCCGACGTCCGTGACATCCACGGCCACTACGTCCGGAACTCGTCGGTCACGTTCGACGCGTCGGCGTTCTCGTTCGCGGCCTGGAAGCAGCGCTACGACGACGTGCGCCGCCGCGGGCTGCCGTTCCTCGTGGCCGAGAACCCCTCGGGGCAGATCCTCGGGTACGCGCTCGTGACGCCCTGGAACCCCCGGGACCGCTCGAACCGCGTGGTGGAGGACTCGATCTACCTCCGCCCGGCGTCGGGTGGCAAGGGGCTCGGACGTGCCCTGCTGACCGCGCTGCTCGAGGAGAGTGCGGTCGCCGGGGTGCGCGAGGTCGTCGCGGTGATCGCCGACCGGGCCGCCGAGGCGTCGATCCGGCTGCACGCGTCGCTCGGCTTCACCGAGACCGGACGGATGGCGCGCGTCGGCTACAAGTACGAACGGTGGCTCGGCACGGTCACCATGCAGCTCCGGTTGCGGGGCGGCCGGGGCCGACGCCCGCTCGCATGACCGTCCGCACCGCCGGGAGCATCCGCCTCCGCGCCGCCGCCGGCGCCGCTGGCTAGGCTCGGGAGCCGTGTTCGAACTCCACCACCTCAGCGCGCAGGACCTGTGGGACTGGATCCGTCGGGGCGAGGCCTCCCCGCTGGAGGTCGCGGAGCACTACCTCGGCCGGATCGAGCGCATCGACCCGGGACTCGGGGCGTTCACCGCGGTGACCGCCGACGCCGCCCGTGATCGTGCTGCCCACCTCGCCGAACGGGTGCCGACGTCCAGGCCGCTGTGGGGCCTCCCGAGCGGTGACAAGGACCTGGTGGACCGAACCGGATTCGTGACGCGGGCGGGCTCCCGAGCGGTCGCCGCGACGCCGGCGGTCGCGGACAGCCCGCTCGTGCGGGCGCTCGACGACGCCGGGACGGTGTCCCTCGGCCGCACCGCGACCCCGGAGTTCGGCTTGTCGTCGACGACCGAATCGCTCGCGACCGGTGCGACGCGGAACCCGTGGGACACGTCGGCGAGCCCGGGTGGGTCGAGCGGTGGTGCGGCGGTGGCGGTCGCGGCCGGGTTGCTGCCCGCCGCGGTCGGGTCCGACGGCGGCGGGTCGGTGCGGATCCCGGCCGCCGCGACGGGCCTCGTCGGGCTCAAGCCGTCCCGCGGGCGGGTGCCGGCGATGCCCGGGCGCGCCGGACTCGGCGGACTCGTGGTGGCCGGGCCGATCACGCGGTCGGTCGCGGACGCCGGGATGCTGCTCGACGCCCTCGTGGCGCCGAGCGGTCGCGCGGTCCCGGAGCCGTTCGCGCTCCGCACGCCGGACGAGGGCGAGGGTCCCTTCACGGCCGCGGCGACCCGCGGTGAGGGCCGGTTCACGGTCGGGCTCCTGCACGGGTCACCGTGGGACGACGCCGTCGACGTGCGGACGAGTCCCGAGGCCGCCGCGGCGGTCGCGGAGACCCTGGCGCTCCTCGACGCGCTCGGGCACGGCGTCGAGGACGTCGCGATGCCGCGGGTGGAGTACGCCCGGTGGTTCCGTGTCGCCTGGCAGGCCTCCGCGGCACGCATCCCGGACGTGCCCGGTCTCGACCCCTCACGCCTGGAACCGCTCACCGCGTGGCTCGTCGAACGCGGACGGGAGCTCTCGGGCGTGGCGGTGCTCGAGGCCATGGCCGGACTCGATGCGTTCTCGGTCGCCCTGGTGCAGGCGTTCGCGTCGTACGACGCCGTGCTCACCCCGACGCTCGCGCTCCCGCCGCGACCGCTCGGCTGGTACTCGGACGACCCCGAGGAGAACTTCGCGGACCAGTGCCGGTACTCGTCGTGGACCTCGATGTGCAACGTCGCCGGGCTGCCGGCGATCACGCTGCCGGTGTCGACCACGGACGCCGGCCTCCCCATGGGCGTGCAGCTCATCGGCCGCCCCGGTGGGGAGCGCACGGTCCTCGCCCTCGGCGCCCAGCTCGAGCGTCGGGTGCGATGGCAGCGGCGGCACCCGCCGCAGTGGTGAGGTCGGTGGGCCGGACGCCGTCCGCGGTGCAGGGCGACGGCCTCCCGTCCGGCGCAGCGGTCGGGCCGGACCTCAGACCGGCGGGAGCGTCGGCGCGGCCGCGACGAGTCCCCGCGTGACGTCGTGCCGCGGGTCGTCGAGCAGGGTCGCCGGGCCCTGCTCGACGATCCGCCCGGCGTCCATCACCGCGACCCGGTCGCACAGCCGCTGCACGACGCCGACGTCGTGCGACACGAGCACGAGCGTCATCCCGAGGTCCTCGGTCAGGCGGTCGAGCAGGTCGATCACCCGGGCACGAACGACGACGTCGAGCGCGCTCATCGGTTCGTCGCCGACGAGCAGCGCGGGCCGGTGCACCACCGCGCGGGCGATCGCGATGCGCTGGCGTTGACCGCCGGAGAACTCGTGGGGGAACCGGTCGGCGGCGTCGTCCGGCAGGTCGACCCGGTGCAGGGCCTCGGCGACGAGCGCCGCGTGGTCGCCCGGCACGCGGAGGGCGCGCAACGGCTCACCGACGGTCCGACCGATGCGCATGCGCGGGTCGAGCGACGCGTACGGGTCCTGGAACACGATGCCCGTGCGGCGCCGGAACCAGCGCGTCGTGCGCGCGGAGGCGGCTGCCGACAGCGGGCGACCCCAGGCGCTGACGCTCCCGGACGTCGGTGCCTCGAGCGCGGTGAGGAGGCGGACGAGCGTCGACTTGCCCGAGCCCGACGCGCCGAGGACGCCGAGGCGCGCACCCGCGGGGACGGTGAGGTCGACGGCGTCGACGGCGGTCCGCGTCGCGCCGGGCTCGAACGGGCCGCGACGCGGGAGCCGGTAGGTCCGTGACAGTCCGCGCGCCTCGAGCGCGGGCGAGTCCTCGTGCTGGGTGTGCCCCGCCGCGGCGGTCCCGACCCCCCTCCCGCCGCTCGTGGTGTCCTCGCTCACGGGGTCCTCCTCGCGGTGGCGGCGGCGGCAGCGACGAGCGCGGCGGTCGCGGGGTGCCGCGGCGCGGCCAGGAGGCCCGTCACCGGACCCGACTCGACCACTCGTCCCGCGTCGAGCACGACCGCGGTGTCGGCGATGCGCGCCAGGACGGCGAGGTCGTGCGTGACGAACACCAGACCGGTGCCCCGCTCGTCGGCGGTGCGGTCGAACAGCTCGAGGACCCGGGCCTGCGTCGTCACGTCGAGCGCCGTCGTCGGCTCGTCCGCGAGGAGGAAGGCCGGCTCGCCCGCGAGGGCCATGGCGATGCACACGCGCTGCCGTTGGCCGCCGGACAGCTGGTGCGGGTACTGCCGCAGCAGGCGCTCCGGGTCGGGCAGGTCGACCGCGACCGCCAGGTCCACGGCGGCCTGCGCGGCGGCGCGGCGGTCGAGTCCGCGGTGCAGCCGCAGCGGCTCCGCGATCTGCGACCCGACCCGCCGGATCGGATCGAGTGCCGTCCCCGGCTCCTGGAACACCATGCCGATCCGACGACCGCGGTAGCGGGCGTGCTCGCGGTCCGACAGACCGACGAGCTCGTCGGGGCCGAGGCGCACGCTGCCCGAGACGGCGGCATCCGGGGGCGTCAGGCCCATCACCGCCAACGCGGTCATCGACTTGCCCGACCCCGACGCGCCGATCACACCGACACGGGCCCCGGCGGGGACGGCGAACGAGACGTCGTCGAGCACGGTCCGCCCGCCGATCCGCACGGTGAGGCCGCGCACGGTGAGGTCCGCCGTCGCGCCATGACCCGGACCGCCGGCGTGCTCGGCGCGGTCGACGGCGGTCATGCGGTCCCTCCGTGGACCTCGACCGTGGCGTCGGCGGTGGCGGGCATCCCTGCGGGCGCAGGACGGGCCTCCCGGGCGTCGGCCGCACCGGCGGTCGCGCCGGTGTCGGCATCGAGGTCGCGCCGTCGTCCGGTCAGTCGTGGGTCCGACGCGTCGCGCACGGCGTCGCCGAGCAGGGACAGCGCGACGACGACGAGGGCGATCGCCGCCCCCGGCCAGGCCGCGCTCCACGGGTGCACGCCGATGTAGGTCTGCAGGTCGGCGAGGAGACTGCCCCACGAGGCGGTGGACGACGACGCGCCGTACCCGAGGTACGACAACCCGGCCTCGGCGAGCACGGCCGTCGCCATGGCGAGCGACAGCTGCACGGTGAACAGCGGTGCCGCGTTCGGCACGAGGTGGCGGAGGAGCACGCCGACCGGTCCGACGCCGGCGGCGCGTGCCGCGGTCACGTAGTCGCTCCGCGCGATGCGGCGGATCTCGCCGCGGGCGACCCGGGCGATCGTCACGCCGAAGCTCAGGCCGACCGACACGACGACGACGCCGAGCGAGCCGCCGAACACGGCCGTGAGGAGCATCGCCGTGAGGAGCGTCGGGAACGCGACGAGCACGTCGAGGAGCACGGCCATGCCCTCGCGGACCCACCGGCTCGTCAACGACCCGACGGCGGTCAGCAGCATCCCGACCACCGAGGCGATGACGCCGGACCCCACGGCGACCAGGACCGTCGTCCGCGCGCCCGCGAGCACGTAGCTCGCGATGTCACGGCCGACGGCGTCGGTGCCGAACCAGTGGGCGCCGCTCGGCGCTCGCCACTGGTGGAACGGGTCGGTGTCGAACGGGTCGTACGGCGTCCAGAACGACGCGACGACCGCGGCCACCACGAGGAGCCCGAGCACGACGACCGCCACCGCGCCGGACGGCCGGGTGACGAGCCGTCGGAGGAAGCCGTGCTCGCCCCGTCCCGCGGCCCGGGCGGTCACGCTGCCTCCCGGAGACGGGGGTCGAGGAGGCGGTGCGCCACGTCGACCGCGAAGCCCACGACGAGCACGAGCCCGGTGAGCACGAGGAGCTCGGACTGCACCTTCGTCAGGTCCCGGCGACCGACGTCCGTGACGAGCATGCGTCCGACGCCCGGCAGCGCGAACACCTGTTCCACGAGGACGGCGCCGACGAGCAGCCCCGCGATCTGCACGCCGAGGACCGCGAGCACGGTGAGCGCGACCGACGGCAGCCCGTGCCGCAGGAGCGCTGCCCGCCGGGTGAGCCCGACCGCCGCCGCGGTGCGCAGATGGTCGGCACCGAGGACGCCGAGCGTCGCGGAGCGCGTGAACCGGAGGACGACCGCACCCTCGACCGCGCCGATCGTCAGCGCCGGCAGGACGAGGGCGGCGAACGCGCGCCCCGGTTCGTGCCAGCCGTCGAGCGGGAACCCCTGGGTCGGCAGGAGCCGGAGCCGCACCGCGAACACGGCGACCAGGAGCATGGCGGCCCAGACGACCGGGATCGCGGCGACGGCCTGCGCCACGATCGAGATGACCACGCCGGCGGGTCGACGTCGGAGGACCGCGGCGACCACGCCGAGCGGCACCCCGAGCACGAGGGCGAAGAGCAGGGACAGGCCCGCGAGCGGCAGGGTGACGGCGAGCTTCTGCGCGATCTGCGGTGCCACCGCGCCACCCGTGACGAGGGAACGGCCGAGGTCGCCGTGCAGGACCCCACCGATCCAGCTGAGGTACTGCACGACGAGCGGACGGTCGAGCCCGAGTTGCCGACGGACGGCGGACACCTGCGCGGCCGACGCCTGCGTCCCGGCGACGACCTGTGCGACGTCGCCGGGCAGGACCCGCAGCGCGGCGAAGACGATGACGCTCGCGACGAGGAGGCCGACGGCGAGCAGGAGCAGCCGCCCGACGAGGAATCGGGTCACGGGGTCAAGCCTACGAGCGGCGTCACCCCGTGACGGCGAGCTTCGACAGGTCGAGTCGCGTGCTCGTCGAGTTCGTGGGGAAGCCGGTCACGCCGTGGCGGATGGCGGTGATCGTCGTCGCGGTGTAGAGCCACTCGCCCGCGGCGTCCTCGCTGACGATGCGGGCGGCCTTCCGCAGGTCGGCGTCCCGCTCGCTCGTGTCCGTGGTGGCGAGGGAGTCGGCGTAGAGCTGCTGCACCTGCGGGTTGTCGTACCCGAAGTAGTAGTCCGGGTTCGCCCAGTTGCCGAAGTCGCGCGACTCGGTGTGGTCGACCATGCTCAACTCGAAGTCGTGTTTCCCGAACACCTGGTCGAGCCAGGTGGTGAAGTCGACGCGCTTGACGTGCAGGGTGATCCCGACCTTCGCGAGCTGCGAGGTGAGGACGTCGCCAATCGTCGACGGGTAGATGTTCGCGTACGTGAGCGTGAGGTCGAGGTCGTGCTTCCCCGCCTCCTGCAGGAGCTTCCGCGCGTCGGCCGGGTCGTACGCATCGATGTCCGTCAGGTCCTGGTACCCCGGGTCGAGCGCCGGGATCGGTCCGCCCTGTTCGACGCCCGTGCCGCCGATGGCCTTGATGAGCGCCTTCGGGTCGATAGCCTCGCGGATGGCCCGCCGGACCCGCACGTCCGTGAACGGCGCCTCGCGGTCGTTGAAGGCGAGGGTGTACTTGTCGGTCGTCTCGCCGGTGTGCAGCGAGATGCCCGAGGCCCCCTGGAGCTGGCCCTTCAGGGTGCCGTCCACCGCCGTCTCCACGTCGAGGTCCCCGTTCGCCATGGCGTTGACGGCGGTCGACGCCTCGGTGATGTAGCGGAAGACGACCTTGGCCACCTTCGCCTTCGCGCCCCAGTAGCCCTTCCAGCGGGTGAACGTCAGCGAGTCGCCCTGCTTCCAGCTGCTGACCCGGAACGGCCCCGTGCCGATCGCGCTGTCGGAGCGGTCGTTGTGGGCGCCACGCTCGAGGACGACACCCGCGCGACCGGTCAGCGCGAACAGCAGGTTCGAGTCGGGACGGGCGAGCCGCACCACCACGGTGTGGTCGTCCGGCGCCGTGACGTCCGAGACCGACGCGAGGTCACCCGCGTCGACGTAGGTCGAGCTCGCGCGGAAGTCGTCGAGCGACCACGCGACGTCCGATGCGGTGAGTGGGGTGCCGTCCTGGAACCGGATGCCGTCGCGCAGCGTGAACGTGTACGTGCGACCGTCCGCCGACACCGACCGCTTCGACGCGAGCACGTTCCGGATGCCCCCGTCCTGCGTGCGTCCGACGAGGCCCTGGTACACGTTGTCGATGAGCACCTGGTCGAGCGCGGCGCCCGACTGCTTCCGGATGTCGAGGCTCGTGGGCTCGAGCACCAGGCCCACCCGGACGGTGGCGTCCCGGCCGCCGGAGGTGTCGTCCGACGCGCCGGAGCAGCCGGTCAGGGCGAGTGCCGCGGTGACGGCGAGTGCGGCGGCGATGAGGCCGGAGCGGCGCGGCCCGGAGCTGCGGAGCGGACGCATGTCGTGGGGGTTCCTTCCGTGCGGACGGCGGCGGTCGCCGCGGTGCGCTCGGACGAGCGTACCGGCAGGCGGTCACCGGGGGTTCGACGGCTCCCAACGCCGGAGCACGTCCGCGAGTTCCCGCGGCGCCTGGGTCTGCACCGTGTGTCGCGCGGGGACCGTGACGATCCGGGCCGACGGCAATCGCTCCGCGAACCGGCGGGCGAGGGCCGGGGACACGTAGCCGCGGTCCCCGCGCACGAGCAGGACGGGTACTGGGAGGGACTCGAGGTCGTCCCACGCGTCGGCGAACCGACCGATGTGCGCCGCCCCCGGTTCGAGGTGCGGGAAGTGGTGCCGCCGCACCCACCGGCCGTCGGGGGCGCGCCGGGTGGCGTGGCGGGCCTCCCGGGCGAGCGCGACGGGGTCGTCGCCGAGCCGGAGTGCCAGGGCCCGCACGACCACCTCCTCGAGGTCGGCGAAGTCGGGTTCCTCCTCGAGGGCGCGGACGATGCGGTCCACGGCGCGCTGGGTGAAGTCCGGTGACATGTCGAGCAACACGAGACCGGTCACGCGGCCCGGCGCGATCGCGGCGACGCGGGCGGCGACGATCGCACCGAGCGAGTGGCCGACGAGCACCACGGGGGGCGTGCCGAGCGCGTCGAGCGCGTCGACGACGGCCGGCGCGACGGTGTCCGCCGAGTAGACGGCGTCCGCCCGCCACGAGGACCGGCCGTGTCCGGGCAGGTCGACCGCGAGTGCCGGTACGCCGAGCAGCAGCGCGGTCGCGTCGAACGTGTGCGCCTCGAGTCCGACGCCGTGCAGGAACACGACGCGGACGTCGTGGGCATCCCGGGTCGCCGCGGTGGTGGCGCGCCAACGGACGGCGCTCACCGTGGCACCGTCGCCGACGGTCGCGGTCAGCCGGGAGGCGCGGAGCGGCTCCGTCACGCCGAGGTGCGCCGCGAGTGCGGGAAGGTCGCTGAACTCGTCGGGGTCGGGCTCGGTCACCCCGACATCCTGGCAGTCCGCCGATCACCTGCTGGACCGGCTGCGGTGATTTAGGTAAGGCATGCCATACTCGGATGGTGTCGACCCGGTACAGGACCTTCGCGGTGCGCGTCCTGCGCATCACGCCCCTCACGCCGCACTTCGTCCGCGTGACGCTGACGGGTGACGAACTCGCCGACTTCGCCGCCGTCGGTCTCGACCAGCGCATCAAGGTCGTCCTGCCACTGCCGCACGGTGGCTACGAGAGCGTCCCGGGCGACGACGCCGGGGACTGGTTCACCGCCTGGCGTGCGCTGCCCGACGAGCGCCGCAACCCGATCCGCACCTACACGGTCCGGTCGTTCCGGCCGGGCGCGCGCGAGCTCGACATCGACTTCGTCGACCACGGCGACATCGGACCGGCGTCGCGCTGGGTCGGTGGCGCCACGGTCGGTGACGAGCTCCGCGTCGTCGGACCGGTCGTCGCGCGGGGGACCCGCGCCGAGGCCGACACCGGACGGGGCGCCGCCGAGTTCGCACCCGGGAGCGCGCAGCGCGTCATGATCGCGGGCGACGAGACCGCCGCCCCGGCCATCTGCGCGATCCTCGAAGCCCTCGACGCGGGGACCGTCGGGCACGTCTTCATCGAGGTCCCGACCGAGGCCGACCGGCTCCCGGTGGCCGCACCGCGCGGGGTCGAGGTCACCTGGCTCCCGCGGAACGGCGCGGACCACGGCCTCCACATGACGGAGCAGGTGCGGTCGTGGGCGCTCGCACACCGGGCCTCCCGGGCTGCCGCGGCCGCGGCACCGGTCCTGGCGGACGTCGACGTCGACAACGGGATCCTCTGGGAGGTCCCGGACGACGACCGTGCCGACGACAGCGTCTACGCGTGGATCGCGGGCGAGGCCGGATGTGTCAAGGAGATCCGCCGCCACCTCGTCCGTGGTGCCGGCATGGACCGGCGCTCCGTCGCCTTCATGGGGTACTGGCGCCGCGGGCGCGCCGAGTGCTGAGCGGGACCACGACCGGCACACCGAGCCCGGTGCTCGCGGCGCGGGGGCTCACCCTCGCGTACGACGACCGCGTCGTCGTCGAGTCGCTCGACATCGACGTCCCGGACCGGGAGCTCACCGTCATCGTCGGGCCGAACGCCTGCGGCAAGTCGACGCTGCTCAAGGCGCTCGCGCGCACGCTCACCCCGACCGCGGGCACGGTGTCCCTCGACGGCCGGCCGATCCGCTCGTACCGGTCGAAAGCCGTGGCCCGACGCGTGGCGATGCTCCCGCAGACCCCCGTCGCGCCGGCCGGCATCACGGTGCGCGACCTCGTCTCGCGCGGTCGTTACCCGCACCAGGACCTCTGGCACCCGATGTCCGCGGACGACCGCGCGGCCGTGGACGCGGCGCTCGAGCAGACGAGCACCGCGGCGCTCGCCGACCGGAGCGTGGACGAGCTCTCGGGTGGCCAGCGCCAGCGGGTGTGGATCGCGATGGTCCTCGCCCAGCAGACCGACGTCGTGCTCCTCGACGAACCGACGACGTTCCTCGACATCTCACACCAGTACGACGTCCTCGAGCTCGCGGCCTCGCTGCACGCGGCGGGGCGCACCGTCGTCGCCGTGCTGCACGACCTCAACCAGGCCGCCCGGTACGCGACGCACCTCGTGGCCATGGACCGCGGGCGGATCGTCGCGCAGGGGCCGCCCGCCGAGGTGCTCACGGCCGACCTCGTCGAACGGGTCTTCGGTCTGCCGTGCGTCGTCGTCCCGGACCCGGAGACCGGCACGCCGCTCGTCGTCCCGCGCGCGGGCGCCGCCGCGGCCGCGCGCTCGGCCGCACGGGGCGCTGACGGCACCGGCGGGCGCGCCGCCTCGACCGTCCGTGGGGACGCCGAGTCGGCGACGGTCCGCGAGGCGGACTGACCCGCCTCAGTTCCAGCCGGGTACCACGGCCGCGAGTCGCTCCCAGAGCGCGGCACCCACGCGGTCGTCCCGGGCCTCGCGGGACAGCGTCCCGGCGTTGAGCCCGTCGAGGTACGTGCCGGGCCGCTCCTCGACCACGTCGTCGCCAGCGAGCCGGACGAGTCCGACCGCACCCGCCTCCGGCGAGAGACCGTAGTTCCCACCCGTCGCGAACGACATGAGCCGCATCGAGGGGGAGTCGGCCCCGAAGCCCGTCGCGACGAGCCCCGGGTGGTACGAGTACGCCGGGACGCCGGTGCGCTGGGTCCACTGCCGGGTCAGGAGGACGGCTGCGAGCTTGGCGGTGCCGTACGCGCGCCAGCCGCCGAACCAGGGTCGCCGCGCGCCGTCGAGGTCGTCGAGCACCACGTGCCCGAAGCGGTGCGCGAGGCTCGCGGTGACCACCATCCGACCGTCCTGTGCCGCGGTGAGCACGTCCGCGAGTGCGTTCGCGAGCACGAACGGCGCGATCACGTTGCGCTGCAGGGTCGTCTCGAACCCGTCGACGGTCCGCGAGCGGTGGGACACGAGGCCACCGGCGTTGTTGACGAGGGTGTCGAGGTCCGGGACCTCCCGCCGCAGGTCCGCCGCGAGGCCGTGCACGGCCTCCAGGCGGTCGAGGTCCGCGACGAACCGCGGCATCCCGAGTTCGTCCGCGATCCGGGCCGTGCGATCCGGGTCGCGCCCGATGACGACGACGCGATGGCCGTCGGCGACGAGGGCGCGCGCCGCGGCGGCACCGATGCCGGAGCTGGCGCCGGTGAGGGCGATGGTACGGGGGTGGTCGGTCCGCATGGCGTCGTCTCCGTTCCGACTACGGTCGGCCGAGGGTCTCGAGCAGTCGGAGCCAGATCTCGCTCATCGTCGGGTACGCCGGGACCGCGTGCCAGAGCCGGTCGATCGGGACCTCCCCGACCACGGCGACCGTCGCGGCCTGCAGCATCTCGGCGACGTCCTGCCCCACGAACGTGACGCCGACGAGCACATGGCGGTCCTCGTCGACGACGGCCTTCGCCCGTCCGGTGTAGCCGTCCGCCTGCAGCGCCGAGCCGGCGACGGCACCGAGGTCGTACTCGACCGCGCGGACGTTCAGGCCCTGCTGCCGGGCGGCCGCCTCGGTCAGTCCGACGCTCGCGACCTCCGGGTCGGTGAACGTGACCTGGGGGACCGCGGCGTGGTCGGCGGTCGCGACGTGCGCGCCCCACGGAGCGGTCTGGAGGGGCGTCCCCTGGAACCGGGCGGCGATCGCCTCGCCCGCCGCCCGGGCCTGGTACTTGCCCTGGTGCGTGAGGAGCGCGCGGTGGTTGACGTCACCGACGCCGTACAGCCAGTCGGTCCCGTGCACGAGCATCGTGTCGTCGACGTCGAGCCACGCGCCGGGGGTCAGGCCCACCGTCTCGAGGCCGAGCTCCGCGGTGTGCGCGGTCCGTCCGGTCGCCACGAGGACCTCGCTCGTGACGAGCGTCGAGCCGTCCTCGAACGTGGCGGTGACGAGCCCGTGCTCGTCGCGATCCACCCGGACGGGCGTCGCGCCGATGCGGACGTCGACTCCGAGCTCGCGGAGTGCGTCGGTGACCATCTCGCCCGCGAAGGGCTCCATCGCACCGAGGAGGCCGCCGCGGGCCACGAGGGTCACGGTGGTGCCGAACGACGCGTACGCGGTGGCGAGTTCGCAGCCGGCGACTCCGCCGCCGATGACGAGCAAGCTGTCCGGCGCTGACTGGGCGCTCGTGGCCTCGCGGGTGCCCCACGGCGCCGCGTCGGCGAGCCCCGGGATGTCGGGGAGCTGCGGGAGGGAGCCCGTGGCGACGGCGACGGCGGCACGCGCCCGGTGCTCGACGCCGTCGACCTCGATGGTGCGCGGTCCGGTGATGCGGGCGTGGCCGCGGATGAGGGCGATGTCGGCCGAGTCGAGCCACGACACCTGGCTGTCGTCCTGCCAGTTGCTCGTGAACCCGTTGCGGCGCGCGAACGTGGCCGCGGGGTCGACCGTCCCGGTGACGGCCTCCGCCGCGCCGCCGAGCCGCTGGGCGGCGCGGACCGCGTGCCCGCTGCGGAGGAGTGCCTTGGACGGCATGCAGGCCCAGTACGAGCACTCACCCCCGACGAGTTCCGCTTCGACGATGGCGGTGGACAGGCCACGCTTGTGGGCGTAGTCCGCCACGTTCTCGCCGACCGCTCCGGCGCCGATCACGATGAGGTCGTAGTCCGTCATGCCGCTGAGCGTACGCGAGACGGGGCGCTCCGCTCCGGGCGGGCTCCCGGCTGGTGCGGACGGGTCAGGAGATGCGTGCGGCGGCGGACAACGCCCCGACGACCCGGAGGATCACACCGAGGTCGTCGACGGCCCGGTCGGGATCCACCGGCGCGAAGCCGGTCAGCGCGGCGCCCACGAGGCGTCGGCCGTCCGTCGCGGCGGCGATGAGGTCGACGAGCGTCCCCCCGCCCAGACCGAACGGCACGGGTTCGAGCAGGCCGTCCACCTCGGACGGGTCGAGGACGTCGAGGTCGACGTGCACGAAGACGCTGTCGGCCCCGGTGGCCGTGACAGCCGCGCGGAGGGAGGCCGTGTCGGTGTCGTCCGCGTCGAGGGCGCGCACGTCGGCACGGGCGAGCGCCGCACGTTCGACGTCGTCGAGGCCGCGGGTACCCGCGATGACGACCATCGGCGCGGCGAACGTCACCGCCTCCGGGAACAGGTCGTCGGGGCGGTCGACCAGCAGGCGGACCGCGGCGGTCTCGGCGGCGACGGGCTGCGCGCGGTTCAGGGGCCGGAACCCGCTCGACCCGGACAGGCGGACCAGGGCGGTGGTCGGCGTGCACACGGCGGTCGCGCCGAGCACCACGGCGCCGTCCCCACCGATCGTGAGGACCGGCTCGGTGGCCACCCGGACCTCTTCGCTCACCGCCTCGGCGACGGAGCGGACCGCGGTGTAGCGGGCGACGGCTGTCTCGAGCCGGTCGCCGGCGCCCGCCGGGATCGGAACGGTCGTGGTGGCCGACCGTGGGAGGTCCGCGGCGATCGCGCTCGCGCCGTCGGCGAGTCGCATCGCGCGGGACGACGCCGAACCCTGCCACTGACCGACCACGAGGAACTGCACGTCCCCATCCTGTCAGTTCGGTCCGGCGTCGTCGCCGAGCGGGGCGGTGCGGCTCAGTGTCCGTTCTTCAGGGCCGCCAGTCGCGCCTCGACCTCGGCGTCCTTGCCGAGGTCGTCGAGGCTCTGGAACTGCGCGTCGAGGCTCGAGGCCTGGAGTTCCTGCTGCCCGAGCACCCGGGCCTCCTCGCGGCGGATCTTGTCCTCGAACCGGGCGAGATCGCTCGTCGGGTCCATGACGTCGATGCTGCCGATGGCCTCGTTGACGCGCGACTGCGCCTCGGCGGTCTTCTGCCGCGCGACGAGCTGGTCGCGCTTCGCCTTGAGGTCGACCAGCTTCTGCTTGAGCTGCTCGAGTCCGGACTTGAGCCGATCGACGACCTCCGTCTGCGCGGCGATCTGCGGTTCGGCGTCCTTCGCCTCCTGCTCGCTCCTGATCTGCCGACCGAGCGCGATCTTGGCCAGGTCGTCGAACTTGTCGGCGTCCGCGGTCTTGCCCTCGGCGCGGTAGCGGTCCGCTGCGGCACTCGCGCTCGCTGCCTTCTGGCCCCAGTCGGCGGCGGCGGCGACGTCCTCCGCGTGGTCCTGCTCGAGGAGACGGAGGTTCCCGATCGTCTGGGCGATCGCACTCTCGGCGTCGGCGATGTTGTTCGTGAAGTCGCGGACGAGCTGGTCGAGCGCCAGCTTGGGGTCCTCCGCGTTGTCGATGATCGCGTTGATGTTCGCCTTCGCGAGCTGCGCGATCCGTCCGAAGATGGTCTGCTTCGCCATGGTCGTGTCCTTTCTGGTGGTGGTGTCGTCACTGGTCCCGGAACGCCCGTGCGTCCGGTTGGTCATCAGAACCGGCCGCCGCCGGAGAAGCCGCCGCCGTACCCGCCGCCGAAGCCCCCGCCGCGACCGCCGAACATGCCGCCGAGCACGAGACCGGTCACGAGCCCGCCCAGCTGCGCGCCGTTCGAGCCGCCGCCGCCCGGCCAACCGCCCATGTCCTGGTCGGCCTCGTCCATCGCCGCGGCGGCGTACTGCTCGGCGGCGCGCGCTGCGCGGATCGCCGTGTCGGGGTCGGAGGTGGCGGCGCGCACGGCGTCGTCGAAGGCGCGCTCGGCCTCGGACAGGCGGGTCCGGGCGCGGGGCCCGATGCCGCCACGCCGCATCGAGATGAAGTCCCGTGCCTGGTCGATCCGGGCCCGGGCGTCACGGAGTGCGGCGTCGAGCGCGGCCGCGGCCCGCTGGCGGCGTTCCTCGCGCGACCGGGCGGCAGCGAGTGCGGTGTCGATGGCGGCGTTGACCTGCGTGAGGCGGTCGAGCGCACTGATCGGATCGCGGGGGTCGAGGTCTTGGCGGAGCACGGTCGCGGCGCGCGCGACGGCGGTCGTGACGTCCGGACCGGGGTCGCGGAGCGATCGACCGGCTGCGACGTCGGCCTCGACATCGGCACGGAGGGCCTCGACACGACCGGCGGTCTCGTCGAAGGTCCGAGGTGCGCTCGCGACGGCCCCGGCGAGCTGGGCGACCTGGGCGAGGGCGTGCTGCGCGTCGCGGACGGCGATCACCGCCTGACCACGGTCGCCGCTCGCGATGGCGTCCGTCGCGGCGCGTGCGCGCTCGTCGGCGTACGCGAGGACGTCGCGTGCTTGGTCAACGTTGCCGTCGACCGTCGCGATGGTGCGTCCGGTCCACCGGCCGCGCAGCGTGGTGAGCGTGGCGTCCGCGTCGGCGACCTGCCGTCTCGCCGTGGGCAGCGCGGCGGTCACCTGGGCCGCGTTCGCCTCGACGCCGTCCTCCAGTGCGCGCAGCGCGTCGAACGCCGCCGTCTGCTCGGCGAGCTCCCCGTGCACGCGGGAGCAGATCTCGACGATGCGCCGCGACCACGCGGCACGGTCGGCGGGGGAGTCCGGCACCTCGTCGTCGAGCTGCTGGCGGAGCGTGAAGGCCTCGCGCACCGCGCGTCGGGCGCGGTCGAGTGCTGCGGTGAACGGTGCGGCGGCGTCGGTGCCGAACTGTGCGACGGCGAACCCGACCTCTTGGTCGGCGCTGCGGATCTCGTCGTCGATGGTGACGAGGGCCACACCGGCACGACGCTCGAGGGCGGCGAGGTCCGCGGCCTCGGCAGCGGCGGCACGGGCAGCGCGGCGGTGGTTCCGGGCCCGGATGACGAGCACGAGGACGACGAGACCGACCACGACCACCGCGAGCACGACCCAGAGCCACGTCAGGTCGGGCGGTGCCTGGGTGGCCGCCAGTCCCTGCGCGAACGCGGTCGCGGCGCCGTCCCAGTCGTCGGCGCGCAGTCTCGGGACGAGGTCGTCGTCGGTGGCCGTCCGGACGTCGTCCTTCGAGAGGGTTGTGGACGTGTCCGACTGCGTGACGTTGTACACGCGATCGTCGACCGCGACGGAGAGCAGCACGCTGTCGGTGTCGAGCTGGTTCCGTTCGAGCGTCGCGCGTCCCCACGCCGCCTGGTCGGACGGGTCCGTGAACCGCGGCACGTAGACCACGAACAGCCGGGTGTGGGTCTGGTCGTAGAGGTCGTCGAGCGCTTTCCGGACCCGGTGCTCCTGGGCGGTGCTCAGGGCGTTCGCGTCGTCGACGACGTAGGCGCCGTCGAGGTCGACCGGTGCGGTGGCCGATGCGCCGGCGGCCGGCCCGAGGACGGTGAGCGCCGCGAGCAGCACGGTGACGAGCCCGGCGGCCCGACGAGCGTACGGGTGTCGTCCTCGTCGTGTGCTGCCGTCGCGGGTTCCGCGCATCCGTCCTCCTCGTGCCGCGGGCGGTGGGCCGCAGGACCCTGGGACCCCGGAGTCTAGCGAGCCGCACCGCTGGGTGGCCGTGTCGCCGGGCGGTCGGTGGACCGCGTCCGCGCGGGGTGGCGTTCGTACCCCGTCGGGGCGCGTCGCTCCTCCCGCGGGTCCCGGGCAGGACCTCCGGGTCCGGCGTCCATGTCCCCCGAGTTGGGAGTAGCATGGACCGGCATCGGCGACGAAGGGAGCGGGCAATGGAGCGAGCGACCAGGACAGAAGTCGTCCCCCTCGAGGACGGGTTCCACCGGGTGTCGACACCGGCGAGCGGTGTCATCGGGTTCGTGCGCGAGCGCGACGGGCGGTACGAGGTCCTCCGAGGACGGGTGCGTCAGGCGACGCGGTCCGAGGGGATGTACTCCACCATGAACGTCGCGCTCATCGCCCTGACCCACGCCTGATCGGGCTGACCCACGCCTGATCGGGCTGACCCACGCCTGATCGGGCTGACCCACGCCTGATCGGGCTGACCCACGCCTGATCGGGCTGACCCACGCCTGATCGGGCTGACCCACGCCTGATCAGCGGCCCCGTCGTCGTCGGCCCGCCCCGCTTCGTGCGGTGGTGGGCCGACGCCGTCCGGGCCCGTCGTCAGGGGCATCGGCGCGGGCGACGGTGTGGCGCGCGGCGGGATCACGTGCGCGCGAGCGCGACCTGTCGTCGGACCTCGTCGAGTGTGCGCATGAGCGTGATCGAGTCGTCGAGTGAGTGGACGGGGGAGTCCGTGCGGCCCTCGGTGGCCCACGCCGCCAGGGCGACGGCCTGCCAGACGAGTCCCTGCCGGCCGCGGAGGCCCGAGCGGTCGCGCCAGGCGTGCACGGTGTCCCCGAGGCGAAGCGTGAACGCGGCCGGGAACACGAAGTGCTCGGTGAACCGGACCGTGCCCTCGGTGCCCGCGATGGTCGGGAGCCCGTCGGTCGAGGCGAGCATGGTGGTCGTCACCGACGCTTGAGCGCCGGTCGCGCCGGTCAGCACGGCGACGGACTGGAGGTCCACCCCGCTTTGGCTGGTCCGTCCCGTCGCGTCGATGCGCACCGGTGCCCCCGTCGCGAACTGTGCGAACCACAGGCCGTACACGCCCGCGTCGAGCAGCGCGCCGCCGCCGAGCGCCGGGTCCGTGATGCGGTCGAGGCCGCCGAGGTCGTGCGGCCAGCCGACGTCGACGAGCGCGAGGTGGACCTCGCCGAGGTCGCCACGGTCGATACAGGCCCGGAGGACGGCCGACTGCGGCAGGTACCGCGTCCACATCGCCTCCATCGCGAGCACCCCTGCCGCTCGTGCGGCGTCCGCCACCCGGACGGCGTCTGCGGCGGAGGTCGTGAACGGCTTCTCGACGAGCACGTGCTTGCCGGCGCGGATCGCGAGGAGTGCCTGTTCGGCGTGGTGCACGTGCGGGGTCGCCACGTAGACGACGTCGACCTCGGGGTCGCCGACGAGGTCCTCGTACGAGGTGTGGGCCCGGGGCACGCCGTGCCGGTCGGCGAAGGCCGCAGCCCGGTCACGCGATCGTGATCCGACGGCGACGACGCGCTGGTCGGTGGCCGCGTGCAGGGCGGCGGTGAAGTCGTTCGCGATCTCCCCGGGCCCGATCACGCCCCACCGGAGGGCGGGGCCACCGCGGAGCGGAGGGACGTCGGGCTCGGGGAACGTGAACACGTGCCGAGCCTAGGGACGCGGTGCGGTCGGCACCAGCTCGACGCCGGTCGTCTCGGCCCGAGCGGCGAGCACCCGGGTGGCGAGCGTTCGGAGTGCGTCGCGGTCGTCCCGTCCGAGCGGAGCGACGATGTCCTCGACCTCCTGACCGAAGGCGGCCGTGACGCGGTCGACGACGTCGCGTCCGGCGGTGGTGAGTCGCACGTGGGCCATGCGTCGGTCCTCCCGGGACGGCACGCGCTGGACCAGGCCGCGCCGCTCCGCTCGGTCGACGAGTCCGGTGACGCTCGACTTGTCGAGGTCGAGCAGGGCCGCGAGTTCTCGCATGCCCGGTTCCCGGTCGCGGAGCACGCCGAGCAGGCGGGTCTGCACGAGCGACAGGTCGTCGGCGTCCGCGGTGCGGGCGAGCGTGTTCTGGACGAGGAACGACAGCTGCGCGAGTGCGTCGACGATCCCGAGGTCGGGGTCCGGAGCAGTGGTCACACGGACATCGTACTTGTGGTTGTACGTGGCGCCAACTAAACTGGTTTGTGCCACGTACCAAATCGGTGTGGCGCGAGGAGGAACCGATGCCCACCATGCACGCAGCCGTCGTCACCGCGTTCGGCGAGCCACCCCGGAGCGGTGCGGTCCCGGTCCCCGAACCGCGCTCCGGCCACGAGGAACTCGTCGACGTGGTCGCCGTCGGCCTCCATCCGCGCACTCGCTCGGGTGCGGCGGGTGCCCACTACACGAGCACCGGCGTCCTGCCGATGGTCCCCGGCGTCGACGCCGTCGGACGGCGTGCGGACGGGGCGCTCGTGTACTTCGTCGCGGACGACGACGTCATCGGGACGATGGCCGAGCGAGCCGTCGTCGACCGTCGTCGCTCCGTCGTCCTGCCGGACGGCATCGACCCGCTCCGCGTCGCCGCCACCATGAACCCCGCGATGTCGTCGTGGGTCGCGCTCCGCCGCCGCGTCCCCGTCCGCCCGGGACAGTCCGTCCTCGTGCTCGGCGCCACCGGCAGCGCGGGCTCCATGGCGGTCCGCATCGCGAAGCACCTCGGCGCGGGGCGGGTCGTCGCGGCGGGTCGGGACCGGCGTCGCCTCGACGCCCTCGCCGAGGTCGGCGCCGACAGCCTCGTGCAGCTCGGGGTACCGGCCGCCGACGCCGCGCTCGGTGCGGCGGCCGCTGACGTCGACATCGTGCTCGACTACCTCTGGGGCGCGCCGACCGAACAGGCGATCCGCGCCGTCCTCACCGCCAGGAGGGACCGGAGCGCCGCGCTCCACTGGATCCAGATCGGGTCCGTGGCCGGTCCCGACATCACGCTGCCGTCGGCCGTGCTCCGCGGCGCGGACCTCCGGCTGCTCGGCAACGGGCAGGGTGCGGTCTCGCCGGCGGGCTACCTGGCCGAGCTGCCGTCCCTCGTCGCGGAGATCGACGCGGGCGGCATCGTGGTCGAGCCCGTTCCCGTCGCGCTCGGCGAGATCGAGCAGGCGTGGGGTCGGGACGAGGAGCCGGGGCAGCGGATCGTGGTCGTGCCGTGAACGACGGACGGCCTAGCGACGGACGGCCTGAGCGACCGATGGTGCCCCCAGGAGGATTCGAACCTCCGCCCCTGCCTCCGGAGGGCAGTGCTCTATCCCCTGAGCTATGGGGGCCCGGGGTGCTCCCACCGTAGCAGGTCCCACGACCGCTCCCGGACACCGGTGACGCTGCCCGGGCAGCGGATGGACGACCCGCTCCGATCCGTCGCCCGCTGCTCGCCGTCGTCGACGTCAGCGCCGGGGCCGCGCCACCGCTGCGCGCCACGAGGCGGTCGACGGACTGTCCCCTGCCCGGCCCCGGAGGGCACGTGTCACATCGGCCTCTGAACCGCGCTACCCGGCCTGCGGCGTCGCAGACGCGCTCGCCGTGGCGGACGAGAGGGCCGTGCGGACCGCGTCGACGACCGGCTGCGCGTCGCCCGGCTCACCGAACACCGTCGACTCCACGTGGATCCAGTACGGATCCGTGAACGCATCGGCCCGCCCGATGCCCTTCCGCGCCTCGAAGTAGCCCTCGACGGTGTACGTCGGCACGCTGTTGCTGTCCTCGTACAGGGTGTCCTTGAGCTTCGTCAGGGTCGACTCCGGCAGCGAGGCGACCGCCAGCGTCAGACGAGCGCCGCCGCTGGCGTCCCGCCAGGTGCAGACGTCCCCGCGCTCCGCCGCGATGCCGGCCGCCGTGCTGCCGTGCGCCGGTGTCGCGTCCGTGTCGAGCGTGAAGGTCCGGCCGTACGTGGCGAGCACCTGCTCGGGCACCAGGGCCGCGCAGGGGACGTCGACGCGGGTGCCGATCGGCGCCGGGGGTGTCGAGGAGGACGTCGTCCCGCTCCGTCCGGCGGAGGACGCGTGGCCACCGGTGCACCCGCTGACGGCGAGCACGCTCGCAGCGGCGATCGCGACCGTGGTGATCGCCCGGACGAGGGTGCGGGAGGTCATCCGACCATGATGACGCACCCCGTACCCGACGCGCGAACCCCGCTCGCAGCGCGGCGCGCACGAGCCGTCGCCGCGGCGCGGACCGTGCGACGACGCCCCGGTAGACTCGACCGCCGTGACCCCAGCCGAACTCTCCGCCGCGTACCTGTCGCTCCTCGCCGGGATCGTCGAGCGACGGGGCGCCGCCGACACCGTCGTGGTGGGGGAGTCCCACGCGGCCCTCGAACGCCCCCGCAACCGGGCACACGGGGACTGGTCCTCGAACGCAGCCATGCAGCTCGCCAAGCGCCTCGGGACGAACCCGCGTGAGCTGGCCACCGAGATCGCCGGGGAGCTCACCGAGCTCGACGGCGTCGACGCGGTGGACGTCGCCGGCCCCGGCTTCATCAACATCACGCTCGAGGCCGCCGCCGCCGGAGCGATCGCGCGGACCATCGTCGAGGAGGGCGGTGCGTTCGGGCGCGGCGACCTCTACGACGGCGTCCGGATCGACCTCGAGTTCGTCTCCGCGAACCCGACCGGCCCGATCCACATGGGCGGCGTCCGCTGGGCCGCGGTCGGCGACAGCCTCGCGCGCGTGTTCACGGCGCAGGGCGGGCTCGTCACCCGTGAGTACTACTTCAACGACCACGGCGGCCAGATCGACCGCTTCGCCCGCAGCCTGCTCGCGAGCGCCCTCGGCGAGCCCACCCCCGAGGACGGCTACGGCGGTGCCTACATCACCGAGATCGCCGCCCGGGTCCTCGCCACCTTCGACGGCGACGTCGCCGACCTCCCGCGGGACGAGGCGCAGGAGCTCTTCCGGCGCGAGGGCGTCGAGTTCATGTTCGCCGACATCAAGGCGTCCCTGCACGACTTCGGCGTCGACTTCGACGTCTACTTCCACGAGAACTCGCTGCACGAGTCGAAGGCCGTCGAGCGCGCCATCGCCCGCCTCCGCGAGCTCGGGCACATGTACGAGGCAGACGGCGCCCTGTGGCTTCGCACGACCACGTTCGGTGACGACCGCGACCGCGTCGTGATCAAGTCCGACGGCGAGCCCGCGTACATCGCGGGCGACATCGCGTACTACCTCGACAAGCGCGAACGCGGGTTCGAGCGGAACCTCATCATGCTCGGCGCCGACCACCACGGCTACATCGGCCGGATGATGGCGATGTGCGCCGCCTTCGGCGACGAACCCGGCGTCAACCTCGAGATCCTCATCGGCCAGCTCGTCAACCTGCTCAAGGACGGCGAGCCCGTGCGCATGTCGAAGCGGGCCGGCAACGTCGTCACGATGGAGGACCTCGTCGACGCGGTCGGCGTCGACGCCGCCCGGTACGCCCTCGTCCGCTTCGCATCCGACACGGCGATCGACATCGACCTCGACCTCCTCGTCAAGCGCACGAACGACAACCCGGTGTTCTACGTCCAGTACGCCCACGCCCGGACGTGCGCCGTGGACCGCAACGCCGCGGCGAGCGGCGTGGACCGGTCGGTCTTCGACGGCTCGCTGCTCACCCACGAGACCGAGAGCGCACTGCTCGGCGCGCTCGCCGAGTTCCCGCGCGTCGTGCGCCAGGCGGCGGAACTCCGGGAGCCGCACCGCGTCGCCCGGTACGTCGAGCAGCTGGCCGGTCTGTACCACCGCTGGTACGACGCCTGCCGCGTGACGCCGCTCGGCGACGAACCCGTGACGGACCTGCACCGAACGCGCCTCTGGCTCAACGACGCCACGGGGCAGGTCGTCCGCAACGGCCTGACGATGCTCGGGGTCACCGCACCCGAGCGGATGTAGCGCGTGTCGGCAGCGACGGCGACCGCCGGCGGCGCTCGGGGCCGGCGCCGCGGGCGCCGCGTCGTCGTCGTCCTGGTCGTCCTCGTGCTGGTCCTCGCCGTCCTGGCGGTCGTCGCCGAGCTCGTCCTGCGGCACGTCGTCGACCGGACGATCGCCGACCGGATCGAGTCGTCCCTCCCGTCCGGCACGGCCGGCCACGTCGTCGCCGACGCGCACGGCGTGGTCATCCCGCAGCTCGTCGCCGGGCGACTCGACGACGTCGACGTCACGACGCACGACCTGACCGTGCGCGGCGTCCCGCTCGCGCTCGACGCCACGGTGCACGACGTGCCCGTGCGGGGGACGGGACGGACGGGTCGCGCCGACGGCACGGTGCGTCTCACCGCGTCCGCGGTGCGGCAGGCCGGCGTGCTCGACCAGGTGGCGGGGGACGTCCGTCTCCGCGACGGCGGCGTCGCGTACGCCGGGCGCACCCGCTTCCTGGGCACCGACATCCGGTACCAGGTCACGGCCGCGGTCGCCGCAGCGGCGAGCGGACGGGGCGTGACGATCACCCCACACCAGGTGCGCGTCACGAACAGCGCGCTCGGCATCGACGTCGGCGGCCGCATCCCCGGCGTCTCCGGGACGCCGGTCGACGTGTGCACGGCCCGGTACCTCCCGGCCGCGCTGCGTCTGCGGTCGATCGCGATCACGGCCTCGGCCGCCACGATCCGCATCGACGCCGCGCACGTGCCGCTGTCGGACGACGCGCTCCGCACGACCGGGTCGTGCTCCTGATCCCACGGGTCGGCCCGTCGTGACGCCCCGCGTCCACCCGGCCGGGAGGCCCGCCGCGGCTCGGTAGGCTGGACCGGCCCGGTGGTCCCGGGCCCCGTACCACCCCGGAAGGCCCCCGTGACCGGCAACCCCCTCGCCCCCGCACGTCTGTCCGTCCCCGACGACCCGAACGCCCTGGTCGCCCGCATCTGGCCGGCCTCGGCGACACGGACGGACGACGGTGACCTCGTCGTCGGCGGGGTCACCGCGTCCGATCTCGTGGCGCGCCACGGTTCTCCCCTGTACGTCGTCGACGCCTCCGACGTCCGCGCCCGGGCGGCGCGCGTGCGTGACGCGTTCGAGGACGCCTTCGCCCGCGTGGGTTCGACGGCGCACGTCTACTACGCCGGGAAGGCCTTCCTGACGACCCAGGTCGCCGCGTGGATGGCCGAGGCCGGCCTCCGCGTGGACGTCTGCACGGGCGGTGAGCTCGCCGTGGCGCTCGCGGGCGGCGTCGATCCCGGACGGCTCGGGTTCCACGGCAACGACAAGTCCGACGCCGAGATCGAGCGTGCCGTCGAGGTCGGACTCGGCACGATCGTGCTCGACAGCGTCGAGGAGATCGGCCGCGTCGCGCGGATCGCCGAGCGCGCAGGAGTGGTCCAGCGCGTCCGCATCCGGATCAACAGCGGCGTGCACGCCTCGACGCACGAGTACCTCGCCACCGCTCGCGAGGACCAGAAGTTCGGCATCCCCCTGACCGAGGCGGTCGCCGCGGGCCGGGCGGTCCGGGCGGAGCCGGCGTTGGCGTTCGTCGGGCTCCACTCGCACATCGGGTCGCAGATCTTCGACGAGGGTGGGTTCCGCGAGGCCGCCCGTCGCCTCGTCGAGGTCCACGCCGCCCTCGCCGCCGAGGGGCCCGTGCCGGAGCTCAACCTCGGTGGTGGCTGGGGCATCGACTACACCGAGTCGGACCGGGCGTTCGAGCCGGAGGACATCGCCGAGGCCCTCGCACGGATCATCGCGGACGCCTGCGCGGCACGGGACGTCCCCGTGCCGGTCGTCGCCGTCGAACCCGGGCGGTACATCGTCGGGCCGCCCGGCATCACGCTCTACCGCGTCGGTACCGTCAAGCCCGTCGAACTCGCACTCGACGCCTCGACCGCTGCACCGGGCGACGGGTCCGGAGCGGAGGACCCGGTGCGTGCCGAGGAGGCGCCGCACGGACCGGTCGAGACCGCCGAGCACCGTCCCCTCGGACCGACCGCCGTCCGGACGTACGTGAGCGTCGACGGGGGCATGAGCGACAACGCGCGGCCCGCGCTCTACGACGCGGACTACACGGCCCGGCTCGCCCGCACCTCCGACGCCGCCCCGGCCCTCGTGCGCGTCGTCGGCAAGCACTGCGAGAGCGGCGACGTCGTGGTGCGGGACGACTACCTGCCGGGTGACGTCCACCGGGGTGACCTGCTCGCGGTGGCGGCGACCGGCGCCTACTGCTGGAGCCTCTCGAGCAACTACAACCACGTGGCGCGCCCGGCGGTGGTGGCGGTGGCCGACGGCGTCGCCCGTATCCTCGTGCGGGGCGAAACGGTCGACGACCTGCTCGCCCGCGACGCCGGCCTCGTCCCGAGCGGCGGCGCCTTCGGCGGCCCGACCGCCCACGGCGTCCGCGGCGACGCATCCTGACCACCGTCCGCGCCCGACCCGCACGAGGTACACGAACCCCCATGATCGAATACCGCAACGTCCGCGTCGCGCTCCTCGGGGCCGGCTCCGTCGGCGCCCAGGTGGCGCGACTCCTGCTCGAGCACGGCGACGAGCTCGCGTCACGGGCGGGAGCGGGGCTCGAACTCGTCGGGATCGCGGTCCGCGACGTGGACGCGCCCCGTGACGTCGACCTGCCGCGGTCGCTGTACACGACGGACGCCGAGTCGCTCATCCTCGGCGCGGACATCGTCGTCGAGCTCATCGGCGGCATCGAACCGGCCCGGACCCTCGTGCTGCAGGCACTCGGTTCCGGCGCCGACGTCGTCACCGGCAACAAGGCGTTGCTCGCGACCCACGGGCCCGAGCTCTTCACGGCCGCCGAGCAGGTGGGCGCACAGCTCTACTACGAAGCGGCGGTCGCGGGGGCCATCCCGATCATCCGGCCGCTGCACGACTCGCTCGCCGGGGACCGCATCGACCGCATCATGGGCATCGTCAACGGCACGACGAACTTCATCCTCGACCGGATGGACCGCGAGGGCGAGAGCTTCGAGGACGCCCTCGCAACCGCCACCCGGCTCGGCTACGCGGAGGCCGACCCCACGGCGGACGTCGAGGGCTACGACGCGGCCCAGAAGGCCGCGATCCTGGCGTCCCTGGCCTTCCACACCACCGTGCCGCTGGCCGCCGTGCACCGCGAGGGCATCACCAGCGTCACGATCGAGCAGGTCCGCGCGGCCCGCAAGGCCGGCTACGTGGTCAAGATCCTCGCGCTGTGCGAGCGCCTGACCGACGCGGACGGCCGCGAGGGCGTGAGCGCACGCGTGTACCCGGCGCTCGTGCCCGAGGGGCACCCCCTGGCAGCCGTGCACGGCCCGAAGAACGCCGTCTTCGTCGAGGCCGAGGCCGCCGGCGACCTCATGTTCTACGGGGCCGGCGCGGGCGGCGTCGAGACCGCGTCGGCCGTGCTCGGCGACCTCGTGTCGGCGGCACGGCGGCACGTGATCGGCGGACCCGGTGTGGCGGAGTCGACGCAGTCGAACCTGCCGGTGTTCCCGATCGGCGTCGTCTCGACCCGGTACCAGATCACGATGCGCGTCACGGACGCCCCTGGCGTGTTGTCCACCGTGGCGGGGGTCCTCGCGCGGCACTCGGTCAGCGTCGAGACCGTCGAGCAGACCGTGGCCGGGGCTGCCCCGGCGTCGGACGCGGGCACCCCCGGGGCCACCGCTACATTGGTGATCGGCACGCACCGGGCCCGCGAGCACGACCTCGCGGCGACCGTGGTGGCACTCCGAGCCGAACCCGTCGTGGCCGCGGTCACGAGTGTCCTGAGAGTAGAGGGAGCCTGATGGCCCACCAGTGGCAGGGTGTCCTGCGCGAGTACGCCGACCGTCTCGACGTCACGGACGCGACCCCCGTCGTGAGCCTCGGCGAGGGCGGCACCCCGCTCATCCGGGCCCGCGCGCTGTCGGAGCGGACGGGCGCCGACGTGTACGTCAAGTTCGAGGGGATGAACCCGACCGGGTCCTTCAAGGACCGCGGGATGACCATGGCCATCTCGAAGGCCGTCGAGCACGGCGCCGAGGCCGTCATCTGCGCTTCGACGGGCAACACGAGCGCCTCGGCAGCTGCGTACGCCGCACATGCCGGCATCACCGCCGCCGTGCTCGTGCCCGAGGGCAAGATCGCGATGGGCAAGTTGAGCCAGGCGGTCGCGCACGACGCGCAGTTGCTGCAGGTGCAGGGGAACTTCGACGACTGCCTCGACATCGCCCGGGACCTCGCGGCGAACTACCCCGTGCACCTCGTCAACTCGGTCAACAACGACCGCATCGAGGGACAGAAGACCGCCGCGTTCGAGGTCGTCGACGTCCTCGGGGACGCGCCCGACTTCCACTTCCTGCCGGTGGGCAACGCGGGCAACTACACCGCCTACGCGCGCGGCTACCGCGAGGACCTGGCCGCCGGACGGACGACCCGGCTGCCGCGCATGTTCGGTTTCCAGGCGGCAGGCGCCGCGCCGATCGTCCGTGGTGAGGTCGTCAAGCACCCGGAGACCGTCGCGAGCGCGATCCGGATCGGGAACCCGGCCTCCTGGCAGTTCGCGCTGGAGGCCCGCGAGGAGACCGACGGACACTTCGGCGCGATCGAGGACGACGCGATCCTCGCCGCGCAGCGGATCCTGTCCGCCGAGGTCGGCGTGTTCGTGGAGCCGGCGTCCGCCATCAGCGTCGCCGGACTGCTCCAGCAGGCCGAGGCCGGCGCGGTCCCGCGTGGCGCGCGCGTCGTCCTCACCGTGACCGGCCACGGTCTCAAGGACCCGCAGTGGGCGTTGCGCGGCCCCGAGGGCACCGACGTCACGCCGACGACCGTGCCCGTGGACACCGCGGCCGTGGCGGACGTGCTCGGCCTGGTCGGGGCGCCTCGGTGAGCGCGGACCGCCCCGGACACGATCGGCAGGAGACGCCGTCCCGGTCCGGCGGCGGTCTCCGAACTGCACCGGCCGGACGGACCGTCGTCGTCCGTGTCCCCGCCACCACGGCGAACCTCGGGCCCGGGTTCGACTCGCTCGGGCTCGCCCTGTCGTTGTACGACGAGGTCACGGTCCGGGTGCTGCCCGAGCCGGGGCTCGTCGTGTCGGTGTCGGGCGTCGGCGCCGGCGAGGTACCGGAGGACGAGACGAACCTGGTCGTGCGAGCGGTCCGTCACGGGTTCGCGGCAGCCGGCGTCGAGCAGCCCGGACTCGAACTCCGCGCCACGAACGCGATCCCGCACGGTCGCGGGCTCGGTTCGTCGGCGGCCGCGATCGTCGCCGGGCTCATGGCGGCGCGGGGCCTGCTCGACGGCGTCACCGAGCTCTCCGCGTCCACGATGCTCGCCGTCGCGACCGAGATGGAGGGGCATCCGGACAACGTCGCCCCGGCGCTCTTCGGTGGTCTCACGATCGCGTGGATGACACCCGACGGGCCGGCGTACAAGCGCCTCCTCGTGCACCGCGGGGTGTCACCGGTGGTGTTCGTCCCCACGTCGACGCTCTCGACCAAGCTGGCGAGGAGCCTCCAGCCCGCATCCGTGCCCCATGCCGACGCTGCCTTCAACGTGTCGCGGTCGGCGTTGCTCGTCGCCGCCCTCATCCAGAGCCCGGAGCTGCTGCTCGCGGCGACGGAGGACCGCCTCCACCAGAGCTACCGCGCGAGCGCCATGCCCGAGACCGACGGGCTGATCCGGATGCTCCGCGAGCACGAGCTCGCGGCGGTCGTCAGCGGGGCCGGACCGAGCCTCCTCGTGCTCGGGAGCGACCCGGCGCAGCGCCTCCGGGCGGCCGATCTCGTGGCGCGACACGCGCACACGTCCTGGACGCCGCTCATGCTCGCCGTCGACCTCGGAGGTGCTACAGTGGTGCCGCACCCGGCCCCAGGGGCGAATGTGCCGCTCGTCGTACCCGTCTCGAAGTGATCGCGAACAACCCGATCGCCCGCGTCTGACGTCCTGCGGATCCCCAGGGCCCGGTGCATCGGGAACCATCTCTTTCAGAAGCCGTCTCCCGATCGTCGTCTGAACGGCGGTCGTGGCGTACCCGCGCGGGGGACGGCGAATTTCTCCGCGTTCTGCGGTCCGAAAGGAAATCCATCTTGACCGACGTCACCACCGCTGCGGGCTCCGCGGCGGACACCACAGCCGACCTGCGGGCACTCCGCCTCCCGGAGCTCCAGCGCATCGCCGCCGGCCTCGGCATCGGCGGCCTCTCCAAGCTCCGCAAGGGTGACCTCATTGCCGCGATCGAGGACAAGCGCGCCGAGTCGGCACCGACCGAGGTGCACCCGACGGGCGAGCCCGAGTCGGCCACCGGCAGCGAGGCCGCCGCCGTCTCCGAGACCGCCGCGCCGGCCCGCCACGAGCACCACGACGCGGGCGCCGAGGTCACGGACAGCGCCGACCTCGCCCCGGCCGGTGCCGTCGCCACCGGTCGCGGGCGGTCGCGTCGAGCCACGAGCGGCGGCACGGTCTCGACCGAGCCCACGCCCGCCGGCACCCACGCCAACGCCGGCCACACCGGCACCGAGGACCTCCTCGCCGGACTCGACGCCGTCCGCGCGGAGCGCGACGCCCAGCAGGAGGGCACGCCGCGGCGTCGCCGCCGTGCCACCAGCCAGGACCCGGCCGCTGGGACCGAGGCCCCGACGACGACCGCCCCGGCCGACGCCGGATCCGCGGTGGAGGCCGACACCGCCGACATCGTCGAGCAGGGCGGCACCGGCTCGCCGGCTGAGCCGCAGGGCACCGACCGCCAGCCGTCGGAACAGGCCGGCGCCGACGCTCAGGCCGACGGTCAGGGTGAGGGGCAGGGCGAACGCCGCGGTCGCCGCAGCCGTGGTCGTGGGCGCAACCGTGACCGCAACGGCGCAGAGGGCCAGAACGGTGGCGGCCAGAATGCCGACGCGCAGAACGGCGGCACGACGGCGGGCCAGAACGGCGCGGCCCAGAACACCGCCGGCCAGAACGCGGCCGGCCAGAACGGTGGCGGCCAGAACGGTGCCGGCCAGAACGGTGGCGGCCAGAACGGTGTCGGCCGGGGTGCGGAGCAGCAGCAGGGCCGGGGCCAGCAGGAGCAGGCCCGTTCCCAGGGTGACCAGGGGCAGCAGAACGGCCAGCGCGACCAGGCCAAGGGCCAGGGCGGCAACGGTCGCGGCAGCCAGCAGGAGCAGCAGCAGGAGGAGTCCCGCTCCCGACGCCAGCGCGACCGCAAGCGCGGGCGCGGCGGTCAGGGCGACGACTTCGAGCCGGAGATCACCGAGGACGACGTCCTCATCCCGATCGCGGGCATCCTCGACGTCCTCGACAACTACGCGTTCGTGCGGACCACGGGGTACCTCGCCGGGCCGAGCGACGTGTACGTGTCCCTCGGACAGGTGAAGAAGTACCACCTGCGCAAGGGCGACGCCGTCGTGGGCGCGATCAAGCAGCCGCGCGAGAACGACCACCAGGGCCGCCAGAAGTACAACGCGCTCGTCAAGGTCGACTCCGTGAACGGCCAGACGGTCGACGAGGCCGCCGCGCGGGTCGAGTTCGGGGACCTCACCCCGCTCTACCCGCAGGAGCGCCTGCGCCTCGAGACCGAGCCGGGCAAGCTCTCGACCCGGATCATCGACCTCGTGTCGCCGATCGGCAAGGGCCAGCGCGGCCTCATCGTCTCGCCGCCGAAGGCCGGTAAGACGGTCGCGCTGCAGGCCATCGCGAACGCCATCTCGAAGAACAACCCCGAGGTCCACCTCATGGTCGTGCTCGTCGACGAGCGTCCCGAAGAGGTCACCGACATGCAGCGCACGGTCAAGGGCGAGGTCATCGCCTCGACGTTCGACCGTCCCGCCGAGGACCACACGACCGTCGCCGAGCTCGCCATCGAGCGGGCGAAGCGGCTCGTGGAGCTCGGTCACGACGTCGTCGTGCTGCTCGACTCGATCACCCGCCTCGGCCGCGCGTACAACCTCGCGACCCCGGCGTCGGGCCGGATCCTCTCCGGCGGTGTCGACTCGTCGGCGCTGTACCCGCCCAAGCGGTTCTTCGGCGCGGCACGGAACATCGAGAACGGCGGCTCGCTCACCATCCTCGCCACCGCGCTCGTCGAGACGGGGTCGAAGATGGACGAGGTGATCTTCGAGGAGTTCAAGGGCACCGGCAACATGGAGCTCCGGCTGAACCGCCACCTGGCGGACAAGCGGATCTTCCCTGCGGTCGACGTGAACGCGTCGGGCACGCGTCGCGAGGAGATGCTGCTCTCGAACGACGAGGTCAAGATCACCTGGCGGCTCCGTCGGGCGCTCGCCGGTCTCGATCCGCAGCAGGCGCTCGAGATCGTGCTGCGGAACCTGCGTGAGACGCAGTCGAACGTCGAGTTCCTCGTCCAGGTCCAGAAGTCGGTGCCCGCGACGAGCGGCCACAACGGCCACCAGGAGTAACGGGTGTTCGAGTCGGTGGCGGTGCTGCTGGCCGAACACGAGGACCTGACGCGTCAGCTGTCGGATCCCGCCGTCCACGCGGACGCGGCCAGGGCCAAGAAGATCAACCGTCGGTACGCGGAGCTCAGCCAGATCACGTCGGCGTACGAGGCGTGGGAGGCGGCGGGGGAGGACCTCGCCGCCGCCCGCGAGCTCGCGCGCGAGGACGACGCGTTCGCCGAGGAGGTCCCCGCGCTCGAGGAGCACCTGCAGGCGACGCAGGAGCGTCTGCGGCGGCTCCTCATCCCGCGCGACCCGGACGACGGCCGTGACGTCATCATGGAGATCAAGGGCGGCGAGGGCGGCGCCGAGAGCGCGCTGTTCGCGGCCGACCTCCTGCGCATGTACACCCATTACGCCGAGTCCAAGGGCTGGAAGACGGAGCTCCTCGAACGCACCGAGTCCGACCTCGGTGGGTTCAAGGACGTCCAGGTGGCGATCAAGTCGAACGCGACGGACCCGTCCCAGGGCGTCTGGGCGCACCTCAAGTACGAGGGCGGCGTGCACCGCGTGCAGCGCGTGCCGGCGACCGAGTCGCAGGGCCGCATCCACACGTCGACGACCGGGGTGCTCGTGTTCCCCGAGGTCGACGAGCCCGAAGAGGTCGAGATCAACCAGAACGACCTCAAGATCGACGTGTACCGGTCCTCCGGCCCCGGCGGTCAGTCCGTGAACACGACGGACTCCGCGGTCCGCATCACGCACCTGCCGACGGGCATCGTCGTGTCGATGCAGAACGAGAAGTCGCAGCTGCAGAACCGCGAGGCCGCCATGCGCGTCCTCCGCGCGCGGATCCTCGCGCGGCAGCAGGAGGAACTCGACGCCGCGGCCTCCGACGCCCGTCGGTCGCAGATCCGCGGCATGGACCGCTCCGAGCGCATCCGGACGTACAACTTCCCCGAGAACCGGATCGCGGACCACCGCACCGGGTACAAGTCGTACGACCTCGACCGGGTCATGGACGGCGCCCTCGAGCCCGTGATCGAGTCCTGCATCCGCATGGACGAGGAGGCGCGCCTGGCCGACATCGGGGACCAGACGGCGTGAGCACCCCGGGCGGGCGCTCCGACGGGGAGGCCCGGCAGTCGACCGAGGCCGACGGCGCGTTCCCGGCGGATCGCCTCCTCCGGGAAGCGGCGGCCGCGTTGGCCGCGGCCGGTGTGCCGTCCCCGGACGTCGACGCCGAGCTGCTGCTCGCGTGGGCGACCACGACGTCGCGCGGGGCGGTGCTCGCCCGCGCGGTCACCGGCGGTCTCGTCCAGCCGGCGCACGTCGCGGCCTTCCGGCTGGCCGTGGCGCGTCGACGGACCCGCGAACCGCTGCAGCACATCACGGGCGAGGCCCACTTCCGTGCGCTGACGCTCGCGGTCGGCCCGGGGGTGTTCGTGCCCCGTCCGGAGACCGAGTCCGTCGCGCAGTTCGCGATCGACGCGGTGCGGGCCACGGCCGTCGCGGAGCCCGTCGTGGTCGACCTCGGGTCGGGGAGCGGCGCCATCGCCCTCGCGGTCGCCACCGAGGTCCCGACCGCCCGGGTCGTCGCCGTCGAGCGGTCACCCGAGGCGCTGCCCTGGACGCGTCGGAACATCGACGCCCACGGCGGGGCGGTCCGGCTCGTCGAGGGCGACCTCGCCGACGCGGTGCCCGACCTCGACGGGACCGTGCACGTCGTCGTGTCGAACCCGCCCTACGTGCCGGACGACGCCGTGCCTCGTGATCCCGAGGTCCGGGACCACGACCCGGCGGTCGCGCTCTACGGAGGCCCGGACGGTCTCGACGCCGTCCGTGCGCTCGCCCGGACGGCCCGCCGGTTGCTCGTGTCCGGCGGCGCACTCGTCGTCGAACACGCGGAGCACCAGGGGGCGGCGGTGCGCGACGTGCTCGCTGCCGAGGGGTTCCGGCGTCCGGAGACCCACCAGGACCTCACCGGGCGGGACCGCACGACCACCGCGACCCGTTAGTCCTGCTGCTCCGGGCCTCCCCGCCGGCCGTGCCCGGCGACGAACGCGGCGACGGCGGCGACGAGGTCCGTCTCGGGCGTGACGTGGACGGCCGTGATGCCGACGTGCCGCGCGCCCTCGACGTTCTCGACCCGGTCGTCGGCGAAGAACGTGCGGACGGCGGGCACGCCGTGGTGACGGAGGGCGCTGCGGAAGACCTCGGGGTCGGGCTTGCGGGCACCGAAGTCGCTCGAGGTGTTCAGGTGCTCGCCGAACAGCGCGGGCAGTTCGGGTGCCCAACGCGCGATGTGCCGGGCCGCGAGAGGGCCGTTGTTCGTGAGCAGCGCGACGCGCCCGGCCTGGGCGGCGATCCGGACGGCGTCGAGGGCGCGGGGGATCGGGGTCATCGCCGAGCCGCGGATCCGTGACCACTCCTGCTCGGGGACGCGGCACCCGAGCGCGGTCTCGAGCGCCGCGAGGTACGAGTCGCCGTCCGGCCAGTGTCCTGCCTCGGCCCGCCACTCACCCTCGTCGTTCCACCACCGTCGGCGCAGCTCGTCGAGGTCGTGCCCGGTGAGCGCCGTCATGCCCGCCATGCGGGTGCGCCAGTCGTACCGGTAGAGGACGTCGTCCATGTCGAACAGGAACAGGAGCGACGGTGCCGGGGCGGTCGCGTGCGAGGACGCGCCGGAGACAGGGTGTTGGTGGTCCACGATGCCTCCATCCTCCCGCACTATCATGGGCGGGCCATGGCCTCCCGACACGACTGCTCCGATGCTGACGGACTCCTGACCGGCATGCGGCTCGCACGGGCCGCGCTCGGTCGCGGGGAGCTCGTCGTCGTCCCCACCGACACCGTCTACGGTCTCGCGGCCGACGCCTTCTCGGCGAAGGCCGTGCAGCGCCTGCTCGACGCCAAGGGCCGCACGCGGCAGTCGCCGCCACCCGTCCTCATCCCGGGGATCGCCACGCTCGACGCCCTCGCAGCCGAGGTCCCGGAGGTCGTGCGTGACCTCGTCGCGGAGTTCTGGCCGGGCGGCCTCACGGTCATCCTCCCGGCGCAGCCGTCGCTCGACTGGGACCTCGGCGAGACCCGGGGCACCGTCGCGTTGCGCATGCCGGACCAGCGCATCGCGCTCGAGCTCCTGCACGAGGTCGGTCCGCTCGCGGTGTCGAGCGCCAACGCCACGGGCGTGCCCGCCGCGATGGACGTCGACGAGGCCGAGGCCATGCTCGGGGACAGCGTCGCGGTGTACCTGGACGGTGGCCGGCTCGCCCCGCACGAGGGCGTCGCGGCCTCGACCGGCTCGACCATCGTCGACGCGACCGGTCTCGCGACCGGGGGCGGGCTCCGCATCGTCCGGCACGGGGTGATCCCCGACGCCGAGATCGAGCGCGTCGCCGGTGGCGACCTCGTCACATGAGGTACTACCTGCTCGCCGGCGCCATCGCGGCCGCCGTGAGCTTCGGGCTGAGCTGGGTCGTGTGGAAGCTCGGGATGCGGTACCGGTGGTACCCGAAGGTCCGCGAGCGTGACGTGCACCGGACGCCGACCCCGCGCCTCGGCGGGATCGCGATGTTCCTCGGGATCATCGTGTCGCTGCTGTGCGCGTGGTTCGTGTTCCCGCACATCGCGGGCGTCGACTACTTCCGGCTCGTGTTCGCCGAGCCCGGTCGTGTCCTGGCGGTCCTGGCGGGCGCCACGATCATCGTCGTGCTCGGGGTCGCCGACGACATCTGGGACCTCGACTGGATGACGAAGCTCGCCGGCCAGATCATCGCGGCGGGCATCCTCGCCTGGCAGGGCGTCGCGATCGTGTCGCTCCCGATCGGCAACTCGCTCACGGTCGGCTCGAGCTACATGTCGCTCATCTTCACGGTGCTCGCGGTGGTCCTCGTCATGAACGCCGTCAACTTCATCGACGGTCTCGACGGGCTGGTCGCGGGCGTCGCGATCATCGGCGGCGGCGTGTTCTTCCTGTACAGCTTCTTC
Source organism: Curtobacterium sp. MCBD17_035 (assembly GCF_003234815.2). NCBI lineage: Bacteria > Bacillati > Actinomycetota > Actinomycetes > Micrococcales > Microbacteriaceae > Curtobacterium > Curtobacterium sp. MCBD17_035. The sequence goes on along the minus strand of NZ_CP126279.1, from coordinate 1,953,817 downwards.
GTGAACCGCATCGTCGTCCAGACCGAGTTCTTCTTCAACCTGCCGTCCCTCCTGACCGCGGTCCTCGTCGGTGCCTGCTTCGGCTTCCTGCTGCTCAACTGGCATCCCGCCAAGCTGTTCATGGGTGACGCCGGAGCGCTGCTCGTCGGGTTCCTCATGGCGACGAGCGCGGTGTCGCTCACGGGCAACATCGACCCCGCGGCGGTGCACACGCGGACGCAGCTGCTCCCGGTGTTCATCCCGATCCTGCTGCCGTTCGCGATCCTCGTCGTGCCCATGCTCGACTTCGGACTCGCGGTGTTCCGCCGGGTGAGCGCGGGGAAGTCCCCGTTCTCGGCCGACCGCAAGCACCTCCACCACCGGCTGCTCGACATGGGACACTCGCACTTCCACGCGGTGCTCATCTTCTACGGCTGGACCGCCGTCGTGGCCGTCGGGGGCCTGCTGTTCCTGTTCCTGCCCTGGTACTGGGTGCTCGCGTTCGTGACGGTCGGTTTCCTCGTGTGCGCCGTCGTCACGTTCGCGCCCCTCGGCAGGAAACGCGCCGAGATCGTCGCCCAGAGCGCGGCGGGTGGCGAGGTCCCGGTCGACCCGGCCCTCGATCCCCTCGACCGCGCCGCGTCCCGCCGCGACGGCGCCCGCACCATCCCGGACGCGGCGCCAGCGCCGCGCCGACCGACCACCGGAGAGTCCCGCTGATGAGCACCCCCGCGCCGAACGCGCTCGACCACGTCCGCCCGGTCTTCCGCCGGATCCTCGTCCAGGGAGCCGTGCTCGCGGTCGTCCTCGCCGTCGTCGGCGGCGTCGTCGGGCTCCTCGTCGCGGGTGGTCCCGGCCTGGCCGGTGGTCTCGTCGGCGCCGTGATGAGCGTGGTGTTCCTGGGCCTGACGGCCGCGAGCGTGCTCGTCGCGCTCCGGGTCTCCCGCGGGCAGATGATCAGCGGTGCCTTCTTCGGCATCGTGATGGGCACCTGGCTCGTCAAGTTCATCCTGTTCGTGGTGATCCTCGCCGTCCTGCGGGACCAGGACTGGGTGGACCGCGTCGTCATGGCGGTCGCGATCATCGTCGGCATCGTCGGGAGCCTCGTCATCGACGTCTCGGCGGTCGCGCGCGCTCGTGTGCCCATCGACGTGCCGCTACCGGGAGACCGCGACGGCCGGTCGGACCCTCGCGCCTGAGAGACCGAGAAGGCTCCCACACCTGATAGGCTTCTGGAAGTCCGTGTCGCCGAGCCCCGTTGCTCCGATCGGATCGCCTCCACTCAGTCCACCTCCGCGTGCTCATTGCGCGCTCGACACAGGAGACAGCGCTGCTATCCCACGCTCTTCCCCTGTCCCTCACCGCTGCGGGTTCGACCGTCGCGGCGGGGAGCAGTGACGCCGCGACGTTCCAGGGTCCCTCGATCAACGAGTTCTTCCCCGACCCGATCTTCTTCGCGGGGACCCCGATCGAGATCGACCGGCTCGTCATCATCCGGTTCATCGCGGTCGCTGTGCTGATCGTGTTCGCCTTCGCCGGGACCCGGGCGCTCAAGCTCGTCCCGAACCGTGGGCAGGCGATGATCGAGTACGGCTTCGACGTCGTGCGGCGCAACGCGTTCGACAACCTGGGCGAGCGCGAGGGTCGGCGTTACCTGCCGCTGCTCGCCTCGATCTTCTTCGGCGTGCTGTTCATGAACCTCAGCGGACTCATCCCGGGTCTCAACCTGCAGGGCACCAGCCGCATCGCGATGCCGGCATTGCTCGCGGTGATCGCCTACATCGCGTTCATCTACGCCGGACTCCGGAAGCACGCCGGGACGTTCCTCCGGAACTCGCTGTTCCCGCCCGGTGTGCCCTGGTACCTGTACATCATCGTGACGCCGATCGAGTTCGTCTCGACGTTCGTGCTCCGGCCGATCACGCTCACGCTGCGACTCCTCATGAACATGGTCGTCGGGCACCTCCTGCTCGTCCTGTTCTTCTCGGCGACCTGGTTCTTCTTCACGGAGTCGCACGGCCTGTTCAAGGTCTTCGGGATCGGGACGCTCGCGTTCGGGATCGCGTTCAGCTTCTTCGAGATCCTGGTGGCGCTCCTCCAGGCCTACGTCTTCATGCTCCTCACCGCTGTGTACATCCAGCTCGCGCTGGCTGACGAGCACTAACGAACCTCACTCCGGTCCCGGCGTCCGCCGGGACCGACCCCCAGGAAGGAAAACACGTGGACGCAACGACCGTTCTCGCGGCAATCAACGGCAACATCGCGACGGTTGGCTACGGCCTCGCGGCGATCGGCCCGGCCATCGGCGTCGGCATCGTGGTGGGCAAGACGATCGAGTCGGTCGCCCGCCAGCCCGAGCTCCAGGGCCGCCTGACGACCCTGATGTACATCGGTATCGCCTTCACCGAGGCGCTCGCCTTCATCGGCATCGCCACGTACTACATCTTCGCGTAAGGCTCCCGATGCAGAACGCACTGATTACCGCGGCCGGGGAGACGCACAACCCGCTCCTCCCCGAGACGTATGACATCCTCTGGTCGCTCGTCGCGTTCATCATCATCTTCATCGTGTTCTGGCGTGTCGTCACGCCGCGCATCACGAAGATGCTCGACGAGCGCACGGAGGCCATCGAGGGCGGCATCAAGAAGGCCGAGGCAGCCCAGCAGCAGGCCGTCGCCGCGCTCGACGAGTACAACAAGCAGCTCGCCGACGCCCGTGCCGAGGCCGCGCGCATCCGTGAGCAGGCCCGTGCCGACGCGACCGCGATCGGCAACGAGGTCCGCGAGCAGGCCGCGGCCGACGCCGCGCGTATCACCGCGAACGCGCAGGCCCAGATCGAGGCCGAGCGTGCGAGCGCCGTGCAGTCGCTGCGCTCCGAGGTCGGGTCGCTCGCGATCGACCTCGCGTCCGGTGTCATCGGCGAGTCCCTCAAGGACGACGCGAAGGCCGCTGCGGTGGTCGATCGGTTCCTCGCCGACCTCGAGGCGTCGTCCGCGCGGTCCGAGGCCGGAACGGAGCACTGAGGATGCGCAGCGCCACCAGGACCGCACTCGAGGCCGTCCGCGAGACCCTCGCGGAGCTCGGAGACGCCGCGGACCTGTCCGCCGGTGTCGAGATCCTCTCGGCGGGCCGGACCATCGCCGGCGCTCCCCAGCTCCTCGGTGTGTTCGGCGACGCCACGGCGGACGCCGACGGCAAGCGTGCGCTCGTCCAGCGGGTGTTCGCGTCGCGCTCGGACGCGGTCCGCGCGGTGCTCTCGGCGGTCGTCGCGGAGCGGTGGTCGTCGCACCGGGACCTCCTCGCGGGCATCGAGGACGCGGGCATCCGCGCTCTCGCGCGCAGTGCCGGACCCGAGACGTCGATCGAGCGCGAGCTCTTCACGTTCGAGACCGCCGTCCGTTCCGATGCCGACCTCGAGCTCGCACTCGGCACGAAGCTCGGGAGCCCCGAGCAGAAGGCGGCACTGGTGGAGCGACTGCTCGACGGCAAGGCCTCGGCGCAGACCATCGCGATCCTGTCGGCCCTCGTGCAGCAGCCGCGCGGTCGCCGGATCGGTGAGATCGTGCGGGCCGCGTCCGACATCGTCGCCGCGGAGGCGGACCAGGTCGTCGCCGTGGTGATCAGCGCCGCACCGCTCGAGCACGAGCAGCGGGATCGCCTCGGCCGGACGCTCGCCAACCGGTACGGGCGCACGATCAACTTGAACGAGGTCGTGGACCCCACCGTCGTCGGCGGCATCCGGGTCCAGGTCGGCGGCGACGTCATCGACGGCACCGTCAACACGCGGCTCCAGCAGTTGCGCCTCGAGTTCGCCGGTTGAGCACGAGGTCGGGGGCAGGACGTACCCTCGACACCACACGGTCAGCAGCAACGCGTCCGAGATGAACCAGGGTGGGGCCGTCGAGGTCCGACTCGAACGGGCACACACACCTCGGGGCCACCGGTCTCGAAAACCAACAAGGAATATCCCCATGGCAGACATCACCATCAGCCCCGATGAGATCCGTGATGCCCTGAAGGACTTCGTCTCGAACTACGAGCCGACGAAGGCCTCCACGGCCGAGGTCGGTCACGTGATCGACGCAGCCGACGGCATCGCCCACGTCGAGGGCCTCCCCGGCGTCATGGCCAACGAGCTGATCCGCTTCGCGGACGGCACGCTCGGCCTCGCGCAGAACCTCGACGAGGACGAGATCGGCGTCATCGTGCTCGGCGAGTTCGCCGGCGTCGAAGAGGGCCAGGAAGTCACCCGCACCGGCGAGGTGCTCTCCGTCCCCGTCGGCGACGGGTACCTCGGGCGCGTCGTGGACCCGCTCGGCACGCCGCTCGACGGCCTCGGCGAGATCGCGTCGGAGGGCCGCCGCGCCCTCGAGCTCCAGGCTCCGGGCGTCATGGCCCGCAAGTCGGTGCACGAGCCGATGCAGACCGGCATCAAGGCCATCGACGCCATGATCCCGATCGGCCGCGGTCAGCGTCAGCTCATCATCGGCGACCGCCAGACCGGCAAGACGGCCATCGCGATCGACACGATCATCAACCAGAAGGCCAACTGGGAGTCCGGCGACGTCGACAAGCAGGTGCGCTGCATCTACGTCGCGATCGGCCAGAAGGGTTCGACGATCGCCTCCGTCAAGGGTGCGCTCGAGGACGCCGGCGCGATGGAGTACACCACCATCGTCGCCGCCCCCGCCTCCGACCCCGCGGGCTTCAAGTACCTCGCCCCGTACACCGGCTCGGCCATCGGTCAGCACTGGATGTACGGCGGCAAGCACGTCCTCATCATCTTCGACGACCTGTCGAAGCAGGCCGAGGCCTACCGCGCGGTGTCCCTCCTCCTCCGTCGTCCGCCGGGGCGCGAGGCCTACCCGGGTGACGTCTTCTACCTGCACTCCCGGCTCCTCGAGCGTTGCGCGAAGCTGTCCGACGAGCTCGGTGCCGGTTCGATGACGGGCCTGCCCATCATCGAAACCCGTGCCAACGACGTCTCGGCCTACATCCCGACGAACGTGATCTCGATCACGGACGGGCAGATCTTCCTGCAGTCGGACCTGTTCAACGCGAACCAGCGTCCGGCGGTCGACGTGGGCATCTCGGTGTCGCGCGTCGGGGGCGACGCCCAGGTCAAGTCGATCAAGAAGGTCTCCGGGACGCTCAAGCTCGAACTCGCCCAGTACCGGGCGCTCGAGGCCTTCGCGATGTTCGCTTCGGACCTCGACCAGGCCTCGCGTCGTCAGCTCGACCGCGGAGCCCGGCTCACCGAGCTCCTCAAGCAGCCGCAGTACTCGCCGTACCCCGTCGAGGACCAGGTCGTCTCGATCTGGGCCGGCACCAACGGCAAGCTCGACGAGGTCCCGGTGTCGGACGTCCTCCGGTTCGAGGCCGAGTTGCTCGACCACCTGAAGCGCAACACGTCGATCCTCGACACGCTGCGCGAGACGAACGTCCTCGACGACGACACGATCTCGGCGCTCGGTGCCGCGATCGACGACTTCAAGAAGGGGTTCCAGACGGGCGAGGGCAAGACGCTCGCCTCGGTCGGGAACGAGCAGTTCGCCGCTGCGGACGCCGACGACGTCGATCAGGAGCAGATCGTCCGCGGACGCCGCTGACCTCCGGGTCCGCGCGTCCTGACGAACTCCACCTCCCGAACAAGAACGGACAGCAATGGGAGCACAACTCCGGGTCTACCGGCAGCGCATCCGCTCGGCGCAGACGACCAAGAAGGTCACCCGCGCCATGGAGCTGATCTCCGCGTCGCGGATCCAGAAGGCGCAGGCCCGCATGGCCGCGTCCGGCCCGTACTCGCGGGCCGTGACGCGTGCCGTGTCCGCCGTGGCCACCTTCTCGAACGTCGAGCACGTGCTGACGACCGAACCGGCCAGCTCGACGCGTGCCGCGATCGTCGTGTTCACGTCGGACCGCGGGCTGAACGGCGCGTTCAGCTCGAACGTGCTGAAGCAGACCGAGGAGCTCGCGTCGCTGCTGCGCAGCGAGGGCAAGGACGTCGTCTACTACCTCGTGGGCCGGAAGTCGGTCGGGTACTTCTCGTTCCGCCAGCGTGACTCGGAGCGGCAGTGGATCGGCGGGACGGACCAGCCGTCCTTCTCGACGGCCAAGCAGATCGGCGACGCGGTCGTCGGCAAGTTCCTGCAGGAGACGTCCGAGGGCGGTGTGGACGAGATCCACATCGTGTTCAACCGGTTCGTGAGCCTCGTGACCCAGGAGCCGCAGGTCGTGCGACTGCTGCCGCTCGAGGTGGTCGAGGGAGTCGACGCTCCGGCGGACGACGCTCCGCTCCCGCTGTACGAGTTCGAGCCGGACGCGGACGCAGTCCTCGACGCCCTGTTGCCCGTCTACATCGAAAGCCGCATCTTCAACGCGATGCTGCAGTCCGCCGCCTCGGAGCACGCTGCTCGCCAGCGCGCGATGAAGTCCGCCAGTGACAACGCGGACTCGCTGATCCGCGACTTCACGCGGCTCGCGAACAACGCGCGTCAGGCCGAGATCACGCAGCAGATCTCCGAGATCGTCGGCGGTGCCGACGCGCTCTCCGGCACCAAGAAGTAACCCCACCAGGGTCAGAAACCACCCCCAGGAAGGCACCAGCCATGACCGACACCGCCACCATCGCGGTCGAGTCGTCGTCGGCACCCGGCGTCGGCCGGATCGCCCGCGTCACGGGCCCCGTCGTCGACATCGAGTTCCCGCACGACGCGATCCCCGACATCTACAACGCGCTCCACACGACGATCACGCTCGGCGAGAACCAGCAGGAGATCACGCTCGAGGTCGCCCAGCACCTCGGCGACGACCTGGTGCGCGCGATCGCCCTCAAGCCGACGGACGGCCTCGTCCGCGGCCAGGAGGTCCGCGACACCGGTGCGCCGATCTCGGTGCCGGTCGGTGACGTCACCAAGGGCAAGGTGTTCGACGTCACGGGGAACATCCTCAACGCCCAGCCCGGTGAGCACATCGAGATCACCGAGCGCTGGCCCATCCACCGCAAGGCCCCGGCGTTCGACCAGCTCGAGTCGAAGACCACGATGTTCGAGACGGGCATCAAGGTCATCGACCTCCTCACCCCGTACGTGCAGGGTGGCAAGATCGGCCTGTTCGGTGGTGCGGGTGTCGGCAAGACCGTCCTCATCCAGGAGATGATCCAGCGCGTCGCCCAGGACCACGGCGGTGTGTCGGTGTTCGCAGGCGTCGGTGAGCGCACCCGTGAGGGCAACGACCTCATCGGCGAGATGGACGAGGCCGGGGTCTTCGACAAGACCGCCCTGGTGTTCGGCCAGATGGACGAGCCGCCGGGAACGCGCCTCCGCGTGGCGCTGTCGGCCCTGACCATGGCCGAGTACTTCCGCGACGTCCAGCGGCAGGACGTGCTGCTGTTCATCGACAACATCTTCCGCTTCACGCAGGCGGGCTCCGAGGTCTCGACGCTGCTCGGTCGCATGCCGTCCGCGGTGGGCTACCAGCCGAACCTCGCCGACGAGATGGGTGTGCTCCAGGAGCGCATCACCTCGACGCGGGGCCATTCGATCACCTCGCTCCAGGCGATCTACGTGCCGGCCGACGACTACACCGACCCGGCGCCGGCCACGACGTTCGCACACCTCGACGCGACGACGGAGCTCTCGCGTGAGATCGCGTCGCAGGGCCTGTACCCGGCGGTCGACCCGCTCGCGTCGACCTCGCGCATCCTCGACCCGCGCTACCTGGGCCAGGACCACTACGAGACCGCGACCCGCGTCAAGCAGATCCTCCAGAAGAACAAGGAGCTGCAGGAGATCATCGCGATCCTCGGTGTGGACGAGCTCTCCGAAGAGGACAAGATCACCGTCGAGCGTGCTCGTCGGATCCAGCAGTTCCTCTCGCAGAACACCTACATGGCGAAGAAGTTCACGGGCGTCGAGGGCTCCACCGTCCCGCTCAAGGACACGATCGAGTCGTTCCGCGCCATCGCGGACGGCGAGTTCGACCACGTCGCCGTGCAGGCGTTCTTCAACGTCGGTGCGATCTCCGACGTCGAGGAGAAGTGGGCGCAGATCCAGAAGGAGAACCGCTGATCATGGCCGGTCTCACCGTGAGCGTCGTGTCGGCCGACCAAGAGGTCTGGACGGGCGACGCCACCATGGTCGTGGCCCGGACGACCGAGGGGCAGATCGGTGTCCTCGCGGGGCACGAGCCCATGCTCGCCATCCTCGCGCAGGGGCAGGTGCGGATCTCGCGCGCCGACGGGAGCACCGTCCACGCGGACGCCGAAGACGGCTTCCTGTCGGTCGAACACGACACCGTCACGATCGTGGCGCGCCAGGCCGCCCTCGCGTCCACCGGAGGACGGGCCTGAGCGGACTGACGATCCTCCTCCCGCCGTCGGAGACCAAGCGGGAGGGCGGTGACGACACGCGCCCCTTCGACCTCGGTGCGCTGTCGTTCCCGGAACTGACCAGTGAGCGGGTCGCGGTGATCGCCGCGGCCCGCTCCGTCAGTTCTGACGACGAGTCGGCGCGGTACGCGCTGCGACTCGGTCCGCGATCCGTGGGGGAGCGTCTCCGCAACCTCTCCCTGGAGGGTGCGCCGACCCTCCCGGCCGTGGAGCGGTACACGGGTGTCCTGTACGACCCACTCGACGCGTCCTCCGCGCCGCCGGCGGTCCGCGAGTGGTGGCACCGACACGTGATCGTGCAGTCCGCGATGTTCGGTCCCATCGCGGCTGGTGATCCGATCCCGGCCTACCGCCTGTCCCACGACGCGCGGCTGGGGAACCTCCGCCTGGGGAGCGTGTGGCCCGGGTCGACCGCGCGGGCGCTCGGATCGCGCGGAGTCGACGGCGTCGTGCTCGACCTCCGTTCCGAGGGGTACCGTGCGCTCGGGCCGGTGTCCGGATCGGTCCGGCTCCGCGTCGTGTCGGAGGGGACGGACGGCCGTCGCCGCGCGCTGAACCACTGGAACAAGACCGCGAAGGGCCGGCTCGTCTCCGCACTCGGTCGGGCTCAGATCGAGCCGGGGTCCATGTCGGACCTCGCCGACTGGGGTCGGACGGTCGGGATCGGGCTCGATCGGACGTCCGACGGATGGGACCTCGTGGCGGAGACTCTCGAACCCGCGACAGTGTGACGAGTGCCGCCCCTCGCGGGCAGGGGAGCACGGTCGACTACGGTGGAACGACCGATCCGGGGAGGTGGACATGGGCGAGGACGACGACACCATCCTCGGACGTCCGGTGACGCGGCCGTCCCCGCCGCATCCCCACGTGCGGCACGCCCGTGACGACGGCGGTCCGGCGCGGCCCACGGCAGGGTCGACCACGACCGGGTCGCCGCATCCGGGCACCGACGGCGTCGAGTCCGGGCGCGTCCCGGCGATCCGGGTCGGCGAACAGGTCGTCCGGCTCGACCGGCCGGTGGTCATCGGTCGTCGTCCCGCACCACCGCGGGTGCCGCTCACCGCACGGCCGCTGCTCGTCACCGTGCCCTCCCGGCACGGTGAGGTCTCGGGCTCGCACCTCGCCGTCCGCGCTGAGGGAACCGCCGTCGTCGTGGAGGACCTCGCGTCCACGAACGGCACGGTCGTGCGTGCCCCCGGTGCCCGTCCGTTCCGCATGCCCTCCGGTGCCGCGATCGTCGTGCTCACCGGTACGGTGGTGGACATCGGGGACGGCAACACCGTCGAGATCCTGTCCCGTCACCTCCGCATCCCGGAAGCGACCCGCGGCGGTCTGGCCGGTGACCCCCTCGACCTCCCACCGATCCCACGACACCACGACTGAGAGCGACCCACCCGTGACGGAACTCGGCCGACCGACGTCGGCGCACTCCCTGGCCCTGCCCGGTGCGGACGGCGGTGCCCTCACGCTCTCGTGGGGGGCCGCGACCGACGTCGGTCGGCGTCGCGACCACAACGAGGACAGCTACCTCGTCGAGTCGCCGTTCTTCGTCGTGGCGGACGGCATGGGCGGCCACCTCGCGGGGGACCGGGCGAGCGACGCGGTGGTCCGTCGTCTCGGTGCGCTCCGCGACGTCTTCGCCTCGGAGGACGCGATCCAGGCCGCGCTCGTGCGCGCGACCTCGGACATCGAGCGCGCGGCCGGGGGCAACGCGATCGGTGCCGGCACCACCGTGACGGGCGTCGCGATCATCGCGGCAGGGGGCGTCCCCGCGGCGCTCGTGTTCAACGTCGGGGACTCGCGGACCTACCGCGTCGAGAACGGCGCGATGCGACGGGTGACCGTCGACCACTCGGTGGTCCAGGAGATGGTGGATGCCGGGCTGCTCCGCGCCGAGGACGCCGAGTCCCACCCGGACAGCAACGTCATCACGCGCGCGGTCGGGTTCGGCGAGACGCCGGAGCCCGACTTCTGGACGCTGCCGCTGCACGCGGGTGACCGCTACATCATCTGCTCCGACGGTCTCACGAAGGAGATCGGCGACGTGGGGATCTCCCGGATCGCGGCGAAGGTGGACGACCCGCAGCAGCTCGCCGAGCGCCTGGTGGGTGACGCGATCGTCGCCGGTGGCCGCGACAACGTGACGGTCGTGGTCCTGCAGGTCGACGCCGCGCCGCACGCCGACGACGTCGAGGACACCCTGCCCCGCCACCGGTCCGCCTGAGGTCCGTCACCACCCCCGAACTGGGGTGCCGACGCCGTGCAGTTGTCCACAGACCGACCGACGACGCCGGGACCGCTCCGTAGAATCGAGGGGTTGCGGGCCGGATCGCGGTCGCGCTCGGAGCACGTGGTCGTAAGGAGAGGTCATGGCCCGCCGCCTGCCGTCCACGCCACCCGTGCTCCCCGGCTTCACGTACGTGCACGTCCTGGGATCGGGCGGGTTCGCCGACGTGTTCCTGTACGAGCAGAACATGCCGCGTCGCCAGGTCGCGGTCAAGGTCCTCCTCGACGAGGTCGTCGACGACCGGGTGCGGCAGTCGTTCCAGTCCGAGGCGAACCTCATGGCGCGGCTCAGCACCCACCCGTCGATCCTGACGGTGCTCCAGGCCAGCGTGGCGGCCGACGGTCGGCCGTACCTCGTGATGGAGCTCTGCTCGGCGTCGTTGAGCGAGCGCTACCGTCGGGACCCGGTCCCGGTGTCCGAGGTCCTCGCGATCGGTGTCCGCGTCGGGTCCGCCCTCGAGACCGCGCACCGCGAGGGCGTCCTGCACCGCGACGTCAAGCCCTCCAACATCCTCCGCACCGCGTACGGCAGCCCGGTGCTGTCGGACTTCGGTATCGCCGCTTCCATCGGCGAGGCCGACCCGGACGAACCGATCGGGATGTCGATCCCCTGGTCCGCGCCGGAGGTGCTCATGGACGAGTCCCGCGGTTCGGTGCAGTCCGAGGTCTACTCGCTCGCCGCGACGGTGTACTCGTTGCTCGCCGGCCGGAGCCCCTTCGAGGTACCTGGTGGCGCGAACGGTGCGGACGACCTCATGGGCCGCATCGACAAGGGCACGCCGAAGCCGACCGGGCGGCCCGACGTCCCCCCGTCGCTCGAGCGGCTCCTCGCCGCGGCGATGTCCCGACGCCCGGAACAGCGGCCCGCGACGGCGATCGAGTTCGTCCGCGGACTCCAACAGGTGGAGGCAGAACTCGGTCTCCCGCAGACCCCGGCCGAGGTCGAGGTCGAGAACTGGGCGATGGCGTCGGTCGGTGACGCCACGGACCGCACCATGCTCCGCAACGTCGCCGCGCCGGTCGCCGGTGGCCGTCGGCGCCGTGCGCGGCAGTCCCCGCGCGGCGGGCTCACGACCACGGCGTCCCGGAGCGTCGGCACGGTGCACCGCAGCGCGTCGACGGCCCGGGTCGGCCGGCGGTCGCGGTCGACCCTGCTGTGGGCGGCCCTGGCCGCCGTCGTGGTCGCCGTGGTCGCCGTGTCGGCGACGCTGGTGCTGACCCGGACCGGCTCGGGATCGATCCCGACCGTGTCGGACATCCGGGCGACGACCGTCGGCACGACCGTCACGTTCCGCTGGGGTGACCCGGGCACACGCGCCGGTGACACGTACGTCATCAGTTCGAACGGCGGCACGAGCCAGCAGACCGGGCGGAGCTTCGTCGTCTCGGGCAAGCGGGGCGACGAGGAATGCGTCGCCGTCGCGGTCAACCGGGACGGCAAGAACGGCGACCAGAGCGCCCAGAAGTGCGTCACCATCGGGGACGACTAGGTGCTGCGCGTCGTACTGCGACGGCACCGCTCGGTGCTCATCACCACGATCGTCGCGTTCGTGGTGATGGTCGTCGTCGCCACCACCGCGATCGTTTCGAGCGGCTACCACACGCAGCGGGTGGACCTCGGCGACGGGACCGTGTGGGTCCCGAGCGGACAGTACGGAGCGGTCGGCCGCGCGAACACCGGCGTGCTCCAGCTCAACACGGCGGTCGCGGCCGCCTCGGACACCCTCGCGGTGGTGCAGCGAGGCCACCGGGTGTGGAGTGTCGACGAGACGAAGGGCACGCTCACGCGGGTGGACGTCGCCGACGCCACCCTCGGGGATCCGGTCACGTTGCCCTCGGGGTCCCCGCAGGTGTTCCTGGCCGGCGGCACGGGGGTGATCGGCAACGGTGACACCGGGCAGTTGTGGGCGACCCCCGCCGACGCGATCGGTGCGTTCGACACCGCCACGAAGGCCGACCTCACCCTCGGTGCCGACGCCGTGTTCGATGCCGATGACTCGGACGTGGCCGTCTACTCGCCACGCACCGGCACCGCGTCGCTCGTCGCGGTGGGGACGTCCCTGAGCGTCCGACGGACGTTCGACGTCGCGATGTCCCGGAAGCACGACCTCCAGACCGCGGTGGTGGGCGACCACCTGGCCGTGTTGGACCGCACGAGTTCCGTGCTCGCGATCGACGGCCGGCGCGTCGCTCTCGGCGACCGGGTGAGCGGTCGGGCGACCCTCCAACGGTCCTCGTCGTCCGGAACCGCGGTGACCGTGGCGAGTGCTGCCGGGCTCCTGCGGGTCTCACCCTCGGGCGGGGTGACGGCGGTGCGCCTCGGCGTCTCCGGCACGCCCGCGCGCCCCTACGTCGACGGCTCGTGCACGTTCGGCGCGTGGAGCGGGGGCCAGGCCGTGGACACGTGCGACGGTCGAGCCGTGCAACGACTCGACGCGGTGCCGTCGGGGGCGGCACTCACCGTGCAGCACAACGGCGACACGGTCGTGGCCAACGACCCGGAGTCCGGGCGCACCTGGGCGATCGACCGGAGCGGGCAGCTCATCGACAACTGGGGCGACCTGATCCAGAAGCAGGACGACCGGCAGCAACGACAGGCCTCGTCCGACGACGCGACCGCGGACACCGAGCAGAAGCCGCCTGTCGCCACCGACGACGTCCTCGGTGCGCGGCCGGGCCGGACGACGGTCCTGCCGGTGCTCCTCAACGACTACGACCCCAACGGGGACCCGATCGTCATCGAGGACCTCGGCAGCATCGATCGTACGACGGGGACAGTCGCCCGCATCGACGAGCGGCAACAGCTCCAGATCACCCTGTCGCCGCGAGCGACGGGCACGGTCCGCTTCCGCTACGAGATCAGCGACGGCAACGGCGGCACCGCCTCGGCGACCGTGAGCGTCACCGTGAAGACCCCCGCGCAGAACGGCGCTCCCGTGCAGGTCCGCGACACCCACGCCGTCGTCGTCCGTGCCGGCACGGTCTCGACGAACGTGCTGTCGGACTGGGTCGACCCCGACGGCGACCCCGTCTACCTGGCCTCTGCCTCCGCGCCGGACGGCGACACCGTGACCACGACGCCCGACGGGGTCGTGGACGTGACCGACCACTCCGGTCGCACCGGCGAGCGCACCGTGCAGCTGGTCGTGAGCGACGGGCGCCTGCAAGGACGGGGGACCCTCACGGTCGACGTGGACGCACAGGGCAAGGCGCCCCTGTCCGCGGATTCGTTCGCGGTGCAGGCGTACGCGGGTGAACCCCTGACGGTGCACCCGCTCGACCACGTGCGCGGCGGCAACGGCACGGTGACCCTGACCAGCGTCCCGGCGGTGGCCAGGACCACGCTGACGCCGAGCTACGACGCGGGCACCTTCGTCGTGTCGAGCGCCGTACCGGGCGACCACCTGCTCGCCTACACCGTGACCGACGGCACCAAGACCGCCACCGGAGTCGTCCGCGTCACCGTCGAGGCGGCGCCGGACGCCTCGACCGCGCCCATCACGACGCCGAAGACGGTCTTCGTGGACACGCTCTCCACGAAGGACACGGACGTCACGGCCACCGACATCGACCCGGCGGGGGGCGTCCTGCTCGTCACGGGACTCAGCGGGGTCGACGGCGGCAGCGGCGTGCAGGCCACCGTGCTCGACCAGCACACCGTCCGGGTGACGCTGATCGCTCCGCTCTCCGGGCCCGTGACCTTCACCTACACCGAGACCAACGGGCTCGCGTCGAGCACCGGCACGGTGACCGTCATCGAGGTCCCCGAGCCGGACCACGTCCAACCACCCGTCGCCCAGCCCGACAGCGCGACCGTCCGCGTCGGCGACGTGGCGACGATCGACGTGCTCGCGAACGACACGCAGCCGGACGGAGAGCCGTTGACGCTCGAGCCGGACCTGGTGCAGAACCTGCCGGCCGGTGCCGGTCTGCTGTTCGTGTCGGGAGACACCCTCCGGTACCTCGCCCCCGACACCCCTGGCAACTACACGGCGGTGTACCGCGTGGACGGACCGGACGGCCAACACGCGGACGCCGTCGTCTCGATCGCCGTGCGCGAGCGGGACGCCGCCACGAACGCCGCACCGGTCCCGGACACGATCACGGCCCGTGCGGTGGCGGGGCAGACGGTGCGGGTGACCGTGCCGTTGTCGGGGATCGACCCGGACGGCGACTCCGTCCAGCTCGTCGGAGTCGCGTCGAATCCGGACAAGGGCTCCGTCAGCGACGTCACCGCGTCCACGCTCGACTACGCGGCGGGGGACTACTCCGCAGGGACGGACCAGTTCACCTACACGGTGGTCGACGCCCTGGGCGCCCGTGCGACCGGGACCATCCGCGTCGGCATCGCGCCGCGGGCGGAACAGGCGTCGAACCCGGTCGCCCAGGCGGACCACGTCACCATCCGGCCGGGCGGCAGCGTGACCGTCCGGGTCCTCGAGAACGACTCCGATCCGGACGGCGGTGACCTGCGGGTCACGCGAGCCGAGCCGAACGGTCCCGGTCTCGAGGCCCGTGTGTTGCGGCACCAGGAGGTCAAGGTCACGCCCCCGCCGTCGGCCCGACGCGGCGACTTCGCGGTCCTCTACACCGTCGCGAACGACGACGGCGGTGCGAGCACGGCCTTCCTCACCGTCACCGTCGACCGGGACGCCGCACCGCTCCGGCCGGAGGTCTCGGACTCCACCCTCGACCTCGTCGACATCCTCCATCGCAAGGCGGTCTCCGTCGACGTCCTCGCGAACACGTTCTTCGCCGAGGGCTCGACCGCGGACCTCCGCGTCGGGCTCGTCCGCGGCTACGCGGACGGCGCGCGGGTCACGCGGTCGGGCCGGATCGTGGTCCCGGTGACGGCCCGGTCCCGGATCATCCCGTTCTCCGTCGCGCGTCGCGACCATCCGGACGTCGTCTCGTACGCGTTCGTGCACGTGCCCGGACTCGACGACGCGCTGCCGCAGATCGACCGCACCGCCCCGGCGATCACGGTGCGGAGCGAGTCGACGGTCCAGATCCCGCTGTCGAAGTACGTGGTGACGGCCAACGGCGCCGTCGCGCACGTGACCGACCCGAGCACCGTCAAGGCGACCCATGCGAACGGGGCCGACCTCGTCGTCGACCCGACCACCCTGTCGTTCACCTCCGCCAAGCTCTACTACGGGAACGCCTCGATCTCGTTCGAGGTCACCGACGGTTCCGACGCGAACGGAGGCAAGGGCCGCGTGGCGACGCTCGTCCTGCCGATCAAGGTGACCCCGCGTACCAACCAGCCGCCGTCGTTCACCGGGAGCACGATCGAGCTGCAGCCGGGTGACCGCCGGACGGTGGACCTCACGAGGCTGACGGACTACCCCTACCCGAAGGACCTCGGCGAGCTGCGCTACGACGTCGTGAGCCGCCCCGCCAGCGGCGTCACGGCGACGATCAGCGGGCAGCGGATGACGCTCGCGGTCGACGACGACGCGACCAAGGGCTCGACGGCGTCCGTCGGCGTCGGCGTCGCCGACCGGAGTGCGGCGGGTCGCAGCGGCACGATCGCGGTGGAGGTCGTGGCGTCGACCCGTCCGCTCGTGCAGCCGGCCGCGGACCGCGCCGTCGTCAAGCGTGGAGAGACCGCCGACGTCGACGTCCTGGCGAACGACGCCGCGACCAACCCGTTCCCCGGTCGGCCCCTGCGGGTGGTCGCGATCCGCGGACTGTCCGGCGGCGTCCCCGCGGGCGTGTCGATCACCCCGAGCGCCGACCGTGCGCGACTGACGCTCCGGGTGGCCGCGTCCGCTCGCCCCGTCGACACCCACCTGCAGTACGAGGTCGCGGACGCGACGAACGACCGCGACCGGTACGTCTGGGGCGACGTCACCGTGTCGGTCCAGGACGTCCCGGAGCAGCCCTCCGTGCCCACCAGGACGGGGACGTACCAGGGTGGGTCGTTGTCGCTCACCTGGAACGCACCGGCGGCCAACAACGCCGCCATCTCGGACTACCGCGTGACCAGCCGGACCTCGGGCGGCCGCACCGCGACGCACGACTGCGGTGCGAGCACCGTCTGCACGCTCACCGACCTCGATCCGCAGGAGCGGTACACGTTCACCGTCACCGCGGTGAACGCGGCCGGCAGCTCGAAGCCGTCCGGGGCGAGCGCCGTGATGAGCGACGACTTCATCCCGGCGGCCCCGGCCTCGGTGACGGTCACGCCGGCCAAGGAGACGCCACGTCGGCTCGTCGTGCAGTGGGCGGCCGTCCCACGACCGGGCACGGGGTCCGCGGTCGCGAACTACGTCGTCACCCTCGAGGGGCCGTCCGGCACGCAGGCGCAGACGGTCGGCGCGGCGACCACGTCCACCTCGTTCGACGGCCTGCAGCCGGGCGGCCAGTACACCGCCACCGTGTCGGCGCGGAACGCGGCCCTCGTCCTCTCGACCGCGGACTGGAACGAGCGGACGTCCGCCGCCGCGACGGCCGTCGGTCAGCCGGCAACCCCGTCGCTCTCGGCCACGGGCAGCCCCGACGGCCAAGGACGGACCACGGTGCGGCTGTCCTCCGCGGAGGCCGACTGGGCCGGAGGCACGGCCACGCGCCTGACGATCGCCCGGTTCGATCCGGGCGCCGCGATCCCGTCCGGTTGCCCGCCGACGGGAGCTGGTGCGACGTTCGGAGCCACCGACACCGACACGATCAGCGGCGACGGCGACTACCAGTACGTCGCGTACGCCGACAACGGCCGTTTCTGCAGCGCCAGCGCCCCGACGAGCGTCACGAGCTACGCGCCGCCGGCGACGCCGACGGGCAGCGTCGACGTCGAGCAGGTGGACCGGACCTCGCCGAACTGGCAGATCCGGATCAGCGGGGTGTCCTCGGCCAGCAGTCGCGTGGACCACTACGCCTACACCGTGAACGGTGGCTCGGCGGTGCCGCTGACCGGGGACACGTGGTCGACCGGCACCGGGTACGGTGACCAGGCGGCCATCCGGTTGGTGGCCTGCGCGACGGCGTCGGACGACTACTGCAGCACGAGCGACCCCGTGTCCGTCCAGCCCTTCACCACGCGTGCGACCATCGCGAGCGCCGTGCAGGGCCAGGCGCCCGTCGTGAACGCCCCGGACAACGACGGTCGGCTCGCGCCCAGCGGCTACGACGTCAGCTACTGCATCGGTGGCGCCTCGGGGCTGTGCACCGACACGGACCCGGTGTCGGGCGAGCCGTTCACCACGACGGATCCGGTGCCGGCGGCGTACGACACCATCCGCGTCCGGGCGACCGTCAACGGACAGCAGGACCCCACTGGCGCGTCGGCGCCGATCACCACGCCGGCCGTTCCACAATCGACCGACGGCTGAACGGCGCGTGACCGACGTCACCACCACCGCAGAGGAACGACATCCGCATGAGCATGACCCCCGAGCAGGCGACCTGGTTCGCCGACGTCGCCGGCCGCATCGTCACGAACGTCGAGCAGGTGCTGCTCGGCAAGACCTTCG
This sequence comes from Curtobacterium sp. MCBD17_035, assembly GCF_003234815.2. Taxonomy (NCBI): domain Bacteria; kingdom Bacillati; phylum Actinomycetota; class Actinomycetes; order Micrococcales; family Microbacteriaceae; genus Curtobacterium; species Curtobacterium sp. MCBD17_035. The sequence continues at coordinate 1,935,688 of NZ_CP126279.1, read as the reverse complement.
TGATCCGACTCGCGGTGACGGCGATGCTGAGCGAGGGGCACCTGCTGCTCGAGGACGTCCCGGGCACGGGCAAGACGAGCATGGCCCGAGCGCTCGCGCAGAGCGTGCAGGGTTCGACTGCCCGGATCCAGTTCACGCCCGACCTGCTGCCGGGCGACATCACGGGCATCAGCGTGTACGACCAGCGCACGAGCGAGTTCGAGTTCCACCGCGGTCCGGTGTTCGCCAACGTCGTGCTCGCCGACGAGATCAACCGGGCGAGCCCGAAGACACAGTCCGCGCTCCTCGAGGCGATGGAGGAGTCCGCCGTGACCGTGGACGGCGTGACGCATCGTCTCGCCGCCCCGTTCATGGTCATCGCCACGCAGAACCCGATCGAACAGGCGGGAACCTACCGTCTGCCCGAGGCACAGCTCGACCGCTTCCTCATGAAGACGTCGATCGGGTACCCGGACCACGCGGCGACCGTGCGGATCCTCGAGACCCCGTCCGCACCCTCCGCGTCGGTGCCGCTCGCGAGCGTCGTGCCCGCCGCCACGATCACCGAGATGGCCGCGCTCGCCCGCACCGTCCACGTCGACCCCGTCATCGCGGACTACGTCGCGCGACTCGTCGACGGCACCCGAGCGGCGAGTGAGGTGCGTCTCGGCGTCAGCGTGCGGGGCGCGATGGGGCTCATGCGAGCAGCACGCGTCTTCGCCGCGCTCAGCGGGCGGCACTACGTGACCCCCGACGACGTCAAGGCGCTGGCCGAACCGGTCCTGGCACACCGGATCGTGCTCGACGCCGAGGCGGAGTTCGACGGTGTCAGCACGACGAGCGTCGTCGCGCAGCTCGTGGTCGAGACACCGCCGCCCGTGGACCGGGTGGCTCCGTGACCGACCGCGCCACCCGCGACCGGGCCCCGACCGGGACGGCGTCCCGTCGACCGGGAGGGACCCGGTCGCGTCGCCCGGGCGTCGAACGGACCGCGACGCTCGGCGCGACGAACGCGCGCACCCACCTGGTCGGCGGCTCCCGAGGCGGGGTGGCGGACGCCGTGGCGGGCGCGGCGCGTCTCGCACGAGCGGTCGGGAGGCTCGGCGCGCGGGTCGGGGACCAGGTCGCGTCGGTCGTCACCGGACTCGGCTGGACCGTGGCGGTGCTCACGGCGGTCGCGCTCGTCCTCGGGTACCGGTACGGGCTGCGTGAGGTCGTCGCCGTCGGCTGGACCGGTGTCGTGCTCGCGGTCGTGGCGCTCGTCGCGTTGGTCGGGCGGTCGCGCCTGGCCGTCCGGATGCACCTGCCCACCCGCAGGGTCGCGGTGGGGGGCACGGCCACGGTCCGGATCACGGCGGAGAACCCGGGCCGCGTGCCCACGGTCGCCACGAGCGTCGAGGTCCCCGTCGGACCCGGACTCGTCGACGTCGCGTTGCCGGGCATCGCCCCGCAGGACACGGTCGAGCGGGAGGTCCCGGTCCCGACCCTCCGCCGCGGCGTCCTCGACGTCGGGCCCGTCCGGGGTGTCCGTGCCGACCCGGTCGGCCTCGTCCGACGCGAGGTCGTCTGGACGCAGCGGGAGCAGGTGATCGTGCACCCGCGCACGATCGCGATCCCGTCCACCAGCACCGGTCTCGTCCGCGACCTCGAAGGGCAGGTCACGCGCGACCTGTCGCCCGCGGACATCGCGTTCCACGCCATCCGCGAGTACCAGCCGGGCGACGACCCGCGCACGGTGCACTGGAAGTCGACCGCCAAGACCGGCGCGCTCATGGTCCGTCAGTTCGAGGAGACACGCCGATCGCACCTCGTGGTCGCGCTCGGGACGGCCCGGAGCGAGTTCGGCGACGACGACGAGTTCGAGCTCGCCGTGAGCGCTGCGGCGTCCCTCGGCGACCGCGCCATCCGCGACGGTCGCGAGGTCACCGTGGTCGTGTCAGCGCGGACACCGGAGTTCGCGCGGCGTCGGGTGTACGCGGTGCACCCGCTGACGACACGATCGCCGTCGCTGCTGCTCGACGACTTCGCGCGCGTCGCGGCCTCCGATGCCTCCCTGCCCACCAGCGAGGTGGCCCGGATCGTCGGTGACGACAGCGTCGGGACGTCCGTCGCCTTCCTCGTCGTGGGCTCCGCCGTCGGACTCGGTGCGCTGCGGCTCGCCGCGACCCGGTTCCCCGTCGGCGTCGAGGTCGTCGCGGTGATCTGCGAGACCGAGTCGCCGCCGCGTGTCGTCCGGGTGCCCGGACTCACCGTGATCACGATCGGGTACCTCGAAGACCTCCGGCACGCCCTGCGACGATCGGCAGCGGCGTGAGCGCCCAGCCGGTCGCGGCCGCCGCCGACGTCTCCTCGCGCCGGGCGGAGCGCGAGCGCCGGCAGCGGCGCCCCGCGGTCCTGCGCGTCGTCGGCGGCACGCTCGTGGTCGTGCTGCTCGTGGGCCTCGCGAGTGTCGCGTGGTGGCCGCTCTACCGGTCGTCCGCCATGGTGGGGGCCGGCGTCGCGGCGGTGGTCGCCGGGGCGCTGATCGCGCTGGCGGGCTCGTGGTGGCGCCTCCCCGGCCCGGTGCTCCTGGCACTGACGGTGGCGGCGTTCACCCTCGTCGGCGTGCCCGCCGCGGTCCCGACCGAGGCCGCCGGGGTCCTGCCGACTCCGGCCGGTCTCGTGGACCTGTTCTCGTCGGTCGCCCTCGGGTGGAAGCGCCTGCTCACCATCGGGCCGCCGGTGGGCGACTACGAGGCGCTCCTCGTGCCCTACTTCGCGTCCGCGCTCGTCGTCGTCGTCGTCGGCGTGACCATCGCCGTCCGGACACCCCGTCCGGAGATCGCGGCGCTTCCACCGCTCGCGTTCTTCGCGGTCGGCGTCCTCGTCGGCCCCACGCGGCTCGCCTACCCCGTGGTGTCCGGCGTCGTGCTCGTGGGGGTGGCCCTGGCGTGGGCGCTCGTGTCCCGGCGGGTGCGTCGCGCGGTCGCGGTCGCGGGGACCGCCGGGAGCCGGGTCAATGTCGGTCGGTCGATCGTGCGCCCGTCGCTCGTGGGACTCGCGACCATCGTCGCCGCCGGGGTCCTCGCGAGTGGGCTCGGGGTGGTCGCGACCCCGCACGCCGACCGCCGCGTCGCACGGAGCAGCGTCGTCGCGCCGTTCGACCCCCGCGACTACGTCAGCCCGTTGAGCGGGTTGCGCGCGTACGAGGAGGCGGGAACCGCGGACGCCCCGCAGCTCACCGTCACTGGGCTCCCGGCCGACGGTTTCGTCCGGATCGCGACGCTCGACACCTACGACGGCGTCGTGTACTCCGTCGGCGGGCCGTCGGGTGCCTCCGCGTCCGGCACGTTCAGTCGGGTCCCGACGTCCGTCGACACGAGCGGTGTCCGAGGCCGCCGGGTGCACGTCGACGTGCAGGTACGCGGGTACGGCGGGGTCTGGGTGCCCACGGTCGGTGACCTCGAACAGATCCGGTTCACCGGCTCCCACGCCGATGCCGAACGGAACGCGTTCTACTACGACCGGAGCACCGGCACCGCGGCCGTCGTCGGCGGAGTGGGCCGCGGGACCGCATACTCGCTGACCGCGGTGGTCCCCGCCCGACCGTCCGCAGCGGAGCTCGCCGGCGCGCGCCCCGGTGCTGCCCGGGTCCCGACCCCGACACAGGTCCCCGAGGCCGTGTCGGACACCGTCGCCGCGACGACGAAGGGCGTCACCGGCACGGGTCGCAAGCTCGCGGCGGTGATCGCGGCGCTGCGCACGCACGGGTACGTCAGCCACGGTGTGGGCGACGACCGACCGAGCCGTTCGGGCCATGGTGCCGACCGCATCACCGAGCTCCTCACCGCGCCGCTCATGATCGGGGACGGCGAACAGTACGCCGTCGCCGCGTCCCTCATGGCGCAGGACCTCGGGTTCCCGGCACGGGTGGTCCTCGGGTTCGCGTCGGGCGGTTCCGGGGCCGACCGCGTCGACACCGGTCGGACGACCTTCCGTGGTTCGGACGTCACTGCTCGGATCGAGGTCGACACCGCCCAGTACGGCTGGGTCATGATCGACCCGAACCCGCCCGTCCGGGCGATCCCCGAGGACCAGGACCAGACCCCGCAGCCCGTCACGCGACCCGAGACGGTCGTGCCGCCACCGCCCGCGGCACAGGAGGACCAGGACACCCAGACCCCGCCACAGAGCGACCGCGGTACCCCGCCGGAGGCGCCGCTGTGGCTCCGGATCCTGCTGGCGGCGCTGCCCTGGGTCATCGGGGTGCTGGCCGTCGCGGCGCTCGTCGCACTGCCGTTCGCCGTGGTCGTCGCCCGCAAACGCCTGCGTCGACGTCGCCGCCGCCGTGCTCCCACGGGCCGCGCACGGGTCGTCGGCGCCTGGGACGAGTACCGCGACGCCCTGACCGACCGAGGCGTCCCGATCGGACGTGCGGCCACACGGCGGGACGTCGCCGGCATGGCACCGGACCCGGCGGCAGCGGGATTGGCCGCGCTCGCCGACCGGGTCGTGTTCGGCCCCGCCGACGCGGACGGTGCCACGGCGGACCGCATGTGGTCCGCGACCGACACCGCGGTGCGGGCGCTGCAGGACGGCCGGACGCGGTGGCAGCGGTTCCGGGCCGCCACGTCGCTCCGTTCCCTGCGTCGGCCACGGTCGCCGCGCGCGTCCGCTCCGGCTCGGTCGTCCTCGACGCCGGGTTCCGCTGGGTAGCATGGCGGGAGTTCGAACGAGGACAGAGGTCACGAGTGATCAGATGTGAGCACTGCGGATCGCCGCTCCCGGACGGGGCCATCATCTGCGGTGAGTGTGGTCGGTCGGTGTCGGTGGCGACGGCACGTCGCTCCGTCGAACCGGAGCCCGGACGCGCCCCACAACCACCGCCGCTCCGTCCGCCGGCCCTCTCGGCCGGGCGACCGGACCCCGCGGCCGATGCCTGGCTGCCGGAGACCACGCTGGACCCCGCGACGCGTGCCTGGCTCACCGGCGCGTCCGACCGGCGCGACGAGTCCGGTCGCGGTAAGGACGAGATCCGGCGCCCGCACGACCCGGACGACGACGGCGACCGTCGGTTCGCGCCGCGGAGCGCACCGAGCCATGTGAACGGCTCGGACAGCGGTCTCGCGAGCTGGGCCGGCCGACCCACGGAACCCTCGCTCGACCCGGACCGCATCCGGCCCGTTCCGGTCGACGACCGCCCGGACGACCGAGCCGGTCGGGTCGACGACGGCGCTCCGGTGGACGCACCCGGTGCGGCCACCCGGGCGGATCAGCTCGATGAGGACCCCGAGGTGACGCTCGTCGCGCCGCCCACGCCGCAGCGCCGCGTCCCCGATCCGGTCGTTCCCGAACCCGCCGCTCCCACGTGGTGGGTCGGGCGGAACCGGCCCACCGCAGCGGCTGATGCGGGCCACGATGCCGACACCGCAGCCGTTTCCGGCACCGAAGCCGACCCGGTGGGCCGAGACGACGACGCGGTGCCGGGGGAGCGCTCGAACGCGGGAGACGCTCCCGCCGCCGTGGGCGGCCCCGCGGACGACGCCGAGCGCGGTCATGACGCAGCCGCGAGCGGTCATGACGGCCATGACGAGGGTCACGACGGACTCGAGGGCCGCGGGGACGCCCGTGGCCAGGACGATCGCACCTGGGACGACGACTCGCGATCCCGGGCAGCCGGCGTCACCACGGACGTCCCGGGACCGGGCGACACCGCGGTCATCATGCCCTTCCCGGAGCGGCGCGTCGCGCCACGCCCCGTGCCGCTCGTGGCGCCGGGAGCGCAGGGAGCGACGTGCCACGTGTGCGGCCACCCCCTCGAGCCGGACGACATCTTCTGCGAGGAGTGCGGCGCCGTCGTGCCGGCCGTGACCGCGGCGTACACGGGCCCCGTGGTGCCGCTCCCGATGGAGCGACCCGACTGGTCGATCGTGGACGACTCGGACCCCGTGTCCGGGAGCGCGGACGAGGCCAGTACCGACGCCGGCTCCGACGCTGTAGACGACCCCGACCCCGACCAGGACACCGACGCGTCCCAGGCCGACGCGTCCCAGGCCGACGCGTCCCAGGACGCCGAGGCGGACCAGGACGCCGAGGCGGACCAGGACGCCGAGGCGGACCAGGTCGACGCGGACCAGGTCGCCGACGCGGACCACGTGGCTGTCGCGCAGCCGCTGCCGCAGGCCGACTCCGGAGACGCAGCACCCCTTGCCGTGCCGGATCCGGCGTCCCGGATGCGTGCCGGACACGCCGCCTCAGCGCCGTCGGACGACCTCCCGCCGATGCCGGGTCGCCTCGACGAGCCGCCCGCGGCCGCACCGCTGCGCCCGACGCTGCCGCCCATCCCACCGTCGCCCGTCGCCGAGGACACCCTCCGCACCTGGAGCCGACGGCGGCAGGACGATGACGGCGAGGACGTCGAGGCGACACGCATCGTCGCCCGTTCGCCCCAGCGCGCTCCCGTCGTCCTGCACTTCAGCACGGGCGAGCGGGTCGGACTCGTCGGTTCCGGGCTGCTCGGACGCCTCCCGCGCCCCGAGCCGGGCGAGCGGATCGACGAGGTCATCACGATCGTCGACCCCGGCAAGTCGGTGTCGAAGACGCACCTCGAGTTGGGGCGGGAGGGCGACGACCTGTGGGTGTCCGACCGGTTCTCCGGCAACGGCACGGTGATCCGGCACATCGACGGCAGCATCCGCCGGTGTGAGCCCGGACGCCGCTACCGAGTCGAGCGCGGGGCGCGGGTCGACATCGGCGAGCAGTTCTTCCTGGTGCAGTAGGCGGAAGGCGCCGCGTCGGGCGGAGCGGACGGGGCCTTCGGGGGCCGGGATGACGTGCTGGCGTCGTGGTGTCCCTCGACTCGGCCTTCGTCCCGGCGATCCGCGGTCGGTTCCACCGAGCGGTCGATCCGCGCTTCCGCCATCGCGCGCTCGAGGGCTCCCGATCGGCGGGGCGTTCGTCGCGGGCGCATCAGCCGACCCTGTACAAGAGCTCGTCCGTCGAGGGCGTCGAGGACGTCGAGGGCGTCGAGGGCGTCGAGGCCGCGATGGTCGCACACGAGCACGTCGGCGCGGCCTCGCGCGCGATCGTCGAGCCCCGCTACCGGGGACCAGGAGCACGCGGCCTGAACCCTCCCGACGCGGCTCGGCGTCCACGTACGGGTCGCGGTGTCGACCCTGCCGACGACCGGATCCGAGAACACGCGAGGTCAGGACCCGCGACGCTCCTCCTCCACAGACGGCGGGGATCCGGAGGTCCCACACCGCGCGCCCCCTCGGTGCCGGGGTCGCGTCCGGTGTGCGTCACGCTCGTGCCATGCAGAACGGTCAGGAGGGCCGTGGCCGCGCCGTCCTGGCCCTCGCCACGGCGGTGGTCGCCCTGGGCAGCGCCGTGTCCGCGCTCTCGGGGACGGCTGATGCCGCCGTCTCCCGCATCGTCGGTGTCATCGCCTCCACAGCCGCGCTCGTGACCGTCCGCTGGGCGTCGCGTCGGCCGGGTGGTGGACCGTCTCCGACGGGGCGGGCGGGTCCGGCCCCGTCGACTCCCGATGGCGCACCCGGCCTCGACATCGTCCGTGCCCAGCATGCTCAGGACCTCGGTCGGTTGCCCGTGCTCCTCGGTCACCGGCCGGAGCGAAGCGGGGCAGCGTCCCGGATCGGTGCGATGCGGGACCACGTCGACGGCGTGCCTGACGAGGTCATCGGCGGGTCCGCCGTCGTCGCGGACGTGGCCGGCGGCCTCGCGGTCGTCGGCCGGGGCGTCGCCGCACGCGCCGTGTTCCGTGCGGTCGTGACGGCGCTGGCCGACGGCGCCGGAGGCGAGCACGTCGAGATCCGGAGTGTGGGCGACGACGTGGTGTCGGGCCTGCCGGCCGCCGGGCGGCCGCCCGCCGGTGGGCTCGGCTGGTCGCCGGACGGGACCGCGGTGGCCGTCGTGCACCCCAGGCACGGTCCGCCGGGCGCGCTCGGCTGGGTCGTCCTCGCCCCGACGCGCGCCGACGTGCCGCCCGCCGTCCGGACCCGGCTGCTCGTGGACGCCGGGGGCTGCCGTCTGCTGCCCGGCGGGTCCGTCGAGCCGACCGACCTCGTGGCGGACGGTGCGGATGGCATCGTGCCGGTGTTGCCGCCGGTCCCAGGCCGACCGCCGGTCGAGCCCCGTCCGTCGCCCGCGACCTCAGGCCACCAGGCCGCGCCCGGGCCGCACGCCCCCGACGCGCTGCCCACCACCGAGGACCGACGGGACGGACGCCGCGATGACGGCGCGCGCGTCGTCGGGGTCGACCATGCCGGAACGGGCGAGCAGCGTCAGCGCCGCGAGCGTGCCGGCGCGCTGTGATCCGTCGAGCACCTTCACGGCGACCGCACCGGAGCCGGGTACCCCCATGACCATGACGCCCTCGGCACCGAGCTTCGCCAACACCCCGAGACGCTCGATGGTGAGGGTGTTGGCGCGACCCGGCCCGTCGATCGCCCACGGCTCCGCGAGCACGGCCGTCGTCAACGCCCGACCGTCCGCGTCCGTCGGGCCGACGACGGTCGCGATGCCGCGGGCCAGGCCGTGCAGGGTCAGCGGGACGACGGGCGCACCGCAGCCGTCCACGCCGACGACGTCGACCGACTCACGGGTCAGGTCCTCCACCGTGTCGACCACCACGCGCTGCAGCGGGTGGTCCACGGCGAGGTAGGTCGACCGGTCCCATCCGTTCAGTGCGCAGGAGGCCAGCATCGCCGCGTGCTTGCCGGAGCAGTTCATCGCCAGACGACGGGGTGCGGTCATCCGTCGTGCGGTCGCGCCGTCGAAGGGGAAGTCCGGGGGGCATCCCAACGTGTCCTCGTCGTGACCCCATGCGGCGAGCATCGCCGCGGCGACCTCCTGGTGCGCGGGCGTACCGGCGTGGCTCGCGGTGCTGAGCACGAGCTGCGCTCCCTCGAACCGCGCTCCCGTCCGACGCACCGCGAACGCCTGGAACGGCTTCAGCGTGCTCCGCGTCCAGACGCTCGCGGCTGCGTCGCCCACCACGTCCACCATCCGCCCGTCCGCGTCGACGACCACGCCGGCGCCGACGTGCCGGCTCTCGTCGAAGCCCGAGCGGGACACGACGGCCAGCTCGACCGACCCGTCCGCGGTGAGGGGGTGGCGGTCGGAGCGGACGTCGGCGGTTCCCGGCATGATGGGGAGTGTAACCGCGGTGTCCCACCCCCTCGGCAGGAGGCTCCATGCTCGACCACGACCACACCGTCGAGGTCCGGTGGACCGGCGACCGGGGGACCGGCACGTCCGACCACCGTGCCTACGGCCGCGACCACGTGGTGTCCGCGGCGGGCAAACCGGACCTCCCCGGCTCGGCGGCGCAGCCCTTCCGCGGCGATGCGGACCGCTGGAACCCCGAGGACCTCCTCGTGGCGGCGCTCGCCCAGTGCCACATGCTGAGCTATCTCCACGTCGCCGCGCTCGCCGGGATCACCGTCGTCGAGTACGAGGACCGCGCCACCGGGCACCTCGACGTCCACCCCGACGGCTCCGGCGAGCTCACCGATGCACTGCTCCGACCCGTGGTCACCATCCTCGAGCCGGACCGCGTGGCCGACGCGACCGCCGCGCACGCCCGGGCCTCGTCCCTGTGCTTCATCGCCCGGTCCGTTTCGTTCCCGGTCCGGCACGAGCCCGTGATCCGCGTGCGCTGACGAGCACACGGGAACGGTGCGGCAGACTGGTCCGGTCGAAGCGGCCGTCGTCCGCCCGAACGCACCTCAACCCCAACCGAAGGTCCTCGTGAAGCGTCTCCGTCTCGTCCCGTTCCTGATCGTCCCGGCGGTCGTCCTCGGCCTCGCCGCGTGTTCCTCGTCCGGGTCGGGTGGTGGTGCCTCCAGCTCGGCCAGCGCGAGCTCGTCGTCGGCGGCCTGCCCGTCGCCCGGCTCCGCGTCGCGCAGCATCCGGGTCTCGGGGGACTTCGGCGGGACGACCGCGCCGAAGGTCACGTTCGCCAAGGGTCTGTCGGCGAGCCCCACGCAGGCGTCGCGCGTCGTCAAGGGTGGCGGCAAGGCGCTCGCCGACGGCGACTTCATCAAGGTCTCGTACTCCGTGTACCAGGCGAAGACGGCGAAGAAGCTCGGCTCCGTCGGGTTCGATCAGGGCGACCCGCAGGTGCTCTCGGTCGGTGGCACCGGGTTCGGTCAGGTCCTCGGCTGCGCGAACGTGGGGTCGCGCCTGGCCATGGTGGGTTCGAGCAAGGCGCTCGGGTTCGGCACCACCGGCCAGATCGTCGTGGTGGCGGACGTCATCGGCACGACCGCCAAGAAGTCGACCGGGCACCCGCAGACGCAGGACCCCTCCCTCCCCACCGTCAAGGACGCCTCGAGCGGCGAGCCGACCATCACGATCCCGAAGACGGCTGCGCCCGCCAAGACGACGACCGAGGTGATCAAGCTCGGCTCGGGTGACACGGTCGCCAAGGGTGACACCGTGCTCGTGCAGTACAAGGGCGAGGTCTACGCGACCGGCAAGGTCTTCGACTCCACCTGGAAGCGCGGACAGCCGGCGAGCTTCACCGTGCAGGACGGCCAGCTCATCGCGGGGTTCGTGACCGGCCTCGTCGGCCAGAAGGTCGGCTCCCAGGTGATGATCGCCATCCCGGCCGCGGACGCGTACGGTGCGAACCCGCCCGAGGGATCGAACATCCCGAAGAACGCGCCCCTCGTGTTCGTCGTCGACATCCTCGCCAAGGGCTGAGCGTGACGAGCGCCGGATCGAGCGCGCACCCGGACGGCAAGCGTCGGGTCGTCGTCCTCGGGAGCACGGGGTCGATCGGCACCCAGGCCCTCGACGTGGTCGCACGCAACCCGGATCGGTTCGAGGTCGTCGGCCTCGTGGCCGGCACCAACCGCGCACTGGCGTCCGAGCAGGCCGAGCGGTTCGGCGTGACCGAGGTCGCGTTCGGCGCGGCCGACGCCCAACGGCTGGTTCGTGCCGTCGAGGCGGACGTCGTGCTCAACGGCATCACCGGGTCGGTCGGGCTCGGCCCGACGCTCGCGGTCCTCGAGACGGGCGCCCTGCTCGCGCTCGCGAACAAGGAGAGCCTCATCGTCGGGGGTCCGCTCGTGCAGGCGGCGGCGGCACCCGGTCAGATCGTGCCGGTCGACAGCGAGCACTCCGCGATCGCGCAGGCACTCCGCGCGGGGTCCGCCACCGAGGTCCGCCGGCTCGTGCTGACCGCTTCGGGAGGCCCGTTCCGCGGACGCTCACGGGCGGAGCTCGCCGACGTGACCCCGGCCGCGGCACTCGCGCACCCGACGTGGGACATGGGTCTCGTCGTCACGACGAACTCGGCGACGCTCGTCAACAAGGGCCTCGAGGTGATCGAGGCGCACCTGCTGTTCGGGGTCCCGTACGACCGCATCGACGTGACGGTCCACGCGCAGTCGATCGTGCACTCGATGGTCGAGTTCGTCGACGGCTCGACGATCGCGCAGGCCTCCCCGCCCGACATGCGGTTGCCGATCGCGCTCGGTCTGGGGTGGCCCGACCGTGTCGCGGGCGTCGGCGTGCCACTCGACTGGACACGGTCGTCCGCCTGGACCTTCGAGCCGCTCGACCAGGACGCCTTCGGCGCCGTCCGGCTGGCGAAGCAGGTGGGGGAGCGCGGCGGGACCTACCCGGCGGTGTTCAACGCCGCGAACGAACAGGCGGTCGGGGCGTTCCACGCGGGCGCGATCGGGTTCCTCGACATCGTCGACACCGTGGAGCGGGTCGTCGACGCACACGACGCGGGGGAGTCCTCGCTCGAGGGCGTGCTCGCGGCCGAGCGGTGGGCGCGCGCCGAGGCGGATCGTCTGCTGCGTCGCTGACGCGCACCGCGCCTCCCGGCAGGACGCCCGTCTCCCGACCCGTCGTCGATGCCCGACACGGCACGGTGACTCCGCGATGAGCAGTCGCCGCTCAGCGGTCCCTCGGCTGCTGCTTGGCGAGGGTCCCGTACGCTACCCCGGTGACCCCCGGATCCGTGCTCCTGTTCGTCCTCGGCGTCGTCGTGTTCGTCGTCGGCCTGCTGGTCTCGATCGGCCTCCACGAGCTCGGACACCTGTTCTTCGCCAAGCTCTTCGGCGTCAAGGTGACGCAGTACATGCTCGGGTTCGGGCGGACGCTGTGGTCGTTCCGCCGCGGCGACACGGAGTACGGGGTCAAGCCGATCCTCCTGGGCGGCTACATCTCGATGGTCGGGATGCTCGCCCCGCGGGCGTCCGGCAAACCCGCACCGATCACGAACACCGGGTTCTACAGCGCGATGGTGCAGGACGCCCGAGACGCCAGCGCGGAGCAGATCGCCGAGCAGGGGGACGAGCGGGCGTTCTACCGACTGACACCGTGGAAGCGGATCATCGTCATGATCGCGGGCCCGGCCATGAACCTCGTGATCGGCATCGTGCTGTTCGCGGTCCTGCTGTGCGGCTTCGGCGCGCCGACGACGAGCATCGCGGGCACGACCGCGTGCGTGCTGCCGACGTCGCAGTCGACCCGGTGCACGAGTGACGATCCGGTGTCCCCGGCGACGCGGGCAGGGCTGCGTGCCGGCGACGCCGTGCTCGCGGTCGACGGCCGGTCGGATGTCTCGACGACCGAGCTGACGACGATCCTGCAGCGGTCGGCCAGCTCGCCCGTGCGACTCACGGTCCTCCGCGACGGGCAGCGGCGCACGATCACCGTGACGCCCCGGTTGGCGACGCGTGACGTCTACCGCGCCGACGGCACGGTGGCGAAGGAGCAGGACGGCAGCACGAAGACGGAACGCGTCGGCGTCGTCGGCGTCTCGATCGGACAGACGCTGGTCCGGCAGTCGCCGGCGGCGGTCCTGCCCGCGGTCTGGGCACAGACCGAGGCGTCGGCGTCGCTCATCCTCGACCTGCCGCAGCGACTCGTCGCGGTGTGGAACGCCGCGTTCGGATCCCAACAGCGCGCACAGGACAGCCCGGTGAGCGTCGTCGGCGTCGGCCGCGCCATCGGGACCGTGGCGTCGGCGAGCGGCGTCCCGGTCGTCGACAAGATCTACACGATCCTGTCGCTGCTCGGCGCGCTCAACATCGGTCTCTTCGTGCTCAACCTCGTGCCGCTGCTGCCGCTCGACGGCGGGCACGTCGCGGGCGCACTGTGGGAGGCCGTCAAGCGTCGAACGGCCAAGCTCCTCGGCCGCGGGGACCCGGGCCCGATCGACCTGGCCAAGACGATGCCGCTCACGTTCGCCGTCGTCGTCCTGCTCGGGGGCATGAGCCTGCTCCTCATCTACGCGGACATCGTGCGTCCGGTGCGCGTGTTCGGCTGAGGTGGACCGGGAGGCCCCGCCGTCGGCCCCGCCCGTCGCCCCGGCCCGGGAGGCACGCCGACAGCGGACTGTCGGCCGCCGGTCACCGGGCTGTCACCGGGAACGCGTAGGCTGCCGACCGTGCCAGCAGTCAATCTCGGTATGCCCAAGGCCCCCGTCACCCTCGCTCCGCGCCGCAAGTCGCGCCAGATCAAGGTGGGCAAGGTCCTCGTCGGCGGCGACGCACCCGTGAGTGTGCAGTCGATGACCACGACGCCGACCACGAACATCAACGCCACCCTGCAGCAGATCGCGGAACTCACCGCGTCCGGCTGCGACATCGTGCGCGTGGCGGTCCCGAGCCAGGACGACGCCGACGCGCTCCCGATCATCGCGAAGAAGTCCCAGATCCCGGTGATCGCGGACATCCACTTCCAGCCGAAGTACGTGTTCCAGGCGATCGACGCGGGCTGCGCGGCCGTCCGGGTCAACCCGGGCAACATCCGCAAGTTCGACGACCAGGTCGGTGCGATCGCCAAGGCAGCCAAGGACGCCGGCGTCTCGCTGCGCATCGGTGTGAACGCCGGGTCGCTCGAGCCCAGCATCCTGCAGAAGTACGGCAAGGCCACGCCGGAGGCCCTCGTCGAGTCGGCGGTGTGGGAGGCCTCGCTGTTCGAGGAGCACGACTTCCACGACTTCAAGATCTCCGTCAAGCACAACGACCCGGTCGTCATGGTCCAGGCATACCGACTGCTCGCGCAGCGGGGGGACTGGCCGCTCCACCTCGGCGTCACCGAGGCCGGACCGGAGTTCCAGGGCACGATCAAGAGCGCGACCGCCTTCGGCATCCTCCTCGGTGAAGGCATCGGCGACACCATCCGCGTGTCGCTGTCCGCACCGCCCGCGCAAGAGGTCAAGGTCGGCCTGCAGATCCTGCAGTCGCTCAACCTGCGCGAGCGCAAGCTCGAGATCGTCTCGTGCCCGAGTTGCGGCCGGGCACAGGTCGACGTCTACACGCTGGCGAACGACGTCACCGAGGGCCTGCAGGGCATGACGGTCCCGCTCCGCGTCGCAGTCATGGGCTGCGTCGTCAACGGACCGGGTGAGGCGCGCGAGGCCGATCTCGGCGTGGCGTCGGGCAACGGGAAGGGCCAGATCTTCGTCAAGGGCGAGGTCATCAAGACCGTGCCCGAGGCCGAGATCGTCGAGACCCTGATCGCCGAGGCGAACCGCCTCGCGGCCGAGATGCCCGCCGGAGAGGTCGGCAGCCCCGAGGTCGTCACCGCGTAGATGCGTCGGACCGGACGGCGCGCGGATGGTCCTGCTGCGGGCCGCTCGGGCGTCCTGCGCGGCCGGTAGGCTTTCCGCGTGGTCACACGGCTCTCGCACCTCTTCCTCCGCACGCTCCGCGACGATCCCTCGGACGCCGAGGTGAGGAGCCACAAGCTGCTCGTCCGCGCGGGCTACATCCGTCGGCAGGCGCCCGGCATCTTCGCCTGGCTGCCGCTCGGGCTGCGGGTCAAGGGCCGGATCGAGGCCATCGTGCGCCAGGAGATGACCGCCGCAGGCGCACAAGAGGTCCACTTCCCGGCACTGCTCCCGCGCGAGCCGTACGAGGCGACGAACCGCTGGACGGAGTACGGGGACGGGATCTTCCGCCTCCAGGACCGCAAGGGTGCGGACTACCTGCTGGCGCCCACGCACGAGGAGATGTTCGCGCTCATCGTCAAGGACCTGTACTCGTCGTACAAGGACCTGCCGGTCACGCTGTTCCAGATCCAGGACAAGTACCGCGACGAGGCCCGGCCTCGTGCCGGTCTGCTCCGCGGGCGCGAGTTCACGATGAAGGACGCCTACTCGTTCGACATCGACGACGCCGGGCTCGACGCCAGCTACCAGGTCATGCGCGACGCCTACGAGCGGATCTTCACGCGCCTCGGCCTGGAGTACGTGATCGTGCAGGCGGACGCCGGCGCGATGGGTGGGAGCCGGAGCGAGGAGTTCCTGCACCCGATCGCCGTCGGCGAGGACACGTTCGTGCGGAGTGCCGGCGGGTACGCGGCGAACATCGAGGCGTACACGACCCCGGTGCCCGAGGCGTCGCCCACGACCGGACTCCCGGCACCCGTCCTCCTGCCCGTGGCCGAGACGCCGACGATCGCGAGCCTCGTGGAGCACGCGAACGCGGTGGCGCCGCGCGACGGAAGCGGCTGGAGCGCATCGGACACGCTGAAGAACGTGGTGCTCGCGCTCACCCACCTCGACGGCACGCGCGAGATCGTCGTCGTCGGGCTCCCCGGCGACCGAGAGGTCGAGTTGAAGCGTGCGGAGGTCGCCTTCGCCCCGGCCGAGGTGGAGCCCGCGACGGACGCGGACTTCGCGAAGCACCGGTCGCTCGTCAAGGGCTACATCGGTCCGACGGCCGCGTCGTTCATCGAGGAGGCCGCTGCCGGGCACGGGACCGAGGGCTCGGTGCGGCAGTTCCTCGGCGCGGACAGCGAGACCGGACTCCGGTACTTCCTCGATCCGCGGGTCGTCGACGGCACCACGTGGATCACGGGCGCGAACACCGCCGGGCGTCACGTCTCGGGGCTCGTCGCCGGGCGCGACTTCGTGGCCGACGGCGTCGTCGAGGTCGCGGACGTGCGACCGGGGGACCCCGCTCCCGACGGCTCGGGTCCGCTCGAGACGGCGCGCGGCATGGAGATCGGGCACGTGTTCCAGCTCGGGCGCAAGTACGCCGAGGCGCTCGGTCTCAAGGTGCAGGACGAGCGGGGCAAGCTCGCCACGGTGACGATGGGTTCCTACGGGATCGGCATCACGCGCATCATGGCGATCCTCGCCGAGGCGCACAACGACGACCGTGGGCTCGTCTGGCCGAAGGACGTCGCCCCCTTCGATGTCCACGTCGTGGCCACGGGCAAGGACCAGGTGGCCTACGACGTCGCGTCGGGCATCATCGCCGAGCTCGAGCACGCCGGGATGGACGTCCTGTACGACGACCGGCCGAAGGTGTCGCCGGGTGTCAAGTTCGGTGACGCCGAGCTCATCGGTGTCCCGGTGGTCGTCGTCGCGGGCCGGAACGCGGGCGACGGCGTGGTGGAGCTGTGGGACCGTGCAGCGGGGGAGCGTCGCGAGGTCCCGGTCGCCGAGGTGCTCGCGGCCGTGCGCGCGATCTGATCGCGCCGTCCACTCGATCCGGTCCGGATCGACGGGCCTGCGTCGTGCCTCCCGGTCGTCGGACAGGAAGTGCGGCGCCGGCGGGCGGTCGACGTGCGCTATCCTGGACGCCGCCTTCCGCGCGGTGTCCGAGCGCGGGGTTCCCATCATCTGAATACTGGAGGCCCTCGATGCAGATCGATCTCGCGGTGCTGCGGCTCATGGAACGGGAGCGGGAGATCCCGTTCGACGAACTCGTCACCATCATCGAGCAGGCCATCCTCACCGCGTACCAGAAGCACGCAGCCGAGAACGGTGAGCCGGCCGACCCGCAGGCGCGGGTGGAGCTCGACCGCAAGTCGGGCCAGGTGCGTGTCTACGTCCCCGAGCGTGACGACGACGGCACCGTCGTCGGTGAGTCCGTCGACGAGACGAACGACTTCGGTCGTATCGCGGCGTTCGCGGCCAAGCAGGTCATCAACCAGCGGCTCCGGGACATCGGCGACGACAAGGTCCTCGGCGAGTTCCGTGGAAAAGAGGGTGACATCGTCGCCGGCGTCGTGCAGCAGGGGCCGAACCCACGCATGGTGCACGTCGACCTCGGCACGATCGAGGCCATCCTCCCGCCCGAGGAGCAGGTCCCTGGCGAGACCTACCCGCACGGTCAGCGGCTCCGCGTGTACGTGACGAGTGTCGGCAAGGGACACAAGGGCCCCCAGATCACCGTGTCCCGGACGCATCCGGGTCTCGTCCGCAAGCTCTTCGCGCTCGAGGTCCCCGAGATCGCGTCGGGCGTGGTCGAGATCGTGTCCATGGCGCGCGAGGCAGGTCACCGCACGAAGATCGCGGTCAAGGCGAACGAGCCCGGCGTCAACGCCAAGGGTGCGTGCATCGGGGAGCTCGGCCAGCGCGTCCGTTCGGTCACGAACGAGCTCGGGGCCGAGAAGATCGACATCGTCGATTACTCGCCGGACCTCGCGACCTTCGTGGGCAACGCCCTGTCCCCGGCGAAGGTCACGAGTTCGTTCGTGATCGACAAGTCCACCAAGGCGGTCCGCGCCCTCGTCCCGGATTACCAGCTCTCGCTCGCCATCGGGAAAGAGGGGCAGAACGCCCGCCTCGCGGCGAAGCTGACCGGTGCCCGGATCGACATCCAGCCGGACTCCATCCTCGAGGGCGACTGAGCGCCGGATGCGGAGCGCGCGCGGTCGTTCGCTGACCGCACCGCCTCGTTGGCGTGCCGGGATCGCGTCCGTCCGAGGCAGGGAGTAGAGTGGAACCCGTCAGAACGTGCATCGGCAGTCGTCGCCGTGCACCCCGATCCTCCCTCCTCCGAGTCGTCGCCCGTGGCGACCGCGTCGTGGTGGATCCGAAGGCAGTCATGCCAGGCCGGGGCGCGTGGATCACCCCGACGGTCGATGCGTACGAGCTGGCCGTCTCGCGTCGGGCCTTCCGACGCGCGCTGCGGCTGGATCGTGAACCGGACACGTCGGCGGTCCGCGAGTACCTGGAACGACTCCGGTCGGGCCAGGACCCGGTACGGGACCTCGACACGACAGAACAGGCTGAACGGCTTATGGACAACTGATGAGCGGCTCGAAATGAGACCCATCACTCAGTGAGTCCCACCCTTCTCGGGTGGGACCCGAGAAGGAGAACAGTGGCAAAACCACGCGTACACGAGATCGCCAGCGAGCTCGGTGTCGACAGCAAGACCGCGCTCGAGAAGCTCAAGGAGCTCGGCGAGTTCGTCAAGGGCCCGAGCTCGAGCATCGAGCCGCCCGTCGCCCGCAAGCTCCGCGCGGCGCTCGAGGCATCCGGCGCGACGTCGTCGTCGGCGACCAAGCCGGCGGCACCGAAGGCCGCGCCGCGCCCGCAGGCACCGCGCCCCGCTGCACCGGCACCCGCGCCCGCCGCGCCCGTCGAAGCGGAGCAGCCCTCGGTGAACGACGCGCCGCGTCCGGCCGCCCCCATGTCGGTGGCCGAGCGGCAGGCGCAGGCCGAGGCCGCCCAGAAGGCCCAGGCGCAGAAGAACCAGGCCGACAAGGTCGACGGTGCCGCATCGTCGACGGCGCCGAAGCCGGGCGCCGCACGCCCCGGCCCGAAGCCGGGCGGCGCGCGCCCGGGCAACAACCCCTACTCGTCGAGTCAGGGCATGGGCTCGCGCCCGCCCCGCCCCGGCAACAACCCGTTCTCGCAGAACCAGGGCATGCCGCGTCCGGGTGGCGGTACGGGTGGCATCCCGCGTCCGCAGCCGCCGCGTCCGGGCGCTCCCCGGCCCGGTGCTCCGCGTCCGGGTGGGCCCGGTCAGGGTGCGCGTCCGAACGGCTTCGGCCAGCGTCCGGGTGGGCCCGGCCGTGGCGGCCAGGGCGGTGGCTTCCAGCGTCCCGGTGGTGCCGGAGCCGGTGCCGGTGGCGGATTCCAGCGCCCTGGCTTCGGACCCGCGCGTCCGGCCGGCGGTGGCGGTCGTGGCCGTGGTCCGGGTGGTGGCACCGCTGGTGCGTTCGGTCGTGGTGGCGGCAAGAGCCGCGCTCGCAAGTCGAAGCGGACGAAGCGCGCCGAGTACGAGATGCGGCAGGCGCCGTCGATCGGCGGCGTGCAGGTCCCGCGCGGTGACGGCAACACGGTCGTCCGGCTGCGTCGTGGTGCGAGCATCTCGGACTTCGCGGACAAGATCGACGCGAGCCCCGGCAACCTCGTGACGGTGCTGTTCCACCTCGGTGAGATGGCGACCGCGACCGAGTCGCTGGACGAGGCGACCTTCGAGGTCCTCGGCGAGGAGCTCGGTTACAAGATCCAGATCGTCTCGCCGGAGGACGAGGACAAGGAGCTCCTGGAGGGCTTCGACATCGACCTCGACGCCGAGCTCGACGACGAGGACGACTCGGTCCTCGTCGCCCGTCCGCCGGTCGTCACGGTCATGGGTCACGTCGACCACGGCAAGACCCGCCTGCTCGACGCGATCCGGAACGCGAACGTCGTCGCGGGTGAGGCCGGCGGCATCACGCAGCACATCGGTGCGTACCAGGTCATCTCCGAGCACGAGGGCATCGAGCGCCCGATCACGTTCATCGACACCCCGGGTCACGAGGCGTTCACCGCCATGCGTGCCCGTGGTGCCCAGGTGACGGACATCGCGATCCTCGTGGTCGCGGCCGACGACGGCATCATGCCGCAGACGGTCGAGGCCCTGAACCACGCCCAGGCGGCGAACGTGCCGATCGTGGTCGCGGTGAACAAGATCGACAAGGAAGGCGCGAACCCCGCCAAGGTCCGCCAGCAGCTCACCGAGTACGGGCTCGTGGCCGAGGAGTACGGCGGCGACGTCATGTTCGTCGACGTGTCCGCGCGGAACAACACGAACATCGATGCCCTGCTCGAGGCCGTGCTGCTCACGGCCGACGCGGGACTCGATCTCCGTGCCAACCCCGACAAGGACGCCCGCGGTGTCGCCATCGAGGCGCGTCTCGACAAGGGACGCGGTGCGGTCGCGACCGTGCTCATCCAGTCCGGGACGCTGCACGTCGGCGACGCGATCGTCGCGGGCACCGCCTACGGCCGCGTCCGCGCGATGATGGACGAGAACGGCAACGCGGTCGAGGCCGCGACGCCGAGTCGTCCCGTGCAGGTGCAGGGTCTGTCGAGCGTGCCGCGTGCCGGTGACACCTTCTTGGTGACGGAGGAGGATCGCACGGCCCGCCAGATCGCCGAGAAGCGCGAGGCCGTCGAGCGCAACGCCCAGCTGGCCAAGGCCCGCAAGCGCATCTCGCTCGAGGACTTCACCCGTGCACTCGAAGAGGGCAAGGTCGACGCGCTCAACCTCATCATCAAGGGTGACGTCTCCGGTGCCGTCGAGGCGCTCGAGGAGTCGCTGCTCAAGATCGAGGTCGACGAGAGCGTCCAGCTCCGGATCATCCACCGCGGTGTCGGTGCGGTCACGGAGTCGGACGTCAACCTCGCGACGGTCGACAACGCGATCATCATCGGGTTCAACGTCCGCCCCGACACGAAGGCACGGGAACGTGCCGCTCGCGAGGGTGTGGACATCCGCTTCTACTCGGTCATCTACTCGGCACTCGAGGACATCGAGCAGTCCCTGCGGGGCATGCTCAAGCCCGAGTTCGAAGAGGTCCAGTCGGGTGTGGCGGAGATCCGCGAGGTGTTCCGTTCGTCGAAGTTCGGCAACATCGCCGGTGTGGTGGTCCGGTCCGGCACGATCACGCGCAACGCCAAGGCGCGCGTCATCCGTGACGGCGTCGTGCTCGCCGACGGTCTCGCCATCGAGTCGCTGCGCCGGTTCAAGGACGACGTCACCGAGGTCCGGACGGACTTCGAGGCGGGCGTCGGTCTCGGCAAGTACAACGACATCCAGATCGGCGACGAGATCGAGACCATCGAGATGGTCGAGAAGCCGCGCGGCTGAGTCCGCTCGTCCGGCGGGGCCGCGCCGGGACGCACACCGCGTCCCGGCGGGGCCCCGCCCTCGTTCCCACACCACCAGGAGGACCCCATGGCCGACCCACAGCGCGCCCGCAAGATGGCGGACCGCATCCAGGAGATCGTCGCCAGGCGGCTGGACAAGGGCATCCGTGACCCGCGTCTCGGATTCGTCACGATCACGGACGTCCAGGTGACCGGCGACCTGCAGCACGCGTCCGTCTTCTACACCGTGTACGGCTCGGACGAGGAGCGGCAGGACACCGCGGCGGCGCTGAAGTCCGCGACCGGCATGCTCCGCAGCGAGGTCGGCAAGAACATCACCGCTCGGCTGACCCCGACCCTCGAGTTCATCGCCGACGCCGTGCCGGAGAACGCTGCGCACATCGACGCGTTGCTCGCCGAGGCGCGTGACCGCGACGCCGCGGCGCGGGCACAGGCGTCCGCCGCGTCCTACGCGGGCGACGCCGACCCGTACCGACACGACGACGAGGACGACGACGAGCACTCGGCCGACGTCGTCACCCGTCAGGCGGACCCGGGCAGCGAGTAGCCGACGGCGTCGGACCCGACGGCGAGCCCGTCCCGCACCAGCGATCGGAGCGCGCGGTCGCGCTGCTCGGCGTCGGGCCACACCATCGCGATCTCGTCCAGGGTCACCGGGACGTCGCTGGCCCGGAGTTCGGCCATGATCAGCCCGCGGACCTGTCGGTCGCTCCCGGCGAACCGCGACTGCCGGGGCGCCCGCGGGCCGTCGTGCGCGGGGTGCCCCTGCGCGCGCCACCGGCATCGATCGGAGATCGGGCACACGTCGCATGCGGGCCGCTTCGCGACGCACACGAGCGCGCCGAGCTCCATGACCGCCGCGTTCGTCGCAGCCGCGTCCTCGAGATCGGGAGGCAGCACCGCAGCCATCAGCGGCAGGTCACGTCGAGCGTTCGCCGGCCCCGGCTCGGCCTGCCCGAGCAGCGCCCGGGCGAGGACCCGGCGGACGTTGACGTCGACGACCGGGTGGCGCAGCCCGAAGGCGAACACCGCGATCGCCCGCGCCGTGTAGTCGCCGATGCCGGGGAGCGCGAGGAGGGCGTCGACGTCCGATGGGACGACGCCCTCGTGTCGGTCGACGATGGCGGTCGCCGCGGCGTGCAGCGCGAGCGCGCGTCGCGGGTAGCCCAGCCGGTCCCAGGCACGGACCGCCTCGGACGGCGGGTCGGCGGCGAGGGCGGCTGGCGTCGGCCAGCGCGCGAGCCACGCCTCGAGCCGTGGGACGACCCGTGCGACCTGTGTCTGCTGGAGCATGATCTCGCTCACCATCGTGCCCCAGGCGGGGAACCCGGGTCGTCGCCACGGGAGGTCGCGGCCGTGCTGGCGGAACCACGCGATGAGCGGGGTCGCGATGTCGGGGCCGGGTCGGGCCTCCCGGGCGGCGACGTCTGGGGAGACGTCCGAGGGGTGCTCGGGGCGCGGAACGGGGACCACCAGGAGAGCCTACGGTGGAGCGATGGCACGATGGGCACCGCAGGAGACCGACACCATGCAGGCGATCGCGACGGAGGTCGCGCACAACGCGGGCGCCGCTCGGACGGTGATCGCGGTCGACGGCGGGCCGGGCGTCGACCTGGAGCGCGTCGCAGCGAGCCTCGTCGCGGCACTCGAGCAGCAGGGGGTCAAGGCCATGCACGCCGCGGCGTCCTCGACGGATGCCGATGGCCTCCGAGCCGAGGTCGTCGATCCCTTCCGGACGATCGGCACCGACCCCGGGATCCTCGTCGTCACGGGGAAGCGCCTGCTGTCGCGGTCCGTGCGGTCCCTCTGGCGCTGGTCCCTGTGGGTCGAGCGCGACGATCGGTCCGAGCCGCGCGCCGACGACCCGTTCACCACGTACGTCCGTCAGGACGACCCGAAGGGTGCTGCGTCGGCCGTCCTCGACGTGACGGACCCCGAGCACCCGCGGCGGAACTGGGCGGACGCGTGCTAGCCGGAGGCGACCTGCGCGACGTCGGCTGAGCGCCGGCGCTGCTACCCTTTCCCGGTGCTCGAACCGGCCCCCAACGGGATCCTCCTCGTCGACAAGCCGGGCGGCATCTCCAGCCACCGGTCGGTCTCGATCGCGCGCCGACGCTTCGGCATCCGCAAGATCGGGCACGCCGGGACCCTCGACCCGATGGCGACGGGTCTGCTCGTCCTCGGTGTCGGGCCGTCGACGCGTCTGCTGACGCACCTGGTCGGCCTCGACAAGCGGTACACCGCGACGATCCGGCTCGGTGTCGCGACCGACTCCGACGACGCCGACGGTGCCGTGGTCGCGTCCCCCGGACTGCTCCCGGACGCGCTCGACGACGTCCGGCTCGAGGAGGCCGTGGGCGCGCAGCGGGGGACCATCGAGCAGGTGCCGAGCACGGTCAGCGCCATCAAGGTCGACGGCCGACGGGCGTACGCCCGGGTACGCGCGGGCGAGACCGTCGAGCTGGAACCGCGACGTGTGACGGTGGCGCGCTTCGACGTCCTGGCCCGGCGTGACCTGGTCGTGGCCGTGGAGGGCGTGGAGACCCCGGTCGTCGACCTCGACGTCGACGTCGAGTGTTCCTCCGGCACCTACGTCCGCGCCCTCGCCCGTGACGTCGCGGTGGCCCTCGAGACCGGCGGCCACCTCACCGCACTGCGCAGGACCCGGATCGGACCGTTCGCCGTCGCCGACGCCGTCGTGCTCGAGGACGACGACGTAGACGTCCGGGCCCGGCTGCGCCGTCCGGCGGACGTCGCCCGCGTCCTGTTCCGGGAGGTCGTGCTCGACTCCGCAGCGGCACGGGACCTCAGCGACGGCAAACGGGTGCCGACCGACCTGGCCGACACCGACGGTCCGGTCGCGGCCGTCGCCGCGGCGGACGACCGCCTCGTCGGACTCGTGTCCGTCCGACGTGGCGCGCTGCGGGTCATCACGAACTTCCCGACAGGAGCGGACGCATGATCGACTGGTTCACCTGGGTCCAGGTCGGCTTCGCGGCCCTCACCGGCCTCTTCTGTGTCGTGGTCGGCCTGATCGGTTGGAAGCCGAACGACCCGACCGTCGGCGCGCTCGTGCTCATCGAGCTCCTGCTCATCGCCCAGGGTGTCGTCGCGATCGTGCAACCCGCGGTGGGCAACCCGCCGAGGGGAAACGCGCTCGAGTTCGGGGTGTACGCGGTGTCGGTGCTGCTCGTCCCACCTGCGGCGATCGTCTGGGCCCTCATCGACCGCACCCGGTGGAGCACCGTGGTGCTCGGAGCGGGAGCCTTCACCGTCGCGGTCATGGTCTACCGGATGTCCCAGATCTGGTTCGCCCAGGCGTGACCGGTCGGCGCCAGACCGAGCCGTGCCTCCCGGCCGCTAGAATCGGGGCGATGCCGACCAAGTCCTCTCGCGCGACCGGCATCGGTCGCGTCCTCATCGCCGTCTACGGCATCCTCGCCCTCGCGGCGACCGGACGCAGCGTCGTGCAGATCATCGAGAAGTTCCACCACGCGCCGTTCGCCTACACGTTGAGTGCCCTGTCCGCCGTGGTCTACATCGTCGCGATGGTCGCGCTCATCGCCCCGGGCCGCACCTGGTACCGCGTCGCTTGGGTGACGATCGGGTTCGAGATGGTCGGGGTCGTCGTCATCGGGTTCCTGTCGCTGTTCGACCACGCCCTGTTCCCCGACGACACCGTGTGGTCGGGCTTCGGAGCCGGGTACTACTGGGTGCCCCTCGTCCTGCCGGTCGCCGGGCTGTGGTGGTTGCGGACCCACCACCGTGCCGCTGTGCAGGCCATCGCGGCGGACCCGCCGTCGTCGCGCGTCGCGCCCGAGCCGGACGCGGAGCGGGCCGCGGCCGGTCGTGCCGACGCCGCGACCTCGGGGGAGTGACCATGCAGTACTTCGCCGACCTCGCCGAGGTCCCGGCGGGCTTCGGTCCGAGCGCGGTCACGATCGGCAAGTTCGACGGCGTCCACGTCGGGCACCGCGCCGTCATCGCGCAGCTCGAGGACGCCGCGCGTGAACGCGACCTCGTGTCCACCGTCGTGACCTTCGATCGTCACCCGCTGTCGGTGCTCGATCCCGGGCACGTGCCACCGGCGCTCACGAGCATCCGGCAGCGGCGCGAGCTGCTCGAGGCGGCCGGGGTGGACGCGACCCTCTTGCTGCCGTTCGACCAGTCCCTGCAGTCGCTGCCCGCCGCCGAGTTCGTCGCGCGCGTCCTCGTGGGTGCCCTCCACGCACGGGTCGTGCTCGTCGGGAGCGACTTCCGGTTCGGCGCCCGCGGTGCCGGCGACGTCGACCTGCTCCGGCGCCTCGGCGAGCAGCACGGGTTCTCCGTCCGGTTGATCGATGACGTAGACCTCGTCGACGACGGCCGGTCCGCGGGGGAACGGCGCGTCTCGTCGACCTGGATCCGCGAGCTGCTGTCCGTCGGTCGCGTCGCGGAGGCCGCGCGGCTGCTCGGCCGCGACCACGCCGTGCGGAGCACGGTCGTGCACGGCAACGAGCGCGGGCGCGAGATGGGCTACCCGACCGCCAACCTCGATCCCGACTGCGAGGGGTTCGTGCCCGCGGACGGCGTGTACGCCGCGCGGGTGCTGCATCGGGGCCGGACCTACCCGGCCGCGGTCTCCGTCGGGAACAACCCGACGTTCGAGGGCGTCCCCGAGAAGCAGATCGAAGCGCACCTGCTCGACGTCGACATCGACCTGTACGACGACGTCATCACGGTGATGTTCGTCGCCTACGTGCGCGGCATGGTCGCGTTCGACGGCATGGACGCGCTCGCGGCGCAGATGCGGCAGGACGACCGCGAGATCCGGGTGATCCTGGGCGTCGACTAGCTGGTGGGTCGACCAGCGGCCGGCGGCCGGCGGCGCGACCCGGGCACGTCCGACGAGCGGGTCGCCGACGACGTCACGATCCCAGTGCGTCCAGCCAGATCCTCCTGGCGTCCAGGGCCTCCTGCGCGGCCTTGATCCGAGCGGTGTCACCCGAGGCCTCGGCGTCGTTCAGCTCGGCCTGGAGCTTGCCGATGGCGTCCTCGAGCTGGCTCGCGAGCCCGGCGGACCGGGCCTTGCGCTCGGGGTCCGACTCGCGCCAGTGCTCGTCCTCGAGCCCGCGGACGTGCGACTCGATCGCACGCATGCGGTCCTCGACACTGCGGACGCGGTCGCGCGGCACGCGACCGATCTCGTCCCACCGGCGCTGGATGTCGGTCAGGCGTCGGCGTGCCGCGACCCGGTCGGTCTCCTGGAGCAGGGGCTCGGCCTCGGTCAGCAGCGCGAGCTTCGCGTCGAGGTTCGCCGTGTACTCCTCGGACTCGCGGGCGACCTCGTCGTGCTTCTGCGCGAAGAGGACGTCACCCGCGGCCTTGAACCGGCTCCACAGTGCGTCGTCGTACCGCTTGCCCGCGCGGCCGGCGTGCTTCCAGTCCTCGAGCAGTTGGCGGTACGCGGGGATGCCGTCCGAGCCGCGGGTCGCGAGCGCCTCGGCCTGGTCGACGAGCTCTTGCTTGCGGGACCGTGCCTCGCGGTGCTGCGCGTCGAGGTCGGCGTAGAAGGCACGGCGGTGCTGGTCGACGGTGGAACGGGCGGTGCGGAACCGCTTCCACAGCTCGTTGCCCTCGTTCTTCGGGATCCGCGGACCATCGTGCTGGTGCCGCTGCCACCGGGCGAAGACGTCGTCGAGCTGCGTGGTGATCTGCTTCCACTGCGCCCGTGCCGGATCCACCGCCGCCAGTGCCTCGGCTTCCTCGACGAGGCCCCGTCGGTACGCCAGCGCGTCGGTCAGGGCCTGCTCGGCCTGTTCGGCCTGCTCACGACCGAGGGAGCCGACCTGCTCGCCGAGGACGTCCACGCGCCGCTCGAGGGCCTGGATGTCGCCGACGACCCGAGCGTCGGCGAGCGCCGTGCGGAGGTGCTCGACCGTCCGGCCGATGTCCGACGCCGAAGCGCCGCGCTGCGCGCGCTGCTCGGCGATCCGCACCTGACCCTCGAGGTCGGCGTACTTCCGGGCGTAGTAGGCGAGGGCTTCCTCCGGGGCGGCGTCGGGGTACTCACCGACCGCACGCTCGTCGTCGCCGTACCGGACGTACACCGTCCCGGTCTCGTCGACTCGCCCCCAGCTCGTTGCTTCGTCAGGTCCCACAGGTCTCGCCTCGATCGTGGTCGTGCTCGCCGACGTCACCGTCGGCCGGTCAGGACGCCAGCCTATTGCACGGGCTGTGATGGCGACGGGTCACTTGCCAGGGGCGTGGGCGGCCGGTGGCGGCGGCACCTCCGACACAGGACCAACCGGTCCGCCGGGGAGGCCGTGGGTCACCGCTCGATGGCGATGGTCGCGCCCGTGATGGTCGTGGGGACCTTCGGCGCACCGGTACCGTCGCTGCCGGCGGTGCCGATCCCCTTCGACGTGATCGTCTTCCGGAGCCGGGGGAGCCCCGCGGTCACCTTGCCGACGACCGTGTAGCCGCCGGTCGAGCCGTCGAGGTGCGTGTCGCCGTAGGTGATTAAGAACTGCGTGTTCTGGGAGTACTGCGAGCTGCTCCTGGCCATGGCGATCGTGCCGGTCGGGTAGTCGCCGTCCGCGGGCACGTTCTCGAGCGGTCCGTACTCGAACCCGGCGTCCCCGGTGCCGTCGCCGTTGGCGGAGCCGCACTGGATGAACTGTGCCCCCTTCGTGACGCTGAGCCGGTGGCAGGACGTGCCGTCGTAGAACTGCTTGCGGATGAGGTCGACCAGGACGCTCGTCGACTGGGGTGCGGCCTTCCCGTCGAGTTCGATGTCCAACGTGACCGTCTTGTTGAGCGTGAGCCTGCCGGTCCAGGTCGAGGCCTTCGCGATGGACGCGCTCGGCACGTTCCCGGTGTCCGCCGCGGTGGCGCTGGCGGACGGGGTCGGCGTGCTCGTGGCGGATGCCGATGCCGATGCCGATGCCGATGCGGAGGCCGTCGTCCGCTCGTCGTGCACGAGCTGTGAGCCCGTGGCGAGTGCCGCGACGACGACGAGTGCGACGAGTGCGACGAGGTCGTCCCGCCGCCGCCTCCGGCGTCGCCGGTCGTGGAGGCCCTGGCGCGCCTGGTACAGACGGAGGCGGTCGCGCGCCTCCCTGGCATCCCTGCCCTGGTTCCTCGGTGCCACGTGTCCTCCGCCCTGGTCCCGCGTCCCGGCCGCCCCGGTGCCAGGGAGGATCGTAGTGGACGACCCGATGACCGATCGCCGCGGCCTGCGGTGGTGGCGTCCTCCCGGTCCCGCGCATCGTGTCGGTGCCGCCGCTTACCATGGGGGACATGGCAGCGGACCGGTCGGTGACGGGCGTGCAGAGCGCGCCGGGCGTCGGTCAAGGCGCGGCGCCGCTCGCCGTGCGCATGCGGCCGACGAGCCTCGACGAGGTCGCCGGGCAGGGGCACCTGCTCGGGCGCGGATCACCCCTCGTGTCCCTGGCGTCCGGAGCGGACGACCGTCCCGGTGGCGTCTCGGTCATCCTCTGGGGCCCACCGGGCACCGGCAAGACCACCATCGCGCAGGCCATCGCCCGTTCTTCCGGTCGGGCCTTCGTCGAACTGAGCGCCGTCACCGCAGGCGTCAAGGACGTGCGCGAGGTGATGGAGCGCGCCCTCGCCCACCGCGATCTCTACGGCTCGACCACCGTCCTGTTCCTCGACGAGATCCACCGGTTCAGCAAGGCCCAGCAGGACGCCCTGCTGCCGGGGGTCGAGAACGGCTGGGTCGTCCTCATCGCCGCGACGACCGAGAACCCCTCGTTCTCGGTCATCGCGCCCCTGCTCTCCCGGTCGTTGCTCCTGACACTGCGCCCGCTGTCCGACGCGGACCTCGGGACCCTGGTCGACCGCGCCGTGGAGGATCCTCGTGGACTGGCCGGGACCGTCGTCCTCGGTGACGAGGCCCGTGCGGCGCTCGTCCGACTCGCCTCGGGTGACGCCCGCCGTGCCCTGACCGCCCTCGAGGCGGCCGCGCAGTCGGCGATCGCGGCGTCGGACGACCACGAGACCGTGCCGGTCGTCACGGCCGAGACGATCGCGGCCGCGGTGGACCGCGCGCTCCTGCGGTACGACCGGCAGGGGGACGAGCACTACGACGTCATCAGCGCGTTCATCAAGTCGATCCGTGGCAGCGACGTCGATGCCGCGCTGCACTACCTGGCCCGCATGATCGAGGCGGGCGAGGACCCGCGGTTCATCGCGCGCCGGGTGATCATCTCGGCGTCCGAGGACATCGGGATGGCCGATCCCCAGGCGCTCCCGATCGCGGTCGCCGCAGCCCAGGCCGTGCAGCTGATCGGGATGCCCGAGGGCCGCATCCCCCTCGCCGAGGCGGTGGTCTACCTCGCCACCGCACCCAAGTCGAACGCCGCGTACACCGGCATCGACGCGGCGATCGCCGATGTCCGGGCGGGCCGGATGGGAGTCGTCCCCACCCACCTGCGCGACGCGCACTACCCCGGTGCGAAGCGGCTCGGCCACGGCAAGGGGTACGTCTACGCGCACGACGCCGAGCACGGGGTGGCGCGACAGCAGTACCTCCCCGACGTCC
Organism: Curtobacterium sp. MCBD17_035; assembly: GCF_003234815.2. Classification (NCBI taxonomy): domain Bacteria; kingdom Bacillati; phylum Actinomycetota; class Actinomycetes; order Micrococcales; family Microbacteriaceae; genus Curtobacterium; species Curtobacterium sp. MCBD17_035. The sequence continues at coordinate 1,906,292 of NZ_CP126279.1, read as the reverse complement.
TCGAGGGCACCGAGTACTACAGCCCCACGACGAACGGGAACGAGCGCGAGGTCGGACCGCGACTCGACCGACTGCGGCGCATCATCCGCGGATCCTGACACGGACGGCCTCGCTGCTTCCGACGGCCGCGGCCGCCCTGCTATGCTGTTCGCGCCCACGTCCGGGTCCTCGCGTGCGGCTGCGTCGAGGACCGCAGTGACCGCGGTTCGGACTGTAGCCGTCCGATCCCACAGGCTCATCCCTCTGGATCCCGTCACGGGCGGTCCGATCCGCGTCAGCGGAGCGCCGCAGGTGATCGTCGTGTGCGCACGGCGGGGCCACCGTGATCCGTTCGTTCAGTACAGAAAAGGACCCTGTGTCTACCAAGTCACGATCCCGCAGCAAGACCCGCCTGTCGCGCGCGCTCGGCATCCCGCTGACGCCGAAGGCGGCCCGTTACCTCGAGAAGCGCCCCTACGGGCCGGGTGAGCACGGTCGCACCCGCCGCAAGGCCGACAGCGACTACGCCGTCCGCCTCCGTGAGAAGCAGCGTCTGCGTGCCCAGTACGGCATCCGCGAGAAGCAGCTCCGCATCGTCTTCGAAGAGGCCCGCAAGTCGAAGGGCCTGACGGGTGAGAGCCTCGTCGAGCTCCTCGAGGAGCGTCTCGACGCGCTCGTCCTCCGCGCCGGCTTCGCCCGGACCACCGCGCAGGCACGCCAGCTCGTCGTGCACCGCCACATCCTGGTCGACGGCAAGCTCGTCGACCGTCCCTCGTTCCGCGTCAAGCCGGGGCAGCTGATCCACGTCAAGCAGCGCTCCGAGTCGCTCGAGCCGTTCCAGGTCGCCGCCGCCGGTGGTCACCTGGACGTCCTCCCGAAGGTGCCCGGGTACCTCGAGGTCGAGATCGACAAGCTCCAGGCCCGCCTCGTGCGTCGCCCGAAGCGCGCCGAGGTCCCCGTGACCTGCGAGGTCCAGCTGGTCGTCGAGTACTACGCCGCCCGCTGATCCACAGCACCACCGCCGAGGGCGGGTCGTCCACAGCGGACGGCCCGCCCTCCGGCGTTCCGGCGGACCGCACTAAGCTGGGCAGGGCACGCCTGCGGGTGTGGGAGGGAGCCGGACGTGAAGCAGCTGTTCTTCGTCGCCGTCGGTCTCGTGGTGGGGTTCGTCCTCGCGCGGCGGGTCGACCGGTCGCAGGCTGCCCAGCGCCCCGTGGTCCGGGCCGGATCGGCGGCGAAGGCCTTCGCATCCGCCGTCGCCGATGGCTACCGCTCGCGCGAGGCCGAGTTGCGGGCACGCCCCGGCGACCACGCCTGACCCCATCGGTGCGGCCGGCCCCGGTCTCCGCCCGGGGGCCCGTTCCGTCACCCCGCCAGTCCACCGTCACGACCAGGAAGCACCATGCAGACCGCTGACATCCGCCGCCGCTGGCTCGAGTACTTCGGGGACCGTGGCCACACCGTCGTCCCCTCCGCCTCGCTCGTGTCGGACGACCCCTCGCTGCTGTTCACCGTCGCGGGGATGGTCCCGTTCATCCCGTACCTGTCCGGTCTGGTGCCGGCGCCGTTCCCCAGGGCCACGAGCGTGCAGAAGTGCATCCGCACGAACGACATCGAAGAGGTCGGGCGGACGCCGCGGCACGGCACGTTCTTCCAGATGAACGGGAACTTCTCGTTCGGCGACTACTTCAAGGAGCAGGCGATCACGTACGCGTGGGAGCTGCTCACGTCGAACGAGTCGGACGGGGGTCTCGGGTTCGACCCGAAGGACCTCTGGGTCACCGTGTACAAGGACGACGACGAGGCCATCCGGTACTGGAAGCAGATCGCCGGGCTGCCGGACGAGCGCATCCAGCGGCTCGACAAGGACACGAACTACTGGTCGACCGGTCAACCCGGCCCGGCGGGCCCCTGCTCCGAGATCTTCTTCGACCGCGGTCCTGCCTACGGCGCCGACGGCGGCCCCGCGACCGACGACGACCGCTACGTCGAGATCTGGAACCTCGTGTTCATGCAGTACCAGATCCAGGACGTCCGCTCGAAGTACGACTTCGAGATCGTCGGGGAGCTCCCGAGCAAGAACATCGACACGGGCATGGGTCTCGAGCGCGTCGCCTTCCTCAAGCAGGGCGTCGACAACATGTACGAGATCGACCAGGTCCGCCCGGTGCTCGACCGCGCCGCGGAGCTCTCCGGTCGTCGGTACGGCGCCGACCACGGCGACGACGTCCGCATGCGCGTCATCGCGGACCACGTCCGGTCGTCGCTGATGCTCATGTCGGACGGTGTCCAGCCGTCGAACGAGGGCCGCGGGTACATCCTCCGGCGGCTGCTCCGGCGTTCGGTCCGCGCGATGCGACTCCTCGGGGTCCAGGACGCCACCTTCCCGGAGCTCTTCCCGGCGTCCCGCGACGCCATGAAGGCCGCGTACCCCGAGGTCCACGACGACTTCGACCGCATCGCGCGGCTCGCCTTCGCCGAGGAGGACGCGTTCCTCCGCACGCTCGAGCAGGGCACGACCATCCTCGACGTCGCCGTCGACCGCGCCAAGCAGGACGGGGGTGCGCCGATCGGCGGCGACACCGCGTTCCTCCTGCACGACACGTTCGGGTTCCCGATCGACCTCACGCTCGAGATGGCCGAGGAGGCCGGCCTGCGTGTCGACCGCGCGGCGTTCGACACCCTCATGGCGGACCAGCGTGCTCGTGCCAAGGCCGACGCCAAGAGCAAGAAGCGCGCGCTGGCGGACCTCAGCGTCTACAGCGCCTTCCGTGCCCAGGGCGAGACCGTGTTCACGGGGTACGACACCCTCGAGACCGAGACCCGTGTGCTCGGGATCATCGTCGACGGCCGGGGCGTGGACCGCGCGGTGGCGGGCGACATCGCCGAGATCGTCCTCGCCGAGACCTCGCTGTACGCGGAGTCGGGCGGACAGGACGCCGACCAGGGATCGATCGTCGGCAACGGTTTCGACCTCGAGGTGCTCGATGTGCAGAAGCCGGTCGCGGGCCTGTACAGCCACACGGTGCAGGTGCGGTCGGGCGAGGTCGGGGTCGGTGACGCCGCGACCACGGTGGTCGACGCCGAGTACCGGCGCGGTGCGACCCAGGCCCACTCCGCGACGCACCTGGTGAACGCGGCACTGCGCGAGATCCTCGGGCCCGACGCGCTGCAGGCCGGCTCGTACAACAAGGCCGGGTACATGCGACTCGACTTCTCGTGGAGCCAGCCCGTGTCCCTCGCGACGCGGACCGAGATCGAGGACGTCGTGAACGGCGCCATCCGGTCCGACCTCGACGTCACGACCCGTGTCCTGCCGCTCGACGAGGCGAAGGCGCTCGGGGCGCAGGCACTCTTCGGCGAGAAGTACGGGTCCGAGGTCCGGATGGTCGACATCGGCGGACCCTGGTCGCGCGAGCTGTGTGGTGGCACGCACGTGGCGTCGAGCGCCCAGGTCGGGCTCGTCAACCTCGTGGGCGAGAGCAGCGTCGGGTCGACGAACCGCCGTGTCGAGGCGCTCGTCGGGCTCGAGGGTTTCCGCGACCTCGCCGTCGAGCGGACCATCGTGTCGCAGCTGTCGAGCGCGTTGAAGGCGCCGCGCGAGGACCTCCCCGCCCGTGTCGCCGGACTGATGGCCGACCTCAAGAGCGCCGAGAAGCGGATCGCCGAGTTCGAGTCGGCGAACCTGCAGCAGCGCGTCCCGGGCATCGCTCGGACCGCTGGCAAGGTCGGCGACACCACCGTCGTCGCGCAGACGGTCGAGGGCCTGAACTCGTCGGACGACCTCCGGTCCCTCGCGACCGCCGTGCGCGGGCAGCTCGGCACGGACGCGGCCGTCGTCGTGCTCGGTGCGGTCGTGAACGGCAAACCGGCCGTCATCGTCGCCACCAACGACGCCGCTCGACAGCACGGCGTCCAGGCGGGCCCCCTCGCGAAGGAGGCCGCCGGCGTCCTCGGCGGGGGCGGCGGCGGCAAGCCGGACCTCGCCCAGGGCGGCGGCACCGACGTGGCGGCGCTCCCCGCAGCGCTCCGCGCGGTCACCGATCGTCTCGGCGCCTGACCGGCGTGCGCACCGGGAGGCGCCTCGGCGTCGACGTCGGACGGGCGCGCATCGGGGTGGCGGTGTCGGACCGCGACGGCCTGCTCGCCACCCCGGTCGAGACCGTCCGTCGCGATGACCGGCGAGACGTGCCCCGGATCCTCGAGCTCGCGGCGGAGTACGGCGCGATCGAGGTGATCGTCGGGCTCCCGTTGTCGCTGTCCGGAGACGACACCCCATCGACCACGGACGCGCGGGCCTTCGCCGCACGGATCGCGACCCGGGTGCCGGTGCGTCTCGTGGACGAACGGCTGTCGACCGTGAGCGCCCAGCGGGGCATGCGCGAGGCGGGCCGGGACAGCCGGAGATCGCGAGCCGTCATCGACCAAGCCGCCGCTGTTATCATTCTGCAACATGCGCTCGACCGAGAGCGCTCGGGAGGCACTCCGCCGGGGTCACTGCTCCCGTGACTCGTGCGAGAGCGACCCGATCCGAGCAACACCGACCCGAGGAACATCGAGCAGCGTGGCAGACGACCTTGATTGGCGTGCGATCATCGCGCCCGGCGACGATGCCGACCAGCAGCGTGACGACCGCGCCGTCGGGGCCGCCGACGACCGGGCACCTTCCGCTCCGGACCGAGCCGGAGCTCCGCTCGAACCCAGCGCCGCCGATGCTCGTCCTCCCCACCTGACCCGCCGCGCAGCTCGAGAGGCCGCGGCCCGGGCCGACCGCAGCAGCGGGGGCGACGACGTCGTCACCGACCCACAGGACCACCACCACAGCGACGTCCGTGCGCTGTTCGGCCACCACGACGACGAGACCGCCGACCGAGACGCGCCCGGCCGGGCCGAGCAGGATGGCGCCGCGGTCGCCGTCGGAGCCGCGGCGGGCCGCGACGGGGGAGTCGGCGACGGGCGTCGCTCCGGGCGTCGCGGTGGGGCCTCCCGGCGTCCGCAGCCGCCGCGCCGCCGTCGCTCGCGGGGCGCGGTCGTCGCGGGCATCGTGATCGTCGCCATCGTGCTCGCGGGGGGTGCCGGCGCCACCCTGTTCGTGGTGCCGAAGGTCCAGTCGGTCGTCGCGAGCCTGACGAAGAAGCAGGAACCCACCGACTACACGGGGAGCGGCACGGGCAAGGTGACGGTCACCATCAAGGAGGGTGACATCGGCAGCGACGTCGCGAAGACCCTGCACCGGAGCGGTGTCGTCAAGACCTCGACCGCGTTCTACCAGCTCCTCCTCACCAAGCAGGACGTCCAGTTCCAGCCGGGTTCGTACCAGCTCAAGCACCACATGAGCGCGAAGGCGGCCCTCGCGGCGCTGCAGGACAGCGCGAACAAGGTGACCGCGACGGTCCTGATCCCCGAGGGCGCGGTGCTCAAGGACGTCGAGGCGTCACTCGTGAGCAAGGCCGGCCTCACGCAGGCGTCGGTGACCGCCGCCGCCGCGGACGTCTCGGGTTACGGCCTCCCTGCGGGCGTGACGAGCCTCGAGGGCTACCTGTTCCCCGCCACGTACCCGATCAACCCGTCGTGGACGGCAACGCAGTACTTCCAGTCGATGGTCGACACCATGAACCAGCACCTCGACGACGCAGGGGTGCCGGTGGCCGAACGCGCGCACGTCGTGACGTTCGCCTCGGTCGTGCAGAAGGAAGCCGGACTCGCCGCCGACTACCCGAAGGTGGCCCGGGTGTTCCAGAACCGCATCGACCAGGGCATGCCGCTCCAGTCGGACGCGACGGTCGCGTACGGCACCGGGCACACGGACCGGGTGACCACGACCGACGCCGAACGCGCGGACGCGGGCAACCCGTACAACACGTACCAGCACAAGGGGCTCCCGCCCGGTCCGATCTCGAACCCGGGCGACATCGCCATCGACGCGGTCATGCATCCCGCGGCCGGTAGCTGGCTGTACTTCGTGACGGTCGACCTGCAGACCGGAGCGACCGTGTTCTCGACGACCTACGCGGAACACGAGGCCGCGGTCGCCCAGTGGCAGGCGTGGATGAAGGCCCACCCCGATTACAAGTGATCCCGGGCGGCGGCCGGCCGTTCGGGCTGTGGGAGGATGGACACCATGCTTCGCTGGTTGACCGCAGGTGAGTCCCACGGACCCGAACTCATCGCCGTGCTCGAGGGGCTGCCGGCCGGCGTCCCGGTGTCGTACGAGCAGATCCGCGCCGACCTCGCGCGCCGCAAGCTCGGGTACGGTCGTGGTTCCCGCATGAAGTTCGAGCAGGACGAGCTGCACATCTCGAGTGGTGTCCGCCACGGGTCCTCCCTCGGCAGCCCGATCGCGATCCGCGTCGGGAACACCGAGTGGCCCAAGTGGGTCGAGGTGATGAACGCCGAGCCGGTCGAGACGACGGACGCCTCCCGCGGTCGCAACGCGCCGCTCACCCGACCCCGACCGGGCCACGCCGACCTCGTGGGCATGCAGAAGTACGCGTTCGACGAGGCGCGTCCGATCCTCGAGCGCGCGTCGGCGCGCGAGACCGCGGCGCGAGTCGCACTCGGCGCCGTCGCCAAGTCGTTCCTGGCGGAACTCGGCATCACGTCGGTGAGCCACACGCTGCAGGTCGGCACGGTGCGGGTACCGGACGACGCGCCGCTGCCCGTGCCCACGGACGTCGACCGGCTCGACGACGACCAGCTGCGGTGCTTCGACGCCGCCACGAGCGCGCGCATGGTCACCGAGGTCGAGGCCGCCAAGAAGGACGGCGACACGCTCGGCGGCGTCGTGGAGGTGCTGTTCTACGGTCTCCCGCCGGGGCTCGGGTCCCACGTGCAGTGGGACCGGCGTCTCGACGCCCGGCTCGCCGCCGCGATCATGGGCATCCAGGCGATCAAGGGCGTCGAGGTCGGTGACGGCTTCGCGACGGCGGCGCGGCGGGGTTCCGCGGCCCACGACGAGCTGTTCCAGGCCGACGGCGAGATCTACCGCACGTCCGACCGCGCCGGCGGCACCGAGGGCGGCATGTCCACGGGCACGGTCCTCCGCGTCCGTGCCGGGATGAAGCCGATCGCGACGGTGCCCCACGCGCTGCACACGGTCGACGTCGCGACCGGCGAGGACGCCTCGGCGCACCACCAGCGCTCGGACGTCTGTGCCGTTCCAGCCGCGGGCGTCGTCGCCGAGGCGATGGTGGCGCTCGTCCTGGCCGACGCCGTGCTCGAGAAGTTCGGCGGCGACTCCGTCGGCGAGACCAAGCGGAACCTCGACGCGTACCTCGCGGCGATCCCGGCGTCGTTGCGGGCGCGTGGCGTGACGTCGTCCGCCGACGTTCAGCAGCCCACACCGTCCCTGTGAGCGCGACGCCGCCGGGCTCCGGACCGTCGGGCGTCGCTCGCCACGACGACACGTGGACCCGGCCGCATCGGCTGGCGGTGCCCGTGGTGCTCATCGGTCCGATGGGCGCAGGCAAGTCCACCGTGGGCAAGCGCGCGGCGAAGGCGCTCGGCGTGCCCTTCACCGACACGGACCGTGAGATCGTGCGGGAACACGGATCCATCGACCGCATCTTCGCCGAACGCGGCGAGGCGGCGTTCCGCGACCTCGAGCGGGCCGCGGTCGACGCCGCGTTCGACACGGGCGGCGTCGTGGCGGTGGGTGGCGGCGCCGTCACGCACGCCGCCACCCGCGCGGCCATCGCGACGTGCCGGGTGGTGCTGCTCACCGTCTCGGCCGACGCCGTCGCCGAGCGCATCGTCGGGACCGACCGCCCGCTCCTGGCCGTCGGCGGCATCGACGCGTGGACCGCGATCGCGGATGCGCGCGCAGCGACGTACGCGTCCCTCGCGCACGTGGTCGTGGACACCTCACGGCGTCCGATGAGCCGCGTGGTCGACGACGTCGTCGCCTGGGTCCGCGCCGCCGAGACACCAGGACCAGCATCGGCACCAGTGGCGGCCGCTGGCGCGCCGGCACCAGAGGAGGAACCATGACGACGAGCACGGCGCTGCCGGACGGCACGACGCAGATCCGGGTGGGCGGGGACGACGGGTACGTCGTGGCCGTCGGGCACGGTCTCCTCGAGGCGGTGCCGACGGTCCTGCCGCGCGGCGTCGCGAAGGTGCTCATCGTGCACGCTGCGCCGCTCGCGGAGCAGGCCGAGGTGCTCCGCGCGCGTCTCGTCGACGCCGGTCTGGAGGCCCTCATCGCCGAGGTGCCCGACGCCGAGTCCGCCAAGCGGGTCGAGGTCGCGGCCTTCTGCTGGCAGATCCTCGGGCAGGCCGACTTCACGCGGACCGACGCCGTGGTGGGGCTCGGGGGTGGTGCGGTCACCGACCTCGCCGGGTTCGTGGCCGCGACGTGGCTCCGCGGGGTCGCGCTCGTGCAGGTGCCGACGAGCGTGCTCGGCATGGTCGACGCGAGCGTCGGCGGCAAGACGGGGATCAACACGAACGAGGGCAAGAACCTCGTCGGTGCCTTCTACGCGCCCCGGGCCGTCGTCGTCGACCTCGACCTGGCCACGACGCTGCCGAGGAACGAGATCCTCACGGGCTTCGCCGAGATCGTGAAGGCCGGGTTCATCGCCGTGCCCGAGATCCTCGACACGATCGAGCGCGACGTCGACCGCGTCACCGATCCGACCACCCCGGAGTTCCGTCGCGTGGTCGAGCTCGCGATCGACCTCAAGGCGCGGGTCGTCTCGTCGGACTTCACCGAGCAGGGCAAGCGCGAGATCCTGAACTACGGGCACACGCTCGGGCACGCCATCGAGCACGCGGAGCGCTACCAGTGGCGGCACGGAGCTGCGGTCGCCGTGGGCATGGTGTTCGCGGCCGAACTCGCGCGGCTGACCGGTCACCTGGACGACGCGACGGTGGACCGCCACCGGACCGTGCTCGAGTCGCTCTCGTTGCCGACGACCTACCCCCTCGGCCGATGGGAGGGCCTGCTCGCGACGATGCGCCGCGACAAGAAGGCACGGGCCGGCATGCTGCGGTTCATCGTGCTGGACGGCCTCGCGAAGCCGATCGTGCTCGAGGGGCCGGAGCCGGCCCTCCTGTTCACCGCCTACCAGGAGGTCGGGGTCTAGCCCCTCCTCCCGCGGCGGCCCGGAGGGGCACCGGGTCGGCTCCGCTACACTTGTCCGAGGCCTCCGGCCACCCGACGAACACCACCATCTCAACATCGAACGGAACACACGCGCATGGCGAGCACCACGGACATCAAGAACGGCGCCGTTCTCAACATGGACGGCCAGCTCTGGTCCGTCATCGAGTTCCAGCACGTCAAGCCGGGCAAGGGCGGCGCGTTCGTCCGCACCAAGATGAAGAACGTCACGTCCGGCAAGGTCGTCGACCGCACGTTCAACGCGGGGGCGAAGCTCGAGTTCGCGACGGTGGACCGACGCGACTTCCAGTACCTGTACACGGATGGCGACGGCTACGTGTTCATGGACACCGACACCTACGACCAGGTCACGATCCCGAGCGAGATCGTCGGTGACGCCAAGAACTTCCTGCTCGAGTCGTCGATGGCCACCATCGCGATGAACGAGGGCAACCCGCTGTACGTCGAGCTCCCCGCCAGCGTGGTGCTCGAGGTCACGTACACCGAGCCGGGCCTCCAGGGCGACCGCTCGACGGGCGGCACGAAGCCCGCCACCGTCGAGACCGGCTACCAGATCCAGGTGCCGCTCTTCCTCGAGACCGGCACGAAGGTCAAGGTCGACACCCGCACGGGTGACTACCTCGGCCGCGTCAACGACTGAGGCGGGGGTTCGATGAGCGCCCGTTCGAAGGCGCGGAAACGCGCACTCGACATGCTCTACGTCGCCGAGGTCCGCGGCCTGCCCATCGCCGAGGTCCTCGCGACCGAGACCGTCCGCCACCTCGACCAGCCCGAGCGGGCCTCGAGCTGGGACTACGCACGCCAGATCGTCACGGGAGTGGACGACGACCGCGCGGAGATCGACCGGATCATCGTGGACCACGCCCAGGGCTGGACGATCGCGCGGATGCCCGTGCTCGACCGCTGCATCCTCCGCATGGGGGTGTGGGAGATCCGCTGGAACGACGAGGTCCCCGACGCGGTTGCGATCGCCGAGGCCGTCGAACTCGCCCAGTCGCTGTCCACCGACGACTCCGCCGGCTTCGTCAACGGGGTCCTCGGGGCGGTCGCCGGCCGCGCGCGGGCCCGGACGGCCACGACGGCCGACGACGCCGGTGTGGTGGCGGAGCCCGATCCGGGTCGGTAGGGTTGCTGGCGATCGAGTCCTTTAATGCCGTCCTGTGAGGCGGGGAAGGAGGTCGGCATGGGCGCCCGCACGGTGCTGCAGTCCGCTGACATCACGCGCGCGATGACGCGCATCGCCCACGAGGTCCTCGAGGCGAACCACGGCGGCTCGGACCTCGTCCTGCTCGGCATCCCGACGCGCGGCGCCGTCCTCGCCGAGCGCCTCGCACGGGTGCTCGAGTCGATCGAGACGGGCGCCGGCACGGTCGGCACCCTCGACGTCACCATGCACCGTGACGACCTCGGCCGGGGCATCGGTCGCGCGCCGCACCGGACCGTCATCCCGGCGAGCGGCATCGACGGCAAGGTCGTGGTGCTCGTCGACGACGTGCTCTACAGCGGCCGGACCGTGCGCGCCGCGCTCGACGCGCTGCAGACGATCGGGAGGCCCAGGGCCGTCCGCCTCGCCGTCCTGGTGGACCGGGGGCACCGGGAACTCCCGATCCGGGCCGACCACGTGGGCAAGAACCTGCCGACCGCGGCGGACGAGCGCATCTCGCTCCACCTCGCCGAGACCGACGGTGTCGACGAGGTCGTCATCGAGGGTGCCCGGACCGCACCCGAGGTCACCGTCCGATGAGGCACCTGCTGTCCACCCGGGACCTCCCGCGTGCCGAGGCCATCGAGGTGCTCGACGTCGCCGAGGAGATGGCCGACACCGGCACCCGCGAGGTCCGCAAGCTCCCGGCGCTCCGCGGCAAGACCGTCGTGAACCTGTTCTTCGAGGACTCCACCCGGACGCGCATCTCGTTCGAGGCGGCCGCCAAGCGACTGTCCGCCGACGTCATCAACTTCGCGGCGAAGGGATCGAGCGTCTCGAAGGGGGAGTCGCTCAAGGACACCGTGCAGACGCTCGGAGCGATGGGGGTCGACGGCATCGTCATCCGCCACGGCGCGTCGGGCGCCCCGCGCGTGCTCGCCGACAGCGCCTGGGTCGACGCGGCCGTCGTGAACGCCGGGGACGGCACCCACGAGCACCCGACACAGGCCCTCCTCGACGCGTTCACCATGCGCCGTCGGATCCACGGCGCCGACTCGCGGGGCCGGGACCTCGACGGCGTGCGGGTCCTCATCGTCGGCGACGTGCTGCACTCCCGGGTCGCCCGCTCGAACGCGTGGCTGCTCCGCACGCTCGGTGCGCACGTGACCTTCGCGGCACCGCCCACGCTCCTGCCGGTCACGCCACGGCCGTTCGGTGCCGCGGTGCACCACGACCTCGACGCCGCGCTGGCGGAGGCCCCGGACGTCGTCATGATGCTCCGGGTGCAGCAGGAGCGCATGCACGACGCGTTCTTCCCGAACCCCCGCGAGTACACCCGGCACTACGGCCTCACCGCGGGACGCTTCGCGGCGCTGCCGGATCGGACCATCGTCATGCACCCCGGGCCGATGAACCGCGGTCTCGAGATCGCGGGCATCGCGGCCGACGACCCCCGGTCGACCGTCGTCGAGCAGGTCGCGAACGGTGTGTCGGTCCGGATGGCCGTGCTCTACCTCTGCCTCACCGGAGGGGACCGCACGGGTGCCCCGACGACGAGCACCCCGACCGCCGAGGAGGCGACGGCATGACGACCACCCACCTGATCCGCGGCGGCACCCTCGCCGACGGAACCCGAGCCGACGTCCTCCTGCGCGCTGGCCGCATCGCGGAGGTCGGCCCGCGCGTGGACGCAGGGTCGGCGCAGGTCGTGGACGCCGACGGCCTGCTCGTCCTGCCCGGGCTCGTCGACCTGCACACGCACCTCCGCGAGCCGGGCTTCGAGGAGTCCGAGACGGTCCTGACCGGGTCGCGCGCGGCGGCCGTCGGTGGGTTCACCGCGGTCAACGCCATGGCGAACTCCTCGCCCGTCGCCGACACCGCCGGTGTGGTGGAGCAGGTGCAGGCGCTCGGCGACGCCGCCGGCTACGTGACCGTCCGCCCGATCGGGGCCGTGTCCCAGGGGCTCCAGGGCGCGCAGCTGTCCGAGATCGGCGCGATGGCGACCTCCCGAGCGCGGGTGCGGGTGTTCTCCGACGACGGCTCGTGCGTCTCGGACCCGCTCCTCATGCGTCGGGCGCTCGAGTACATCACGGGCTTCGGCGGCGTCCTGGCGCAGCACGCCCAGGAACCGCGTCTGACGATCGGCGCGCAGATGAACGAGGGCGCGCTCTCGTCCGAGCTCGGGCTCGCGGGGTGGCCCGCGGTCGCCGAGGAGGCGATCATCGCCCGCGACGTCCTCCTCGCGGACCACGTCGGCGCGCGTCTGCACGTCTGCCACGTGTCGACCGCCGGCAGCGTCGAGGTCATCCGGTGGGCGAAGTCCCGCGGGATCGCCGTGACGGCCGAGGTCACACCGCACCACCTCCTCCTCACCGAGGACCTCATCGCCGGGGGCCCGGACGGCGTCGACGGCTACGACGCCCAGTACAAGGTGAACCCGCCGCTGCGCCGTCGCGAGGACGTCGAGGCGCTGCGATCCGCGCTGGCCGACGGCACGATCGACATCGTGGCCACCGACCACGCTCCGCACACCGACGAGGCGAAGTGCTGCGAGTGGCCGGCCGCGGCGAACGGCATGGCCGGGCTCGAGTCGGCGCTCAGCGTCGTGCACGAGTCCGTGGTCGCCACGGGTGGTCTCGACTGGGCGGACGTGACGCGCGTGTTGTCCTCGGCGCCCGCGCGGATCGGGCAGGTGGCCGGCCAGGGGCAGGCGATCACGGCGGGCGCACCGGCCGAGGTACTGCTCTACGACCCCGCAGCGTCGCGGACGTTCCAGCGGCAGGACCTGGCGGGCCAGTCGACGAACTCCCCGTACCTCGGCATGCGCCTGCCCGGACGGGTGGTGGCGACGTTCCACCACGGCTACGCGACGGTCCTCGACGGCCGTGCGGTCGACGCCGAGCGCGTCGCGGCAACGGCGCGCGCCGCGACGGCGGTGTCGGCATGACCTGGTCCACCGAGGCCGTGATCCTCCTCGTGATCGTCGCGCTGCTCGTCGTGATGGCGCGGACGTGGCGGCGGCGAGGACGCGGGCAGGACGCGGTCGTGCCTCCCGTCCCGGTGCCCCCGGGACTGCACACGGCGCTCGGCTCCTGGGACGGCCTGTACGTGGCGACGACCCGCGCCGACCAGCCGCTCGAGCGGATCGTCGGCGGAGGCCTCGGGTTCCGTGGGCGCGCCGCGCTCAGGGTCCACGACGAGGGCGTCGTGCTCTCGATCGCCGGCGAACCCGAGCGGTTCGTGGATCGTCGTGCAGTCCGCGGGGCGGACCGCGCCACCTGGACGATCGACCGCGTCGTCGAGCGCGGCGGACTCGTCCGACTGCGATGGCGGGCGACCGGCGCCGCGGGTGCGACGGACCTCGACAGCTACTTCCGGTTCCCCTCGGGTGATGCGGCTCCGCTCGCGGCCCTGCGGGAACTGACCCAGACGACCAGCCCGGTGACGGGCGAGCGAGGCCCGGACACGGGCGACGGAGGAGAACCGACACGATGACAACACGCGAACGGGCACTGCTCGTCCTCGAGGACGGCACCCGCTACGAGGGCTGGGCCTACGGCGCCCGCGGCCGCACGCTCGGCGAGGTCGTGTTCGCCACCGGCATGACGGGGTACCAGGAGACCCTGACGGACCCGTCGTACGCCGGCCAGATCGTCGTGCAGACGGCACCGCACATCGGCAACACGGGTGTGAACGACGAGGACCCCGAGTCCGGTCGGATCTGGGTGGCGGGCTACGTGGTGCGGGACCCGAGCCGCATCGTGTCGAACCACCGCGCGAACGCGAGCCTCGACGACCACCTCGAGCGTGACGGCATCGTCGGGATCTCCGGCATCGACACGCGCGCGGTCACCCGCCGGATCCGCGACGCCGGGGCCATGAAGGGCGGCGTGTTCAGCGGCGCGGACGCGGACCTCGGACCCGACGAGCAGCTCCGTGTCGTGCGCGAGCAGACCGACATGACGGGCCAGAACCTCTCCGCGGCCGTCTCGACCCGCGAGGAGTACGTGCTCGAGCCGGAGGGCGACCGCATCGGGACCCTCGCGGTGCTCGACCTCGGTGTGAAGACGTCGACTCTGCGGTACCTGGCGGCGCGCGGGTTCGAGGTCCACGTGCTGCCGCAGGACGTCTCGATCGACCGGCTGCGCGAACTCGACCCCGACGCCCTGTTCTACTCGAACGGTCCCGGCGACCCGGCGGCCTCGGACGCCCAGGTCGAGCTCCTCCGTGAGACCCTGCGTGACGGCCGGCCGTTCTTCGGCATCTGCTTCGGTAACCAGCTGCTCGGTCGGGCGCTCGGGTTCGGGACGTACAAGCTCCCGTTCGGGCACCGCGGCATCAACCAGCCCGTCCTCGACACGACGACCGGGCGGGTCGAGATCACGAGCCAGAACCACGGTTTCGCGGTGGACGCACCCGTCGGCGAGGTGCTCGAGTCGCCGATCGGCTTCGGACGGGTCGAGGTGAGCCACTTCAGCCTCAACGACAACGTCGTCGAGGGCCTGCGCGCGCTCGACATCCCCGCGTTCAGCGTGCAGTACCACCCCGAGGCCGCGGCGGGCCCGCACGACAGCATGTACCTGTTCGACCGGTTCCGGGACATGGTGATCGCCCGGCGCGAGGGGCGTCCGCTCGACGCCGTCACGGCCGCCGCCACCACGCCCGCCGCCGACCCGACGCACGACCGGCCGAGCGACAGCTCGGCCACCACGACCGGAAGCAGCAACGACTGATGCCCAAGCGCCCCGACATCACATCCGTCCTCGTCATCGGCTCCGGGCCGATCGTCATCGGGCAGGCCGCCGAGTTCGACTACTCCGGCACCCAGGCGTGCCGCGTCCTGCGCGCCGAGGGCGTCCGGGTCGTCCTCGTCAACCCCAACCCGGCGACGATCATGACCGACCCGGACTTCGCCGACGCCACGTACATCGAGCCGATCACGAACGACTCGCTCGAGGAGATCATCAAGATCGAGCGCCCGGACGCCGTGCTCCCGACGCTCGGCGGACAGACGGCGCTCAACGCGGCGATCGCGCTCGACGAGGCCGGCATCCTCGAGCGCTACGGCGTCGAGCTCATCGGCGCCAAGGTCGACGCGATCCAGCGCGGTGAGGACCGGCAGCTCTTCAAGCAGCTCGTGCTCGAGTCCGGTGCCGACGTGGCCCGGAGCCACATCGCCCACACCGTCGACGAGGCCAAGGCGTTCGCGCTCGATCTCGGCTACCCGCTCGTCATCCGCCCGTCCTTCACGATGGGTGGTCTCGGTTCCGGGTTCGCCTACACCGAGGACGAGCTCGTCCGCATGGTGGGGGACGGCCTCCACGCGAGCCCCACGACCGAGGTCCTGCTCGAGGAGTCGATCCTGGGCTGGAAGGAGTACGAGCTCGAGCTCATGCGCGACCACGCCGACAACACGGTGGTCGTCTGCTCGATCGAGAACGTCGACCCCGTCGGCGTGCACACCGGCGACTCCATCACCGTCGCGCCCGCCCTGACGTTGACCGACCGCGAGTTCCAGAACCTGCGGAACATCGGCATCGACATCATCCGTCGGGTCGGGGTTGACACCGGCGGCTGCAACATCCAGTTCGCGGTCGACCCGGCGACCGGCCGGGTCATCGTGATCGAGATGAACCCGCGGGTGTCCCGCTCGAGCGCGCTCGCGTCGAAGGCGACCGGGTTCCCGATCGCGAAGATCGCGGCGAAGCTCGCCATCGGCTACCGCCTCGACGAGATCCCGAACGACATCACCCAGAAGACGCCGGCGAGCTTCGAGCCGACGCTCGACTACGTCGTGGTCAAGGTGCCGCGGTTCGCGTTCGAGAAGTTCCCCGCGGCCGACGCGACGCTCACGACGACGATGAAGAGCGTCGGGGAGGCCATGGCGATCGGACGCAACTACGCGCAGGCACTGCAGAAGGCGCTGCGCAGCCTCGAGAAGCGCGGATCGAGCTTCCACTGGCCTGCGGAACCGGGCGACAAGGACGTCCTGCTCGCGGCCTCCCGGGTGCCGACCGACGGTCGCATCGTGACGGTGCAGCAGGCGCTCCTCGCGGGTGCCACGGCGGGGGAGGTCTTCGCGGCGACGGGGATCGACCCGTGGTTCGTCGACCAGATCGTGCTCATCAACGAGGTCGCTGCCGAGGTCCGCGGGGCGTCGACGCTCGACGCGGGCACGGTCCGGTGGGCCAAGCAGCACGGCTTCAGCGACGCCCAGATCGCGGAGCTCCGCGGGACCGACGAGCAGTCCGTGCGGGCGACCCGCCACGAGCTCGGGATCCGCCCAGTGTTCAAGACGGTCGACACCTGCGCCGGGGAGTTCCCGGCCCTGACGCCGTACCACTACTCGAGCTACGACGCCGAGACCGAGGTCGCGCCGAGCGACCGCAAGAAGGTCGTCATCCTCGGTTCCGGTCCGAACCGGATCGGGCAGGGCGTCGAGTTCGACTACTCGTGCGTGCACGCGTCCTTCGCACTCGCGGCCGCCGGCTTCGAGACGATCATGGTGAACTGCAACCCCGAGACCGTGTCGACCGACTACGACACCTCGGACCGCCTCTACTTCGAGCCGTTGACCGCCGAGGACGTCCTCGAGGTCATCGAGGCCGAGGCGGCGTCGGGCGAGCTGGTCGGCGTCGTCGTGCAGCTCGGCGGGCAGACCGCGCTCGGGCTCGCGAAGCCGCTCGAGGCCGCCGGCATCCCGATCCTCGGCACGAGCCCGCGGTCGATCGACCTGGCCGAGGAGCGGGGGCTGTTCTCCGGCATCCTCGACGAGGCCGGGCTGGTGGCCCCGCGGAACGGCACTGCGCACGACCTCGAGAGCGCGACCGCCGTGGCCGAGGAGATCGGCTACCCCGTGCTCGTCCGTCCGTCGTTCGTCCTCGGTGGTCGCGGCATGGAGATCGTGTACGACAGCCCCTCGCTCGTCGACTACTTCGACCGCGTCGCCGACCAGGCGATCATCGGCCCGGATCTGCCGTTGCTCGTGGACCGGTTCCTGGACGACGCCGTGGAGATCGACGTCGACGCGTTGTTCGACGGCCAGCGGCTCTACATCGGCGGCGTGATGGAGCACATCGAGGAGGCCGGGATCCACTCCGGCGACTCGAGCTGCACCCTGCCGCCGGTGGGCCTCGGTCGTGCCGAGATCGACGCGGTCCGCGCGGCGACCGAGCGGATCGCCCGCGGGGTCGGCGTGGCGGGTCTCCTCAACGTGCAGTTCGCGATCGCGGCCGGTGTGCTCCACGTCATCGAGGCGAACCCCCGTGCGAGCCGGACCGTCCCCTTCGTGTCGAAGGCGCTCGGCATCCCGCTGGCCAAGGCGGCGGCGCGCGTCATGACCGGCAGCTCGATCGACGACCTCGTCGCCGAGGGTCTCCTCCCCGAGCGTGACGGCTCGGTCGTCCCGATGGAGGCCCCGATCGCGGTCAAGGAGGCCGTGCTGCCCTTCCGGCGGTTCCGGACCCGCGACGGCCAGGTCGTGGACAGCGTGCTCAGCCCCGAGATGCGGTCCACCGGCGAGGTCATGGGCATCGACCGCGACTTCCCGCGGGCGTTCCTCAAGAGCCAGATCGCCGCGTACGGCGGTCTGCCCACCTCGGGCACCGTGTTCGTCAGCGTCGCGGACACGGACAAGCGGGCCATCGTCCTGCCCGTGCACCGCCTCCAGCAGCTCGGGTTCACGATCATCGCGACCGAGGGCACCGCCGAGATCCTGCGCCGCAACGGGATCGACGTCCGCGTGGTCGGCAAGTACAGCCAGGGTGGCGAGAACGTCGTCGACCTCCTGGCCCGCGACGAGGTCGACATCGTCATCAACACGCCGAGCGGGGCGGCCGGTCGCGCGGACGGGTACGAGATCCGCGCCGCGACCGTGGCGGCGGACAAGCCGCTCTTCACGACCATCGCGCAGCTCGGTGCGGCGGTCGCGGCGATCGAGACGATCGGCACCCCGCACAGCGTGCGCAGCCTCCAGGACTACGCCCTCGAGCGGGCGACCTGGTGATCGACGAGGCGACCGCTCCGTCGGCTCGGACGGGAGGCGCGACACGGTTCGGTGCGCGCCTCCGGTCCGCCATGGGGGAGCGGTCGCCGCTGTGCGTCGGGATCGACCCGCATGCCGCGACGCTCCGCGCCTGGGGACTCCCACGGAACGAGGCCGGTCTGACCGCGTTCGGCGCGGTGCTCGTCGACGCCGCCGTGGGCCGCGCCGCCGCGGTGAAGCCCCAGGTCGCGTTCTTCGAGGTCGCCGGCGCCGCCGGCTACCGGGCGCTCGAGGCCACGGTCCGGCGCGCACGGGACGCCGGCCTCCTCGTCATCGCGGACGCGAAACGCGGGGACATCGGGTCGACGGGGGACGACTACGCCGCCGCGTGGCTCGACCCCTCCTCGCCGCTCGCGTCCGACGCCCTGACGGTGTCCCCGTACCTCGGGTTCGGCGCCCTCGCCGGGACGCTCGACGTCGCGGCGGCGGCGGGGGCGGGCGTGTTCGTCCTGGCCGCCACGAGCAACCCCGAGGGCCGGGTCCTGCAGACCGCCGTGATGCAGGAGGGGGCCCGTTCCGGGTCGTCCGTCGCCGCCGGTATCGTTCTGGACGTGGCAGACGAGAACCGACGCAGGGCAGGGGAGCACACGGGCGGGCCGGGGGAGCTCGGCTCGGTCGGACTGGTCATCGGCGCGACGCTCGACCTCGCCGACTTCGGTCTCCGCACGGACGCCGTGGGGTCGGCACCGGTGCTCGCGCCGGGGTTCGGCGCGCAGGGAGCCCGGATCGAGGACCTCCGGGAGCGCTTCGGCGCCGTCGCCGACCAGGTCCTCGTGAACGAGTCGCGTGGCCTGCTGGCGTCCGGTCCCGACGGGGTCCAGGACGAGGTCGCCGCGCGGGTCGACCGCATCGCGGCGGCGCTCGCGTGAACGCGGACGGCACGGGCCAGGAGGACGTCCCCCCGGGCGGGGCGTCCGGCTCTCGCGGGTCCCGGCCGCCCGAGGTCGACCGGGCCGCGGCCGCCCGGGCCGCCGTCGCCGCACGCCGAGCGCGGGCAGCCGTGAAGGCCGACGTGGCCTCCGGTGCCCGGTCCGGGCTCGACGTCGCGCGGGCTGCCTGGGGGAGCGACGCGGCCACCGCGGAGCAGTCGCTCCGCGTCCGCGACCTCCTGACGAGCCTCCCGGGCATCGGTCCGGCGCGTGCCGAGAGCGTCATGGCCACGCTCCGCATCGCGCCGACGAAGCGGCTGGGCGGCCTCGGCACGCGGCAGCGCGGGGAACTCGCGGACTGGCTGGCGTCGCGGTCCGGTCGTCGCCGACGCGCCTCGCGGCTCGTCGTGCTCGCCGGGCCCACCGCGGTCGGCAAGGGCACGGTCTCGGCGTACATCCGGGAACACCACCCGGAGGTGCTCCTCAGCGTCTCCGCGACGACCCGGGCACCGCGCCCGGGCGAGGTCGACGGCGTCCACTACTACTTCGTCGACGACGCCGAGTTCGACCGGATGGTCCGCGAGCGCGAACTCCTGGAGTGGGCGACGGTCCACAATTCCTACCGATACGGCACGCCCCGACCGCCCATCGACCGCGCGCTCGACCAGGGGCGCAACGTGCTGCTCGAGATCGACCTGCAGGGTGCGCGGCAGGTCCGCGCCGCGATGCCCGAGGCGCTCCTGGTGTTCCTGCTCCCGCCGACGTGGGAGGAACTCGTCCGGCGGCTCATCGGGCGGGGGACCGAGAGCCCCGCGGAGCAGCAACGGCGGCTCGACACGGCGAAGGTGGAGCTCGCCGCCCAGGACGAGTTCGACGTCCGGATCGTGAACTCCGATGTCCGTACCGCTGCGCAGGAGGTCGTAGACTTGTTCTCCGCGCCGTGACCCGGCGCTCGTCAACCTACCGAGGAGCTCCCATGGCCGACCGTTCCCAGGGCATCATCGATCCGCCCATCGACGACCTGCTCGCCAAGGTCGAGTCGAAGTACGCGCTCGTCATCTTCGCGTCGAAGCGTGCGCGGCAGATCAACGACTACTACGCCGACCTGCACGAGGGCAGCCTGTTCGACAACGTCGGCCCGCTCGTCGACTCGACCATCGACGACAAGCCGCTGTCGGTCGCGCTCCACGAGATCAACGAGAACAAGCTGACTGCCACGCCGCAGACGCCCGACGCCTGATCCGTGACGTCCGCACTTCGCCTCTTCACCTCCGAGTCGGTCACCGAGGGGCACCCGGACAAGATCTGTGACCAGATCTCGGACCGCATCCTCGACGCGCTCCTGACCGTCGACCCCCACGCCCGAGTCGCGGTGGAGACCCTCGTGACGACCGGTCTCGTGCACGTCGCGGGCGAGGTCACGACTGCCGGCTACGTCGACATCCCCACGATCGTGCGCGACGTCATCACCGGCATCGGGTACGACTCGTCCGAGGTCAGCTTCGACGGCCACACCTGCGGGGTCGAGGTCTCGATCGGCTCGCAGTCGCCCGACATCGCGCAGGGCGTCGACGACGCGCTCGAGGCCCGGACGGGCGCGACGGATCCGCTCGATCGCCAGGGTGCCGGTGACCAGGGCATCATGTTCGGCTACGCGACGAACGAGACGCCCGAGTACATGCCGGTCGCCATCTGGATCGCACACCGGCTCGCCGAGCGCCTCGCCGCGGTCCGCAAATCGGGCGAGCTGCCGTACCTCCGACCCGACGGCAAGACGCAGGTCACGATCGGGTACGACGGCGTGACGCCGCGGACCGTCGAGACCGTCGTGCTGTCGACCCAGCACGCGCCGACCGTGTCGCTCGAGCAACTCACCGTCGACATCACGGCCCGGGTGATCCGCCCCGTGCTCGACACGGTCGCGCTGGACTCGAGCGCCGTGGACGTCATCGTGAACCCGACCGGCCGCTTCGAGATCGGCGGTCCCCAGGGCGACGCGGGGCTGACGGGTCGCAAGGTCATCGTGGACACCTACGGCGGCGCCTCGCGGCACGGTGGTGGTGCCTTCAGCGGCAAGGACCCGTCGAAGGTGGACCGCTCGGCCGCGTACGCCCTGCGGTGGGTCGCGAAGAACGCGGTGGCCGCCGGTCTCGCCGACCGGCTCGAGGTCCAGGTCGCCTACGCGATCGGCCGCGCCGCCCCGGTCGGGCTGTACGTCGAGTCCTTCGGGACCGGCCACGTGGACGACGCCGTGATCGTCGACGCCATCCGGGCGGTCTTCGACCTGCGGCCCGCGGCGATCATCCGCGACCTCGACCTGCTCCGCCCCACGTACGCCGCGACGGCGACCTACGGACACTTCGGTCGGGAGCTCCCCGGGTTCACCTGGGAGGCCCTCGACCGTGTCGAGGCGCTGCGGGTCGCCGCCGGCCTCGTGACGGCCGGGGTCTGACGGTCCGTCGTGCCGGAGGACGCGCCAGCGCCCGCTGAAGCGGCGCGGTCTCCGCGCGCGGACGCGCGGCCGCCCCTGCCCGGCGCCGCAACGGTGCCGACGGTCGAGGCCGCGGCGGCGCCCGCGGGCGCGGCCTCGCCCGCGTCCGCGACCCCGCGGATCGCACGCGTCGTCCTCGACTCACCGCTCCCGCAGCTCGACCGGTTGTTCGACTACCGCATCCCGGACGCGATGCGCGAGGCGTGCCTCCCGGGTGTCCGGGTGCGCGTCCCGCTCCGCACGGGCGCCCGGATCGCGGACGCCTTCGTCGTCGAGGTCGCCACCGAAGGCTCGTTCCCCGGCGACCTCAGTCCGCTCGAGGAGGTCGTGTCGCCCGTCCCCGTCCTGGCGCCGGAGGTCTGGCGGCTGGCGCGCGCCGTCGCGGACCGCGCGGCGGGGGTGGCGAGCGACGTCCTCCGGTTGGCGGTGCCACCGCGTCAGGTCCGCGCCGAGAAGGCGTTCCTCGCAGGGGACACCACGACGGTGCCGCCGGTCGTCACCGCGCCGGTGGTGACGGCGTACCCGGAGGGCCGCGTGGAGGCCCTGCTCGAGGACGGCGGTCGCGCCGCGATGACCGCGATCGCGCATCCGGTGCGGCTGCCGGACGACTCCTGGGTGGACGGGTGGGCGCGCACCTTCGCCGAGGCGGCGGCCCGGGTGCTCGCGTCGGAGCGGACCGCGATCCTCGTGGTGCCGGACTTCCGGGATCTCGCCGAGGTCGAGCGCGCCGTCGCCGCCTTCGTCCCCGCGGAGCGTGTGGTGCGGTTCGACGCGCGGCAGACGAACGGGCAGCGCGCCCGCGCACTCCTGACGGCCCGGTCGGGTCCGGTCGTCGTGGTCGGCAACCGCGCGGCGGTGTACGCACCGGCCGAGCGCCTCGGGTTGCTCGCCGTCTGGGACGACGGCGACCCCTCGTTCGTCGAGCAACGCGCTCCCTACGTGCACACCCGTGACGCCGTGCTGCTCCGGACCGCGCAGTCGGGGGCGGCCCTGCTGCTCGCAGCGCACGCGCGGAGCACCGACGTCCAGCGTCTGGTCGAACTCGGGTGGCTCGACGACGTCCGGCCCGTCCGCGCGGTCGTCCCGCGCGTGGTGCCGACCGCGCAGCAGACGTCCGCGGAGGGCTGGGCCGCGCACGCCCGGATCCCGTCCGCGGCCTGGCGTGCGGCACGCGAGGCCAGCCGTACCGGTCCCGTGCTCGTGCAGGTGGCGAGTCCGGGGTTCGCGACGGGGCTCGTGTGTGCCGACTGCGGCGACCGGGCCCGCTGTCCGCGGTGCGGGGGACCCCTCGGCCGGGCGACGTCGTCCGGCGTGCCGCAGTGTCGCTGGTGCGGGGCCCTGGCGGTCGGGTACCGGTGTCCCACCTGCCAGGGGTCCACGCTCCGTCCGGTCGGCCACGGCGCGCAGCGCACCGCGGACGAGCTGGGACGGGCGTTCCCCGGGACGCGGATCGTCGTCGCCGACGGCGCCCGTCCGGTGGACGAGGTCGACGACCGACCCGCCGTCGTGGTCGCGACCCGCGGCGCCGAACCGTCGACGCCCGGCGGGTACGCGTGCGTCCTCCTGCTCGACGGCGAGCGCATGCTCGCCCGCGAAGGCCTGCGCGTCGCCGAGGACGTCCTCCGGGTCTGGGCGAACGCGGCGGCCCGGACGGCGCGCGGCGGCACGACGTTCCTCGTCGGCGTCGGCGGACGGCTGGCGACGGCGATGGCCACGTGGCGGCTCGAGGTCCCGGCGCACGACGAGCTCGCCGACCGCCGGGTCCTGCACTTCCCGCCCGCCGTCCGCGTGGCGACGCTGACCGGGACGGACGAGGCGGTGGCCGCCGCGGTCGAGGCGCTCGGCGACGCCCTCGTCGGGCCCGTGCTCGGTCCGGTGGCCGTCGACGACCCCGTACCCGGGACGGTCCGGACGATCGTGCGGTTCCCGTACGCGCACGGCACCGAGGTCGCGGCGACGCTCAAGGCCGAGGTGATCCGGCGGTCGTCGACCCGTCGGGTGCTGCCCGGGGGCAACCGTCGCCGCGCCGCACCTACACTCAGGGTGCGGCTCGACGACGTCGAACCGTTCTCCGAGGGCCCCTGAGCCCCCTCCACCGACCACCACCCGGAGTCCATGCGTCTCGTCGTCGCGGGCAGCCCCGCAGCCGCCGTCCCCACTCTCCGTCGCCTCGCCGCGACGGACCACGAGATCGTCGCCGTCCTGACCCGGCCTCCGACGCCGCAGGGCCGCAAGCGCGTGCTCACCCCGACCCCGGTCGCGGTCGCCGCCGAGGAACTCGGGCTCCCCGTGATCACGGCGTCCCGCGTGGACGCCGACGTCACGGAGCGACTCCGTCTCCTCGGACCGGACCTCGGCGTCATCGTCGCGTACGGTGCGTTGCTCCGTCGTGCCGCGCTCGACGTCCCGCGACACGGCTGGCTCAACCTGCACTTCTCGTCGCTCCCGGCTTTCCGGGGCGCTGCGCCCGTCCAGCGCGCCGTCATGGCGGGCGAGCGGTCGACCGCGGCGACCGTGTTCCGCCTCGTCGAGGAGCTCGACGCCGGACCGGTGTACGCCTCCGAGCCGTTCCCGATCGGGCCCGACGCGACGGCCGGCGAGGTCCTCGCCGCCATGGCCGAGACGGGCGCCGAGCTCGTCGCGCGCGTCGTCGACCACGTCGCGGCGGGCCGTGCGGTCGGCGTCGCGCAGGTGGGCGAACCCACCACGGCTCCGAAGACGACCTCCGCCGACGGCCACGTCGCCTTCGACCGTCCGGCTGCGGTCGTGCACGCCCACGTGCGCGGGGTGACGCCGGAACCGGGCGCGTACGCCTACCTCGGTGCCACGCGGGTCAAGCTGCTCCGGACCGCCCGCACGACACCGACGACACGGCCGGCAGGCCTGGTGACGACGACCGAGGAGCTCGCACCCGGTGCGCTCGGGCTGGTCGGCGGCGCGCTCCGTGTGGGCACCGCGACCGAGCCGCTCGAGCTCCTCGAGGTGCAGCCGGCCGGTGGGCGTCCGATGCCCGGCGCGTCGTGGGCCCGCGGTCTCGGGGACCTCACGTCGGCGGTGCTCGCGTGACACCCACGACGCCCGAGGGCAGCGGCTGGGGGAACCGCGGTGCGGGGACGAGCGCCCGGCGCGTGGCGCTCGACGTGCTCCGTGCGGTCCAGGCGGACGACGCGTACGCGAACCTGTTGCTCCCGGTCCGCATCCGACGCGCGGGGCTCTCCGCCCGGGACGCCGGCTTCGCGACGGAGCTGACGTACGGCACCATCCGGATGATCGGCACGTACGACGCGATCATCGAGGCGGCGTCCGGGCGCCAGGTCGCGAACATCGAGGCCGACGTGCTCGACGTCCTCCGCCTCGGCGTCCACCAGCTCGTCGGGATGCGCGTGCCGTCCCACGCGGCCGTGTCGCAGACGGTCGACCTCACCCGGGCGATCGGAGCGCGTCGGGCGAGCGGGTTCGTCAACGCCGTGCTCCGGAAGGTCGGTGGGCGCGACGCGGACGGCTGGGACGCCGAGATCACCCGCGGCCTGACGGGCGACGACCTGCTCGCGAGGCGCTGGTCACACCCGCGCTGGGTCGTCGGTGCCCTCCGCGACGCCCTCGCCGCCGAGCGCGCCCGCGACGAGCTCGTCGCCCTGCTCGCGGCCGACAACGTGCCGGCCGGTGTGACCCTGGCGGCGCTGCCCGGGCTCGTCGAACCCGGCGACGTGTTGCCGGATGCCGAGGCGGAGCCTCCCGTCTCGCCGGTCGGGGTCCGCGGAGTCGCCGGGGACCCGTCGCGGGTCCCTGCGGTCGCCGACGGCCGAGCGCGGGTGCAGGACGAGGGGTCGCAGCTCGCGGCGCTCGCGTTGACCCGCTCGTCGGCCATCGCTCCGGGGGAGCGTTGGCTCGACCTCTGCGCCGGCCCGGGCGGCAAGGCCGCGCTGCTCGCCGCGGAGGCCCGGGTCGCCGGCGCCACGCTCGTCGCCAACGAGCTCGTCCCGGCGCGTGCGGGACTCGTCCGATCGGCGCTCGAACGCTTCACCGAGACCGTGACGGTCACCGAAGGCGACGGCCGCCGGTTCGGACGCCCGGGGGAGGCCGGACCGACCGCGCCGGGCAGCTACGACCGCGTCCTGCTCGACGCGCCGTGCACGGGCCTCGGCGCCCTCCGTCGTCGACCGGAGGCGCGATGGCGGAAGGACCCGGAGGACGTCTCGGAGCTCGCGGTGGTGCAGGCGGAACTGCTGGACGCCGCCGTCGCGTCGCTCGCACCGGGCGGCACGCTCGCGTACGTGACGTGCTCGCCACACCTCGCCGAGACCCGTGGGCAGGTGGACGCGCTCCTCGCCCGGCACGGCGACGTCCTCGAGCAGGTCGACACGGCCTCCGTGGTGCGGAGCATCGCCGCTCGGGACCCGCAGGTCGCCGACGGCGCCACCGTCCAGCTCTGGCCGCACCGCATCGGCACGGACGCGATGTTCATCGCCCTCCTGCGTCGGCGCTGACGGGGCGGGAGCGGCTCCGCCCCGTCGTCGCGCTCCGGGCGCTCCCGGTACGCTCGTCGCGTGACGATCCGCATCGCGCCCAGCATCCTGTCCGCCGACTTCGCCAACCTGGAGCGGGAGCTCGGGCGGATCGCGACGGCGGACATGGTGCACGTGGACGTCATGGACAACCACTTCGTGCCGAACCTGACGATCGGTCTGCCCGTCGTGACGCGGCTGCAGCAGGTCTCGCCCGTCCCGCTCGACGTGCACCTCATGGTCTCCGACGCCGACAGCAACGCACCGAAGTACGCCGAGACGGGGGCGGCCAGCGTGACGTTCCACATCGAGGCCGCGACGGATCCCGTGGCCACCGCGGCGGCGATCCGGAGCAACGGCGCTCGCGCGGCCGTGGCGGTCAAGCCCGGGACGGACATCGCGCCCGTGCTCGACCACCTCGACGCGTACGACATGGTGTTGCTCATGACCGTCGAGCCGGGATTCGGCGGTCAGGCGTTCATGCCGCAGGTCATGCCGAAGCTCGCCGCCGCCCGCGCGGCGGTCGCGGCGTCCGGTCTCGACGTGTGGCTCGAGGTCGACGGCGGCATCGCGCTCGACACGGTCGAGGAGGCCGTGTCGAACGGCGCCGACACCCTCGTCGCCGGCTCGGCCGTCTACGGCGGGGACCCGGCTGAGCGGATCGCGGGCCTGCGGGCGGCTGCGAGCCGGGTAGCCTGATCGCCGTGAAGACGTTCGATGACCTGTTCGCCGAGCTGTCCGAGAAGGCACGGACGCGTCCCGCGGGGTCGGGGACGGTCGCCGAGCTCGACGCCGGCGTCCACCAGATCGGCAAGAAGATCGTCGAGGAGGCCGCCGAGGTGTGGATGGCCGCGGAGTACGAGGGTGACGCACGGACCGCCGAGGAGATCTCCCAGCTCCTGTACCACCTGCAGGTCCTGCTCGTCGCGAAGGGCCTGACCCCCGAGGACGTCTACGAGCATCTGTGAGCCGCGCCGGTGACCACCGGCGGCCTCCCCGATCACCCGAGCCGCTCCTCCAGAAAGCGAGACCCGATGCTCCGCGTCGCCGTGCCCAACAAGGGATCCCTGTCCGAGACCGCGACCGACATGCTGCGCGAGGCGGGCTACGCCGGCCGGCGTGACCCGAAGGCGCTCCACCTCGTCGACGAGCGCAACGGGGTCGAGTTCTTCTTCCTCCGCCCACGTGACATCGCGACTTACGTCGGCTCCGGCGCGCTCGACGTCGGGATCACGGGACGCGATCTGCTGCTCGACAGCGGTTCGACGGCCTCGGAGATCGAGGAGCTCGACTTCGCGGACTCCACGTTCCGGTTCGCCGGGCCGCCCGGACGCTTCACGGAGTTGACGGACCTCGAGGGCGTGCGTCTGGCGACGAGCTACCCGGGGCTCGTCGGCGACTTCCTCGCTCGGCACGGGGTGACCGCCGTCCTCGTGAAGCTGGACGGCGCGGTCGAGAGCGCCGTGCGGCTCGGTGTCGCCGACGCGGTGGCCGACGTCGTCTCGACGGGGAGCACGCTGCGCGCCGCGGGACTCGAGATCTTCGGGCCGGTGATCCTCGAGTCCACCGCCGTGCTCGTGACGACGGACGAGTCGATCGAGGGCATCTCCGTGCTGCGACGACGGCTCCACGGTGTGCTGGTGGCCCGGAGCTACGTGATGCTCGACTACGACATCCCGTCCGTGCTCCTGCCCCAGGCCACGGCGATCGCGACCGGGATCGAGTCACCGACCGTGTCGCCCCTGCACGACCCCGAGTGGTCCGCGGTGCGCGTCATGATCCCGCGGGCCGACACGAACCCGATCATGGACGCCCTCTACGAACTCGGTGCGCGCGCGATCCTCGTCAGCGCGATCCACGCCGCGCGACTGTGAGCGGGAGCACGGGCATGTCGGTCGCGGTCCGGGTGATCCCGTGCCTCGACGTCTCGGCGGGCCGGGTCGTCAAGGGCGTCAACTTCCTCGACCTGCAGGACGCCGGCGATCCGGTCGAGCTGGCGGCGCGGTACTACGAGCAGGGCGCGGACGAGCTCACGTTCCTCGACGTGTCGGCGACCGTCGAGGGCCGCGCGACCATGTACGAGACCGTCACCCGGACGGCCGAGCAGGTGTTCATCCCGCTCACCGTGGGTGGTGGCGTCCGCAGCGTCGACGACGTCGCCCGTCTCCAGCAGTGCGGCGCGGACAAGATCGGCGTCAACAGCGCGGCGATCGCCCGACCGGCACTCGTCGGCGAGATCGCGGACCGCTTCGGAGCCCAGGCCGTCGTGCTGTCGCTCGACGTCAAGCGCGCCGATCGCATGCCCTCGGGGTTCGTCGTGACCACGCACGGCGGTCGGCGCGAGACCGACATCGACGCCCTCGCCTGGGCGCGGGAGGCCGTGGAGCATGGCGCGGGCGAGCTGCTCGTCAACTCGATCGACGCCGACGGCACGAAGGCGGGCTTCGACCTCGAGCTCGTCGCCGCCATGCGCGCCGTCGCCTCGGTGCCGGTGATCGCGTCGGGAGGCGCGGGCGCGCTCGAGCACTTCGCGCCCGCGATCGACGCCGGGGCCGACGCGGTCCTCGCGGCCAGCGTGTTCCACCGAGCCGAGATGACCATCGGCGACGTCAAGGACGCCCTGCGCGCGGCCGGACACGCCGTACGCTGATGGACGACATGGACGACATGGCCGACAGCACCAGCACCGCAGTACCGTCCCCCTCGTCCACCGAGGCGGTCCTCGACCGCGCCCGCTTCGGGGCCGACGGCCTCCTGCCCGCCGTCATCCAGGAAGCCGCCACCAAGGACGTCCTCATGCTCGGGTACATGGACCGGGAGGCCCTCCGCCGGACCCTGACGGAGGGTCGCGTCACCTTCTGGTCGCGGTCCCGGCAGGAGTACTGGCGCAAGGGCGACACCTCGGGGCACGCGCAGTTCGTCCGAGCGGCGGCGTTCGACTGCGACGCCGACACGATCCTCGTCACCGTCGACCAGATCGGCGCCGCGTGCCACACCGGTGCGCACCGGTGCTTCGACGTCGACCCGCTCGCACCGGTCGTGGGCAGCGCCGAGGGCACGGCCGGCACCGCCGTGGCCCGCACCGCCGCAGCCGGTGGCGACGCGGCCGACGTCGACGCGAGGGAGGCGACCGGTGCCTGAGGCGACCATCCCGGGCACCGAGGCGGCACCCGTGGACCACCCGCACACGACCGCGCGAGCGGAGTTCGAGGCCATGCTCGACGGCCACCGCGTCGTCCCGGTCGTACGAGCGCTCTTCGCGGACAGCGAGACGCCCGTGGGCGTCTACCGGAAACTGGCAGCGGGGCGTCCGGGGAGCTTCCTGCTCGAGTCCGCGGGCCAGGGCGGACTCTGGTCGCGCTGGTCGTTCGTCGGGGTCCGCAGCTTCGGCGTCCTGACGCAGGACGGTACCGAGGCGCGGTGGATCGACACGGGCATCGACGCGGAGCGCGCGGTCGGATCGCTCGAGGGCGCGCCGCTCGACGTGCTCGCACGACTGCACGAGCGGTGGGCGACCCCGCGGCTCGCGGGCATGCCGCCGCTCGTCGGGGGCACCGTCGGGTTCATCGGATGGGAGGCCGTCCGTCAGCTCGAGCACCTCCCGGACGCGCCACCGGCCGAGTTCACGGTGCCGGGCCAAGCGGTGGCGTTCGTCTCCGAGCTCGCGGCGATCGACCACCGGACCGGACTCGTGCTCCTCGTGGCGAGCGCCCTCAACGACGGCGCGGACGACCCCGACGCCATGTGGGCGGATGCGCAGGCGCGGCTCGACCGTCTCCAGCGTGACCTCGTGCAGCCGTCGGTGGCCACGGTCGCCGAGGCCTTCGACGTGGCGGCGCCGTCCCCGTCCGCTCGCTCGACCCCCGAGGAGTACGCGGCGGCGATCGAGCGTTCGAAGCGTTTCATCCGGGACGGCGACGTGTTCCAGGTCGTCATCTCGCAGCGGTTCGACCAGCCCGTCACGGCCGACCCGCTCGACGTCTACCGCGTGCTCCGGACGCTCAACCCGAGCCCGTACATGTACTTCCTCAGTCTCGCGGACACGAGCGACGAGCCGTACTGGATCGTCGGTGCCTCGCCGGAGGCCCTGGTGCGGGTCGAGGACGGTCGCGCCATGACCCACCCCATCGCCGGCTCCCGGCCTCGCGGTCGCACCACCGAGGAGGACGTGCGTCTCGCCGACGAACTGCTCCTCGACCCGAAGGAACGGGCCGAGCACCTCATGCTCGTCGACCTCGCGCGGAACGACCTCCAGAAGGTGTGCCTGCCCGGCACCGTCGCCGTCACCGAGTTCATGCAGGTCGAGCGCTTCAGCCACATCATGCACCTCGTGTCGAGTGTCGAGGGGACGATCCGCCCCGGGGCGAGCGCGATCGACGTGTTCCGCGCGACGTTCCCGGCAGGCACGTTGTCGGGTGCGCCGAAGCCGCGTGCGCTCGCGATCATCGACGAGCTCGAACCCGCCCAACGGGGCGTGTACGGCGGCGTCGTCGGCTACTTCGACTTCGCGGGCTCGGCGGACGTGGCGATCGCCATCCGCACGGCGCTGATCCAGGGCGGGGTCGCCCGCGTGCAGGCGGGTGCGGGGCTCGTCGCCGACTCCGACCCGGCCACGGAGCACGTGGAGGCCCAGAACAAGGCCGCGGCGCCGCTGCGCGCCGTCGCGACCGCCAACGCCATGCGGGCGGTCCGGTCGTGAGGCGCTCACGCCCGCTCGTCGTCCTCGCCGGTCTCGCGGTCGCGGGCATCGTGCTCCTGTCCTGGACGCAGACCTGGTTCACGGCGCACCTCGACGCCACGAGCGCGACGGCGAGCACGGTGACGGCGGACGGCTCCGTCGTGCCCTACTCAGCCCTCGCGATCGCCATGTTGGCGCTGTCGATCGCCCTGACCATCGCGGGGCGCGTGCTCCGCGTCGTGCTCGCGGTCGTCGAGGTGCTGCTCGGGATCGCGGTCGTCGTGACGGGGATCGGCCGTCTGACCGATCCCGTGGTCGCCGCGCAGTCCGCGATCAGTGGTGTCACCGGCGTGCAGGACGTCCCCGCGATCCGCTCGATCGTACGGAGCATCGACGTCACCCCGTGGCCGTACGTCGGCATCGCGGGTGGCGTGCTCGCCGTGGCGCTCGGCCTGCTCGTGCTCGTCGTCCAGCGGTCCTGGCCCGGCCCGAGTCGCCGGTACGGGGGCACTGGACGGGTGCCGGTGGCCGACGCGCCGCGGGATGCCATCGTCGACTGGGACGACCTCAGCGCGGGCGTCGACCCCACGGCTGCCGGGACCTCCACCGCCGGGGTCGACGGGGTGGCCGCCGCTGACGGGACGGCGGAGGACCGCACGGTAGGATCGGGGGAGCGTCGCACCGAGGACGACGCACCGGACCACGAGGAGCACCGTGAGCAACACTGAGCCCGCAGAACTCGGCGAGGGACACTCGCCCGCCGCCTGGACGGCCGTGATCATCATGCTGGTCGCCTTCGCCATCGGCGTCATCTGCTTCTGGTTCAGCATCGCGTGGGCGGTCTGGGCGTCCGCCGGACTCCTCGTCGTCGGGCTCATCCTCGGCGGCGTGCTCGCGAAGCTCGGGTACGGCGTCAACGGCCCGAAGTACGTCACGCGCACCCACGAGTGACCCGATGACGGCCGAGCCGACCACGGATCTGCTCGCGGGGCTCGTCGCGGGAGCGCTGGAGGACGCCGCGGCGCGACGGCTCGACCGTCCCGCGGCGGACGTCGAGCGCGACCTCGACCGCGTGTCCTCGCCGCGCGACGCGCTCGCGTTCCTCGCTCCCGGTGACCGCGTGCACGTCATCGCGGAGGTCAAGCGGGCCAGCCCCTCGCGCGGGCCGCTCGCCGAGATCGCCGATCCAGCCGAGCTCGCGAGCCGGTACGAGGCTGGCGGCGCCAGCGCGATCAGCGTCCTGACCGAAGGGCGCCGGTTCCGGGGGAGCCTCGCCGACCTCGAGGCCGTCCGGGCCCGGGTGGCCGTCCCGGTGCTGCGCAAGGACTTCATCGCCGATCCCTACCAGGTGCTCGAGGCGCGGGCGTCGGGCGCCGACATCGTGTTGCTCATCGTCGCCGCGCTGGACCAGCCCCGGCTCGTCGAACTCCACACGCTCGTCGAGCAGCTCGGGATGCGGGCACTGGTCGAGGCCCACTCAGCGGACGAGGTCAGCCGCGGGCTCGACGCCGGGGCGCGCATCCTCGGTGTCAACGCCCGCGACCTGACCGACTTCTCGCTCGACCGCGACCTCTTCGGGCGCCTCGTCGGTGCGGTGCCGGATGGCGTGGTCCGCGTGGCCGAGTCCGCCGTGTCGTCGCCCGCCGACGTCGCCCACTACCGCGCCGCGGGCGCCGATGCCGTGCTCGTCGGCGAGGCCCTCGTGACCGGTGACGACCCGGCGGCGACGCTCGCCGCGTTCCGCGTCGTCTAGAACCCATCCGCCGGGCCCGCCCGGACCCTCCTCACCGGAGCACCACGTGACCCACCTCCGCGACCTCCATGGTCCGTACTTCGGCGATTTCGGCGGACGGTTCGTCCCCGAGTCGCTCGTGTTGGCGCTCGACGAACTCGAGCAGGCCTTCCGCGCCGCCTGGGCGGATCCGGCGTTCCACGCCGAACTCGACGCCCTGCAGCGCGACTACACCGGCCGGCCGTCGATCATCACCGAGGTCCCGCGGTTCGCCGAACACGCCGGTGGTGCCCGGGTGGTCCTCAAGCGCGAGGACCTCAACCACACCGGGTCGCACAAGATCAACAACGTGCTCGGGCAGGCGCTCGTGGCCAAGCGGCTCGGCAAGACCCGGCTGATCGCCGAGACCGGGGCGGGCCAGCACGGCGTCGCCACCGCCACCGCCGCGGCGCTGTTCGGCATGGAGTGCGTGGTCTACATGGGTGCCGTCGACACGGAGCGCCAGGCGCTCAACGTCGCGCGCATGCGGTTGCTCGGGGCCCAGGTCGTCGCCGTCGAGACCGGTTCGCGCACGCTCAAGGACGCCATCAACGAGGCCCTGCGGGACTGGGTGGCGAACGTCGACACCACGCATTACCTGCTCGGCACGGTCGCCGGCCCGCACCCGTTCCCCGAGATGGTCCGTGAGTTCCACAAGGTGATCGGCGAGGAGGCCCGTGCCCAGGTCCTCGAGCTCACCGGGCGCCTGCCCGACGCGGTCGCGGCGTGCGTCGGTGGCGGGTCGAACGCGATGGGCATCTTCGAGGCGTTCCTCGACGACGAGTCCGTGGCGCTGTACGGCTTCGAGGCGGGTGGCGAGGGCGTGCAGAGCGGACGGCACGCGGCGAGCATCACCCTCGGCCGGTCGGGCGTCCTCCACGGGGCGAAGTCCTACCTCATGCAGGACGACGACGGGCAGACGATCGAGAGCCACTCGGTGTCCGCCGGCCTCGACTACCCGAGCGTCGGCCCGGAGCACGCTCACCTCGCTGCGATCGGGCGCGCCACCTACGAGCCGATCACCGACGTCGAGGCCATGGACGCCTTCCGGCTGCTGACGCGCACGGAGGGGATCATCCCGGCGATCGAGTCGGCCCACGCGCTCGCGGGCGCGGTGAAGCTGGGGGCGCGGCTCGGCCCCGACGCCGTCGTCCTGGTGTCGTTGTCCGGGCGCGGGGACAAGGACGTCGCGACCGCCAGCCGCTGGTTCGGGCTCATCGACGAGGGAGCGGAGCAGCTGTGAGCACCACGCCGTCGCGGTCCGTGCGCGCCGCCATCGACACCGCGAACGCCGAGCGTGCCGGGGCGGTCGTCGGCTACCTCCCCGCGGGGTTCCCGGACCTGCCCACGAGTGTGGCGGCCGCGGTGGCCCTCGCCGAGAACGGGGTCGACGCGATCGAGCTCGGCCTGCCGTACTCCGACCCGGTCATGGACGGCCCGGTCATCCAGCGCGCGACCGAGACGAGTCTCGCGAACGGCTTCCGCGTGGCGCACGTCTTCGACGCCGTGCACGCGATCACCGAGCGGGCCGACGTCCCGGTCCTCGTCATGACGTACTGGAACCCGGTGCTGCGCTACGGCGTCGACCGGTTCGCGGACGACCTCGCCGCCGCGGGCGGGTCCGGGCTCATCACGCCCGACCTCATCCCGGACGAAGCAGGCGAGTGGATCGCAGCGTCCGAGCGCACCGGCGCCGACCGCGTGTTCCTGGCCGCGCCGTCCTCGTCCGACGACCGCATGCGCCAGGCCGTCGAGGCGAGCCGGGGCTTCGTGTACGCCGTGTCCACCATGGGCGTGACGGGTGCTCGTTCGGGCGTCGACGCCGCTGCGCGCTCGGTCGTGTCGCGCCTGCGCTCCGCGGGGGTCGAGCGCACCTGCGTCGGTCTCGGGATCTCGACCGCGGAGCAGGTGTCGGAGATCCTCGCCTACGCGGACGGCGCGATCATCGGTTCGGCGTTCGTCCGGGCCCTGCAGGACGAGGGCGTCCGGGGCGTCGGCCGCCGCGCTGCCGACCTGACCCGTGGCGCTACAGTGATCTCCGACGACGGCCCGGCCTCGCCGGTCGTCTGACGGAACAGCGACGAAAGGCGTACGCCCCTCCATGCTTCCCCTGAGCATCCCGAGCCCGAGCACGGCCTGGCAGTACTTCGATCTGACGAACTGGCTGGACCGGGTCTTCGGGTGGTCCTTCCCACTCGACTTCCGGATCCACGCCTACGCCATCTGCATCCTGCTCGGGATCGTCGCCTGCGTCGTCATCACCGACCGTCGGCTGGTGCGTCGCGGCGTCGAGAAGTGGGTCATCGTCGACATCGCGATCGGCGCGGTCCCGCTCGGCATCATCGGCGGACGCGCCTACCACGTGTTCACCCACGTCGGGGACTACTTCGGGCCGGGCATCGCATGGTGGGAACCGTTCGCCATCTGGGAGGGCGGGCTCGCCATCTTCGGCGCCCTGATCGCCGGCGCCCTCGGTGCCTGGTGGGCCTGCCGGTACGTCGGGCTCCGGTTCACCACCTTCGTCGACGCCGTCGCGCCCGGGCTGCTCGTCGCTCAGGCGTTCGGCCGACTCGGCAACTACTTCAACCACGAGCTCTTCGGCATGCCGACGAACCTGCCCTGGGGGCTCCAGATCGAGCAGTCGAACCCCGCGTACCCGGTCGGTCTGCCGGCCGGGACGCTGTTCCACCCGACGTTCCTCTACGAGATCATCTGGAACCTCGTCGGGTTCGCGGTCATCGTGCTCATCGACCGGCGCTTCCACCTGCAGTGGGGCCGCGTCCTCGCGCTCTACCTGATCTGGTACGGCGCGGGGCGGTCCGTGCTCGAGTCGATCCGGGTCGACACGAGCGAGACCTTCTTCGGAGTCCGCACGAACGTCTGGGCCGCACTCGCGGCGATCGTGCTCGGCATCGTCATCTTCGTCGTGCAGACCCGGCGACACCCGGGTACCGAGCCCAGCGGGTACCTGCCCGGTCGCGGTCCGCGCGCGGCCAGCAGTGTAGGATCTGACGACACCTACTCGGAGTCCGACGACGAACCGCTCGTCGTCACCGATCCGGAACCGGTCGCCACCGCCGCCGACCGCAGCTAGGGCACACCCGAGCTGAACTCCGACCGACCGCGGCAGCGCCGCGGTCCGACGACAGCACGTCCACAGCAACTCGTGATGTCGTCCGGGTCCCGCGCGGGACCCGACCGTCGTAGGGTCACCACAAGTGGCCCGACACCTCGCACGCCGCCCGGAGCACCGTCACGGGCGGCTGTGCCCGGGCACACGCCTCGCCGCTCGGCGACGTACCACCGGGTCCAGTCGACCGCTCGACGTCCCAGTTCCCCATCTCCTCGTGAGGACGGTTCCCATGGCGCTCCTGCCACCCCACCAGCGTTTCAGTGCGGTCCCGGCCGCCGTCGGCGCGTACGACCCGGCGAACGAGAAGGACGCCTGCGGTCTGGCCATGGTCGCCACGCTCCGCGGAACGCCCGGTCACGACATCGTCGACGCGGCGCTCGGTGCCCTCCGTCACCTCGAACACCGCGGTGCCATCGGCAGCGACGCCGGCACGGGTGACGGCGCGGGGATCCTCTGCCAGGTCCCGGACGCCTTCCTCCGCGAGGTCGTGCCGTTCGCGCTGCCCGACGCGGGCGGGTACGCGGTGGGTACGGCGTACCTCCCGACCAACGCGGACGCGCGCGCCGCCGTCAAGGCGGCGATCGAGGCCGTCGCGACGGACGAGGGGCTCCGGGTCCTCGGTTGGCGCGAGGTGCCCGTGCGCCCGGACGAGCTCGGCACGCTCGCGCGAGCTGCCATGCCGGCGTTCGAGCAGTGCTTCGTCGCGAGCGAGCGCCACGACCAGGACGGCACGCCGCGGTCGGGGATCGCGCTCGACCGACAGACCTTCCGCCTCCGCAAGCGGATCGAGCGCGACCAGGACGTGTACTTCATGTCGCTGTCGAGTCGGACCATCGTCTACAAGGGCATGGTCACGACCCTCCAGCTCGAGCCGTTCTACCCGGACCTGAGCGACGAACGGTTCGCCTCGAAGCTCGCGATCGTGCACTCGCGCTACTCGACGAACACCTTCCCGTCCTGGCCACTGGCGCAGCCGTTCCGGATGATCGCGCACAACGGCGAGATCAACACGGTGCGCGGCAACCGCAACTGGATGCGCGCACGGCAGTCGCAGCTCGAGAACGAGCTCCTCGGCGACATGGCGCCGTTGCTCCCGATCGTCAGTCCGGCCGCGAGCGACTCGGCGTCGTTCGACGAGGTCGTCGAACTCCTCAGCCTGTCGGGCCGATCGCTGCCGCACGCCGTGTCGATGATGGTGCCCGAGGCGTGGGAGAACCGCGCGGACATGGATCCCGACCTCCGGGCGTTCTACGAGTACCACTCGATGCTCATGGAGCCGTGGGACGGCCCCGCCGCCATCACGTTCACCGACGGCTCGCTGGTCGGTGCGACGCTGGACCGCAACGGCCTCCGGCCGGGTCGCTTCCTCGTGACCGACGAGGGCCTCGTCGTGCTCGCGAGCGAGACGGGTGTCATCGACGTCCCGGCCGAGCGGGTCGTCCGGAAGGGGCGCCTGCGGCCGGGCCGCATGTTCCTCGTCGACACCGAGGCCGGGCGCATCATCGAGGACGACGAGGTCAAGCGTGAGCTGGCCGCCTCCGGGCCGTGGGCCGCGTGGCTGGCCGCGGGCCGGATCAACCTCGAGGACCTGCCGGACCGCGAGCACGTCGTACACACCCCGGCGTCCGTGACCCGACGGCAGCGTGCCTTCGGGTACACGGAGGAGGAAGTCCGGATCCTGCTGCGTCCGATGGCGCAGACGGGAGCCGAACCCCTCGGCGCCATGGGGTCGGACACGCCCATCGCGGTGCTGTCGGAGCGGCCCCGGTTGCTGTTCGACTACTTCACCCAGCAGTTCGCGCAGGTGACGAACCCGCCGCTCGACTCGATCCGCGAGTCCGTCGTGACGAGCATGGGACTCGGGCTGGGCCCGGAGCGCAACCTCCTCGACGCGACGCCGGAGCACGCGAAGCAGATCGTCCTGGACTTCCCGG
Organism: Curtobacterium sp. MCBD17_035; assembly: GCF_003234815.2. NCBI lineage: Bacteria > Bacillati > Actinomycetota > Actinomycetes > Micrococcales > Microbacteriaceae > Curtobacterium > Curtobacterium sp. MCBD17_035. Next base: position 1,868,620 of record NZ_CP126279.1, on the reverse strand, counting down.
TGATCGACAACGACCAGCTCGCCAAGATCGAGCACTTCGAGACCGAGTCCGGACGGCAGCTCACCGTCACGGTCAAGGGGCTCTACCGCGTCGACGCGGGCGAGCAGGCGATGCAGACGCGGATCCGCGCGATGCTCGACGAGGTCGACGCCGCGATCGAGGGCGGCAAGCAGTTCATCGTGCTCTCCGACCGTGACGGCACGGTGGACCTCGCGCCCGTTCCGAGCCTGCTCATGCTCGCGGCCGTGCACCACCACCTCATCCGGACCGAGCAGCGGATGAAGGTCGGTCTGATCGTCGAGGCCGGCGACGTCCGCGAAGTCCACCACGTCGCGACCCTCATCGGGTACGGCGCGTCCGCGATCAACCCGTACCTCGCGATGGAGACCTGCGAGAACCTCGTCCGGTCGGGGATGCTCCCCGGCATGACGCCAGAACAGGCCGTCAAGAACGTCATCAAGGCGCTCGGCAAGGGCGTGCTCAAGATCATGTCAAAGATGGGCATCTCGACGGTGTCGAGCTACGCTGCGGCGCAGGCGTTCGAGGCCGTCGGACTGAGCCAGGAGTTCGTCGACGAGTACTTCACCGGCACGTCGTCGATCCTGGGCGGGGTCGGCATCGAGGTCATCGCCCGCGAGAACGCCGAACGGCACGCGAGCGCCTACCCGCAGGACGGTGCGGTCAGCGCACACGAGCGCCTGGCCACCGGTGGTGAGTACCAGTGGCGCCGCGAGGGACCGCCGCACCTGTTCAACCCCGAGACGGTGTTCCGGCTGCAGCACGCCACGCGCGCCCGCCGGTACGACATCTTCCGCGAGTACTCGTCCGCGGTCGACGACCAGGCCGAGCAGCTCATGACCCTGCGCGGACTCTTCTCGTTCCACAAGGGACTCCGCCCGCCGGTGCCCCTCGACGAGGTCGAGCCCATCGAGTCGATCGTCAAGCGGTTCAACACGGGTGCGATGAGCTACGGCTCCATCTCCCGGGAGGCCCACGAGACACTCGCGATCGCCATGAACCGGCTCGGCGGACGCTCGAACACGGGTGAGGGCGGGGAGGACGTCGAACGACTGCTCGACCCCGAGCGCCGGAGCGCGATCAAGCAGGTCGCCTCGGGGCGCTTCGGCGTGACGAGCATGTACCTGACACACGCGACGGACATCCAGCTCAAGATGGCGCAGGGTGCGAAGCCGGGCGAGGGTGGCCAGCTCCCGCCGGCCAAGGTCTACCCCTGGGTGGCGCGCACCCGCCACGCCACCGCCGGTGTCGGCCTCATCTCACCGCCGCCGCACCACGACATCTACTCGATCGAGGACCTCAAGCAGCTCATCTTCGACGTCAAGCGAGCGAACCCGTCCGCGCGCGTGCACGTCAAGCTCGTGAGCCAGTCGGGCATCGGTGCGGTCGCGGCGGGGGTCACGAAGGCACTCGCCGACGTCGTGCTCGTCTCGGGCCACGACGGCGGCACCGGCGCGAGCCCGCTCAACTCGCTCAAGCACGCGGGGACGCCGTGGGAGATCGGCCTGGCCGAGACCCAGCAGACGCTCATGCTCAACAAGATGCGCGACCGCGTCGTGGTCCAGGTCGACGGTCAGATGAAGACCGGGCGTGACGTCGTGGTGGCCGCACTGCTCGGGGGCGAGGAGTACGGGTTCGCGACGGCACCGCTCGTCGTCGAGGGCTGCATCCTCATGCGGGTGTGCCACCTCGACACGTGCCCGGTCGGCGTCGCGACGCAGAACCCGGAGCTCCGCAAGCGCTTCACGGGCAAGCCGGAGTTCGTCGTGAACTTCTTCGAGTTCCTGGCACAGGAGGTCCGCGAGTACCTCGCCGAGCTCGGGTTCCGCAGCCTCGAGGAGGCGATCGGGCACACCGAGGTCCTCGACGTCGACCGCGCCGTCGAGCACTGGAAGGCCTCCGGGCTCGACCTCGCCCCGGTCCTGCGCGGGCCGGAGTTCGCCGACGACGAGCCGCGCCGGAACCTGCGCGAGCAGGACCACGAGCTGGACGCCCACTTCGACAACGGGCTCATCCACGCCGCGACCGACGTCCTCGAGCACGGCGGCCACGTCGCGCTCGACCTGCCGGTCCGGAACACCGAGCGCGCGGTCGGGACCATGCTCGGGCACGAGGTGACGGTGCGACACGGTGAGAACGGCCTCCCGGCCGGCGCGATCGAGGTGACGCTCCGCGGATCCGCCGGGCAGTCGCTCGGCGCGTTCCTGCCCTCGGGCGTCCGCATCCGGCTCTTCGGCGACAGCAACGACTACGTCGGCAAGGGGCTCTCCGGCGGCGAGATCGTCGTCCGCCCCACCGAGGGTGCCGGGTTCGCGGCCGAGGAGAACGTCATCGCCGGCAACGTCATCGGATACGGCGCCACGCAGGGGTCGATGTTCATCCGCGGGATCGTCGGCGAGCGGTTCCTCGTCCGGAACTCGGGCGCCACGGCCGTGGTCGAGGGCGTGGGCGACCACGCGCTCGAGTACATGACCGGCGGTCTCGCACTGATCCTCGGCGCGACCGGCCGCAACCTCGGCGCCGGCATGTCGGGCGGCACCGCGTACGTCCGCGGGCTCCGACCGGAGGACGTCAACCAGGACGCCCTCGCGTCCGGCGAGCTCGTCCTGTCGTCGCTCGACAGCGCGGACGCCGAGATCGTGACCGATCTGCTCGAGCGTCACGTGGCCGAGACCGATTCCGGGCTGGCCCGGTCGATCCTGGCCGAGGACCCGGACCTCACCGCGTTCGTCAAGGTGCTCCCGCGCGACTACGCTGCCGTCCTCAAGACCCGCCAGACCGCGGTCGACGAGGGGCTCGACCCCGACGGCGACGTCGTCTGGAACCGCATCCTGGAGGTCACCGGTGGTTGAGCGCACCCGGATCCGATCCGTCCCACCCACGGGGTCCGTCCGACCCCGATCGACCCACACGTCACCGGAGGTGATGACCCGTGGCTGACCCGAAGGGCTTCCTCAAGGTCCAGGAACGCGAACTGCCGCCCCGTCGGCCCGTGCCGGTGCGGCTCATGGACTGGAAAGAGGTCTACGAGCAGCAGGAACCGGGTGCGCTCCGGCGCCAGGCCGGGCGCTGCATGGACTGCGGCGTGCCGTTCTGCCACCAGGGCTGCCCCCTCGGGAACCTCATCCCTGAGTGGAACGACCTCATGTGGCGCGGCGAGGGCCGACAGGCGATCGAGCGCCTGCACGCGACGAACAACTTCCCGGAGTTCACCGGGCGGCTGTGCCCGGCGCCGTGCGAGGCCGCGTGCGTGCTCGGCATCAACCAGCCACCGGTGACGATCAAGCAGGTCGAGGTCTCGATCATCGACCAGGCGTTCCAGAACGGCTGGGTGACGCCGCACCCGCCCGAGCGACTCACGGGCAAGACGGTCGCGGTCGTCGGGTCGGGTCCCGCGGGACTCGCCGCCGCGCAGCAGCTCACGCGCGCCGGGCACACCGTCGCGGTGTACGAGCGCGACGACCGGATCGGCGGCCTCCTGCGCTACGGCATCCCCGACTTCAAGATGGAGAAGCGGCAGATCGACCTCCGTCTGCAGCAGATGCAGGCCGAGGGCACCCGGTTCCGCGCGGGCGTGGAGATCGGCGTGGACATCAGCTGGTCCGACCTGAAGAGCCGGTACGACGCCGTCGTGGTCGCCACGGGCGCGACGGTCCCGCGCGACCTGCCGATCCCGGGCCGGGACCTGTCCGGCGTCCACTTCGCCATGGAGTACCTCGTGCAGCAGAACCGCACCGGTGCCGGCACGGTGGTCGACAACCAGATCACGGCGGAGGGCAAGCACGTCGTCGTGATCGGTGGCGGTGACACGGGCGCGGACTGCATCGGCACCGCGCATCGGCAGGGCGCCATCAGTGTGACGAACCTGGCGATCGGCAAGCAGCCGCCGCTCGAGCGTCCGTCGGACCAGCCCTGGCCGATGTTCCCGACGGTGTTCGAGGTCTCGAGCGCGCACGAAGAGGGCGGCGAGCGTCGGTACCTCGCCTCGACCGTCGAGTTCCTGGCGAACGAGGCCGGCGAGGTGCGGGCCCTCCGGGTCGCGGAGACCGAGTACCTCGACGGCCGCCGTGTGCCGAAGTCGGGGACCGAGCGTGAGATCCCCGCGGACCTCGTGCTCATCGCGATGGGCTTCACCGGACCGGAACGCGACACGCTCGAGCCGCAGCTGGGCCTCCCGTTCGCGCCGTCCGGCGCCCTCGAGCGGGGTGTCGACTACACGACCAACGAGCCCGGGGTGTTCGTCGCCGGTGACGCCGGTCGCGGGCAGTCCCTCATCGTCTGGGCGATCGCGGAGGGCCGCGCGGCGGCCGCCGAGGTGGACCGCTACCTCGAGGGATCCACTCGCCTCCCGGCCCCGGTCCGTGCGACCGACCGCGCGATCAGCGTCTGACGGAGCGGCACCGGCCGGTAGGCTGCCGGTGGCCGGTCGTCCGGCCGGGACCGCCCGTGCGGGCGCCACCGCAGCACGACATCCACCACACGAAGGACACCATTGAGACGCGCAAAGATCGTTTCGACGCTCGGACCGGCGACCTCGGACTACGAGACCGTCAAGGACATCATCCAGGCGGGCGTCGACGTGGCCCGGCTGAACCTCAGCCACGGTGACTACAGCGTGCACGAGGCGAACTACGAGAACGTCCGACGTGCGGCGGACGACCTCGGCAAGCCCGTCGCGGTCCTCGTCGACCTGCAGGGCCCGAAGATCCGCCTCGCGCGGTTCGCGGACGGCCCCCACGAGCTCGCGGCCGGCGACGTCTTCACGATCACCACCGAGGACGTCCCCGGCTCGAAGGACGTGTGCGGGACGACGTTCAAGGGGCTCCCACAGGACGTCAAGCCCGGCGACCCGCTCCTCATCGACGACGGCCGTGTCCGCCTCCGGGTGCTCGACTCGGACGGCGTCCGCGTGCGCACCGAGGTCGTCGTGCCCGGGACGGTGTCGAACAACAAGGGCATCAACCTCCCCGGCGTCGCCGTGAACGTCCCCGCGTTGAGCGAGAAGGACGAGGCAGACCTCCGCTGGGCGATCCGGCAGGGCGCCGACCTCATCGCGCTCTCGTTCGTCCGCAACGCCGCCGACGTCGAGCGCGCCCACGAGATCATGGACGAGGAGGGCAAGCGGCTCCCGGTCATCGCGAAGGTCGAGAAGCCGCAGGCCGTGGACGCGCTCGAGGAGATCATCGACGCCTTCGACGCGATCATGGTCGCGCGCGGGGACCTCGGTGTCGAGCTGCCGCTCGAGGCCGTGCCGATCGTGCAGAAGCGCGCCGTCGAGCTGTCCCGCCGCATGGCGAAGCCCGTCATCGTCGCCACGCAGATGCTCGAGTCGATGATCTCGAGCCCCATCCCGACGCGCGCCGAGACCTCGGACGTCGCGAACGCGGTCCTCGACGGCGCGGACGCGGTCATGCTCTCGGGCGAGACGAGCGTCGGCGAGTACCCGGTGGAGACGGTCCGCACCATGGCCCGCATCGTCGAGTCGACCGAGGACCACGGCCTCGAGCGGATCGCGCCGCTCGGCACGAAGCCCCGCACCCTCGGCGGTGCGATCACCCTCGCCGCCGTCGAGATCGCGGAGTTCACCGAGGCGTCGTACCTCTGCGTCTTCACGGAGTCCGGCGACTCGGCTCGCCGCATGTCCCGGCTCCGCCACGGTCTGCCGATCATCGCCTTCACCCCGAACGAGGCGACGCGACGCCGCATGGCGCTGACGTGGGGCGTCCGCTCGTTCCTGGTCGAGCGCATGACGCACACCGACGAGCTCTTCCCGCAGGTCGACGACCTCCTCATCGGGCACGGCCTCGCCAAGCCCGGCGACCGCGTCGTCGTCACGGCCGGTTCGCCTCCCGGGCTGCCGGGGTCGACGAACGACCTCCGCGTGCACCGCGTCGGCGACGCCCACGCGGAGGCTGCTCCGGCCTACGTCCGCAACTGACCGCCGGATCCGAACAGGAGGCACGGGGCGTGGTCTCGACGTCGACCGACGGTCGCGCGCGACGTCCGCCGACCGAGCTCCGGCGCTGGCGCCGGTACCTCGCCGACGAACGCGCCGAGGCGTCGGTCTACCGGAACCTGGCCGCGCGGCGGTCCGGTGAGGAGCGGGACATCCTGCTCGCCCTCGCCGAGGCCGAGGGGCGCCACGAGCAGCACTGGCTCGAGCTGCTCGGCGACGACGTGGGGCGTCCCCTCCGTGGCGATCTGCGGACCCGGATCCTCGCGGGCCTCGCGAAGCGCTTCGGTTCGGTGTTCGTGCTCGCGCTGATGCAGCGCACCGAGGACCGGTCTCCGTACGGGGCGGACGTCGACGCCTCGGCGGCGATGGCGGCGGACGAGCGCATCCACGGCGAGGTCGTGCGCGGTCTGGCGAACCGGGGGCGACTCCGTCTGTCCGGCACCTTCCGGGCCGCGGTGTTCGGCGCGAACGACGGCCTGGTGTCGAACCTGGCGCTCATCATCGGCATCGGCGCGTCCGGCGCCGACCAGCACGTCGTGTCGTTGAGCGGCGTGGCGGGGCTGCTCGCCGGTGCACTCTCCATGGGGGCGGGGGAGTACGTGTCCGTGCGGTCGCAGCGCGAGCTGCTCGACGCCTCCGCTCCGCATCCCGAGGCCGGCCAGGCCGTGGTCGACCTCGACGTCGACCAGAACGAACTCGCGCTCGTCTACCGAGCGCGCGGGATGGACGAGGCCGCGGCGGCGCAGCACGCCCACGAGGTGCTCACCGGACTCCGGCAGACGTCGGAGACGGGGGCCGTCGGCACGCTGGAGCACGAGGCGGTCGGGAGCGGGCTGAGCGCCGCGTTCTCGAGTTTCGTGTTCTTCGCGTCGGGGGCCGTGGTCCCCGTCCTCCCGTACCTGTTCGGACTCGGGGAGTGGTCCGCCGTCGCGGTCGCCGCGGTGCTGGTCGGCATCGCGCTGCTCGTGTCCGGGGCGGTCGTCGGTGTGCTCTCCGGTGCGTCCCCCGCACGGCGGGCCCTGCGGCAGCTCGCGATCGGGTACGGTGCGGCAGCGGTGACCTACCTGCTCGGGTTGCTGTTCGGGACCGCCGGCATCTGACCGTCCGGGTGGTCCGGTCCCCGGCCGTCCTCCCGCCGGCACGTTCCGGTGCGGGACGCACGGTGCCGTGGCGTCATCCGCGGATGGCGGCGCGGGGCGGGACGAGCAGCAGCGCCGCGATGCCGACGACGACGAGGACGATGCCGGCGAGGACGACGAACGCCGCCAACGCGAGTCCGGGTGCGACCAGGACCGCCACACCGGCGAGGATCGACAGCGCACCGCTCACCGCACTCGGTCCGCGCGACGAGCCCGGGTGGCCGACGACCGCGCCGACGAGTGCCGCGACGCCCTCGACGACGAACCCGATCCCGCCGAGCGTCGCCAGGACGACGAGCGGGGCCGCCGGGTCGAGCAGGCAGACGAGCCCCGCGGCTGCCACGAACACGCCACCGACGATCGACACCCAGCGCCAGACCCGGTGCGTGCCCCGGCCGATCGCCGCCGAGCCCACCCGCAGGACCCCGGCGACGACGAGATCGACGCCGAACAGGAGTGCGAGCACGACGAGCGTCGGGCGTGGCCACAGGATGCCGACACCGCCGAGCACGATCGCGACGACCGCGGTGGTCACCACGAACACGCGGAAGGTCCGGACCGCACGTGTGTCCACGTTGGCTGTCCCTCTCCGTCGGATCCCGGGCTCGGGGTCGGATCCAGGTTCCGGGTTCCGGGCAGACGGTACCGATCGGGCGGGCGCCGCGCTCAGCGGGTGTTCAGCGAGCCGACGGAGGACCTCGCGATCATCCGCCGACGTGCGCGCCGAGGAGCAGTCCGGCGGCGTAGGTCGCCGCGAGTGCGAGGGCCCCGCCGACCACCACCCGCACCGTCGCGCGGCCGCGGGCCGCGCCGCCGAGGGTCGCCCCGGTCGCGCCGGTCACGGCGAGGGCGAGGAGCACGGCGACGATCGTCGCGGGCACCCGAGCACCGGCTGGCGGGATCAGGATGGCGAACAGGGGCAACAGGGCGCCGACCGTGAACGTCGCCGCCGAGACCCACGCGGCGCGCCACGGGCTGACCATGTCGGCTTCCTCGTCCGCGAGGGCGATGGCGGCGCGTCGACGTCGCACCTCGGGACGCACGAGCTCGGCCGCGATCGACGCTGCGGTGTCGGGGTCGACGCCGAGGGCGGCGTAGTGACCGGCGATCGCGCCGGCGTCCTCGGCCTCTGCCGCGCGCTCCGCTTGGCGTGCGGCCAGTCCGGTGCGCTGTGCGTCCCGCTGGCCGCTGACCGAGACGTACTCGCCGAGGGCCATCGAGATGGCGCCTCCGACGAGTCCGGCCGTGCCGGCGGCGGCGATCGCTCCGGTCGACGCGCCGGCACCCGCCACGCCGACGACGATCGCCGCGACGGACACGATCCCGTCGTTCGCACCGAGGAGGCCCGCCCGGAGCCAGTTGAGTCGACCGGCGCTCGTCGCGTCGTCGACGGCGCTCGTCTCCGGCAGGGCGAGGTCCGTTGCGTGCGACATGCAGGAATGGAACCACCACCGGACCTGCACCGCCAGCATGGACAGGCTTGCCTCACCTGGTGCGGTCCGGCCCTCCTGCTAGCCTGAGCAGGACGCGAGTGTGGTGGAATCGGCAGACACGGGGCACTCAAAATGCTCTGCCTCACGGCGTGCGGGTTCGAGTCCCGCCACTCGTACCGACGGCGCCCGGCAGGATCACCGGTCGCCGGAACGACGTCGCCTGCTGACCGTCCCGGGACTCCGGGAGGGCCGGGATGCGCATAGTAGGATTGCCGCGTGAGTGACACAGAAGCAACCCCCACCGCACCCCGTCGCGTCGTCGTCGCGGAGGACGAGTCGCTCATCCGCCTCGACATCGTCGAGATCCTCCGGGACAACGGCTTCGACGTGGTCGGCGAGGCCGGCGATGGCGAGACCGCTGTCGCGCTCGCCACGGACCTGCGGCCCGACCTCGTGATCATGGACGTCAAGATGCCGCAGCTCGACGGGATCTCCGCGGCCGAGCGGCTGTCGAAGAACCACATCGCGCCGGTCGTGCTGCTGACGGCCTTCAGTCAGAAGGAGCTCGTCGAGCGTGCGACCGAGGCCGGTGCCCTCGCATACGTCGTGAAGCCGTTCACGCCGAACGACCTGCTGCCCGCGATCGAGATCGCGCTCTCTCGGCACCAGCAGATCATCACACTCGAGGCCGAGGTCGCCGACCTCGTCGAGCGGTTCGAGACCCGCAAGCTCGTCGACCGCGCGAAGGGGCTCCTCAACGAGAAGATGGGCCTGACGGAGCCCGAGGCCTTCCGGTGGATCCAGAAGGCCTCGATGGACCGGCGGCTCACCATGCACGACGTCGCCAAGGCGATCATCGAGCAGCTCAGCGTCAAGAAGTAGCGCGACCGGCCAGCGGCGCGGCGGCGGTCAGGCGTCGCGGAGCAGGTTGGTGATGCGGACCGTCGAGCAGCGTCGCCCCTCGTCGTCGGTGAGCACGATCTCGTGCGTGCACAGGGTGCGGCCGAGGTGGATCGCGGTGCACGTACCCGTGACGACGCCTGTCGTGGCGCTCCGGCTGTGTGACGCGTTCAGCTCGATGCCGACCGCGATGCGCCCGGGGCCGGCGTGGACGGTCGCCGCCATCGAACCCAGGCTCTCGGCGAGGACCACGAACGCCCCGCCGTGCAGCAGCCCGACCGGCTGACGGTTGCCCTCGACCGGGATCGTGCCGACGGCGCGCTCGGCGCTCAGCTCGAGGATCTGCATGCCCATCTTCTCGGCGAGTTCACCGATCCCGCGCTGTTCGTACCGCTCGACGCCCTCGGGGGAGCCGGTGATGGTCGGGCTGTCGGTCACTCGTGGCCTCCGGGGTTGTCACCGGCCGTGGATAGGCTGTCCGGGTGTCGGACGCGGAAAAGCCTACCCTCCTGGTCATCGACGGACACTCTCTGGCGTTCCGGGCGTTCTACGCGTTGCCGGTCGACAGCTTCGTGAACCGCGAAGGCCAGCACACGAACGCGATCCACGGCTTCATCTCGATGCTGCTCATGCTCTTGCAGCGCGAACGACCGACCCACATCGCCGTGGCGTTCGACATCTCGCGGTTCTCGTTCCGCACCCGTGAGTACGAGGACTACAAGGGCACCCGCTCCGAGACCCCCGAGGAGTTCAAGGGGCAGATCCCGCTCCTGCAAGAGGCCCTGCATGCCATGGGCATCACCACGGTCACGAAAGAGGACTACGAGGCCGACGACATCCTCGCCACGCTGTCGCTGCAGGGCGCGCAGCAGGGGTACCGCGTGTACGTCGTCTCGGGTGACCGCGACGCCATCCAGCTCGTCGACGACGACGTGACGCTGCTCTACCCGTCGGTGCGGGGCGTGTCCGAACTGACCCGCTACGACCGCGACAAGGTGTACGAGCGGTACGGCATCGAACCGCACCAGTACCCGGACATCGCGGCGCTCGTGGGCGAGACCAGCGACAACCTCGTCGGGATCGACAAGGTGGGCGAGAAGACCGCCGTCAAGTGGATCACCCAGTACGGCTCGCTCGACGGTGTCCTCGAGCACGCCGACGAGATCAAGGGCGTCGTGGGCGCCAACCTCCGCGAACAGAAGGACCGCGCGGTGCGGAACCGCCGCCTGAACCGTCTCGTGCGCGACGTCGAGCTGCCGGTGGGGCCGGCCGACGTCGTCATCCGTCCGGTCGACGAGGCCGTGGTGCGTGAGCTGTTCGACCGCCTGCAGTTCCGCACGCTCCTCGACCGCGTGTTCAAGGTCGCCGGGACCGGTGACGGCGGCGACGCTGCGACCGAGGGCGGGGTGGACGACGGTGCTCCGACGCCGCCGGCCGCGCGGACCCTGATCGACGAGGAGCTGGGACACTGGCTCCGCACCAAGACCGAGCACGACGCGGACAACGGCTTCGGGGTGTCGGTCGAGACCGTCGACGGGCGTCTCAGCGCGATCGGCATCGCGACGCACGACGACGCCGTGCTCGTGCCCGGGGGCAGTGGAGCGCGTGACTACGAGCAGTTGCAGACCTGGCTCGCCGGGGACGCGCCGAAGCACCTGCACGACGCGAAGGCGGCGGTCCAGGCGCTCGCGACGGCGGGGTTCACGCTCGGCGGCCTCGCGGGCGACCCCCGCGTGACGGGGTGGCTCGCGAACCCGGCCCGGCAGGGGCAGTCGCTCGAGGACCTCGTCTACGGCGAGCTCCGCGAGACCATGCCCACGGCCGACCCGAACCAGCTCGTCCCCGAGTCGGAGCCGGCGAGCGCGGCGACACGAGCCTGGTACACCCTCCGGGTCGAGACCGCGCTCCGCGCCCGGATCGACCCCGGGTCGTTGCGCGTGCTCGACGACATCGAGCTCCCGCTCGTGTCCGTCCTCGCCGACATGGAGTCCCGGGGCGTCGCGATG